>URQF01000098.1 GCA_900549915.1 uncultured Mollicutes bacterium | reverse complement strand
ATAAACTATAAAACTAATTTCAAAAACTTGCTTAAATATATAAAAAAGAAAATGGAAGGTTACTATGTATATTAAAAGAAATTATTATCTCAATCAATTGATATCATCCCTTGGAAATGGTTTGGTGAAAATTGTAACTGGCCCTCGACGATCAGGAAAATCATTTCTTGTCTTTCATCTTTTTAAAGACTACCTTTGGAATCAAGGATTTCTCTTAGTTGCTCGTTCTTCTCAGGAAGGATAGCAATGTCTATTCCATGATAGAATAATGAAATAGGATTTTCGGAAGGAGGATAGAGTGTTATGCAAGTCAGAAAAGAGAAAAACACAGGCACATGGAAGAATATCTGGATTGCAGTCTTAGCAGTTGCATGTCTAGGGACTTCCTGCTTCGCTGTTTATGAGCATTTCAGTCGTACAAAACTATCCAGTGATGAACAGAAACTGATTGCTGGATATCATCTTCTTCAGAATGAGTGGCTATACGGAAACGAAGAAGTCTATCTGAAAGATGATGCCATAGCTGGACTTCTTAATGGCCCTGCATCTACAAGGAATGATCCCTATACTTTCTATACCAAAAACAGGGATGAACAGGGATTATCTACAGACGGAAAAGGATTTGGATTCACTTCCCATAGTTATGATGGCGGCCTCTATATTTTAGGAACCGAAATGGATTCTCCTTCCGAAAAAGCAGGACTTACGAAGGGAGATGTCCTCTATTCGATAACCTCTCCTGTTACTTATTCTTTCAAAGAACACACCCTTACGGAGATTGATAGCTATTTAAAAGGACTCTCTTCCTCTACGGAATATACTTTCTCTGGAGTTCATTCCAATCAGAAAGAGTTCACTCTGAAAAGGACAAAGTCTTTCTATTCTTCTCGTCTTATTGATGTTGTCGATATTCCGAAAAGCTCAAACGGAAACACAAGGACCATCAAAATCAACACAAGGCTTGGATCTCCTACCACTGCTCTCCATGCAGTGCTTGAGACCTACAAAAACCAGATTGAACACCTTGTTCTTGATTTCCGTGGAAACGGAGGCGGTTATCTTGATCAGGCCTCTGCAAGGGCATCTCTGTTCGTAAAGAAGGGAACCCTTCTTTACGAAAGGAAAAACAAAGACGGCAAGACCATCTCGAGTGTTTATCAGACCAAAGAACCCGCCTATCAGTTCAAGAAGTATACCATCATCCAGGATGGTGAGACTGCGAGTGCAAGCGAGACTTTTATTCTTGCTAGGAGAGCTGGCACGAATGCGAAAGTCTATGGCTTCAAGAGCTATGGAAAAGGCATTGCCCAGAACTTCCTCCGGTATTCGGACGGTTCTGTCATCCGCTATACTTCTGCCTATGTCTATGGCCCGGAAAGAGAGAACGAAACAAGGTACGATGAAGGAAAAGACAAGGATAATATCAGGTGCATCCAGAAGAAAGGAATCCTTCCGGATGTCAGCTATTCCTACGACTATCAGTACCTTTCTGCAAACTGGACTCTTAGTGAGACAACAGGAATCAGCGAATATGGGCAGAATCTGTTTCTTTCTGCACTAAGACTGATGGATTCCTCTGTTCCTGAGAACTATTCCAAGACTTACCATTTTGATGATGCCATTGAAAGTTACTTCAATCTTGTAAAGGAAAAATATGGATTGAGGGATGCCTTTAACGAGAAAGGCGCTATGGATAGAACATTGAATCAGAAATGGGAAAAGGATTGCTTTGATTTATACTTGGAACACTATGATCAATTGACTAGGAGGTGCTATGACTGATCCAGAACATCGTTTTGAGCTGATTTCTCCTTACCAGCCAACCGGCGACCAGCCAGAGGCTATCAAGGAACTAGTGGAAGGCGTTAAGGAAAACAAGAGATGGCAGGTCTTGCAAGGTGCTACTGGCACTGGCAAGACTTTTACGAGGGCTAATATCATCCAGGCCTGTCAGCGGACAACGAGGGTCCTTGTCCATAATAAGACCTTGGCTGCTCAGCTTTATGGCGAGTTCAAGGAACTCTTTCCGCATAATCGGGTAGAGTACTTTATTTCAAACTTTGATTTCTATCAGCCGGAAGCCTATATTCCGAAGACAGATACCTTTATTGACAAGCAGGTTGTCAGGAATCAAGAAATCGAGAGGAGGCGTGCCTCTGCTGTTAACTCTCTTTTGGAGCGGAAAGATACGATTGTGGTGTGCTCGGTTGCCAGTATCTATGGCTTAAGTGATCCGGATGAATATCGGGACCTTGCTTTTACTTTGCATGTCGGTGAACCTTTCAACGCAAAGGAAATCGGACAGAAGCTGATTGCTGCTCAGTATAAACGAAATGATAGGAGCCTTGATCCAGGATGTTTCCGTATTCGTGGAGATGTTATGGACATTTATCCTCCTAGCGGGGATAAATACATCATCCGTGTCTTCTCTGATTTTGATGAGATCAGTGAAATTGATCAAATCCAGCCGACAACCGGAGAGGTTGTCCAGACATTGGAGTACTATCCTTTCTTCCCGGCTAGTGAACATGCTTCTGGCAAAGAGAGAATCAGGCGTGCCTGTAAGACAATTCGGGAAGAACTCAATGAACGTCTGAAATTTTTTGAGGACCAGGGAAAGCTGTTGGAGGCAGAACGTCTTAAACAGCGTACGGAGCATGATCTGGATTATTTAAGTGAATTTGGAAGGTGTGCTGGCATTGAGAACTATGCCCGCCATTTCGATGGACGAAAAGAGGGAGAGACTCCTTATACCTTGTTTGATTATTTCCCGAAGGATTTCCTGAGGTTTATTGATGAGAGTCATGTGACGATTTCTCAAGTTGGCGCGAGGTATAACGGAGACCGGAGCCGAAAGCAGACTTTGGTGGAATACGGGTTCCGTCTTCCTTCTGCTTTGGATAACCGTCCGCTGAAGTTCGATGAATTCGAAAAGAAGATTACCAATGTAATCTGTACTTCGGCAACGCCGGGAGATTATGAGCTTGATCAAGCCGGACATCATGTTGTGGAGCAGATTATCCGTCCGACTGGCTTGTTGGATCCGATTATCGAAGTCCGTTCCAATGAGAATAATCCTGTCTATGATGTCAGGAAGGAAATTGAAGAACGAATCAAAAAGAATGAGCGTGTCCTTGTGATTACTTTGACGGTCAAGGATGCCGAGAACCTAGCGGAGTTCTTGGAATCCCGAAACTTTAAAGTCGCTTATCTTCAGCATGAAATCCTGACAAGGGAACGAACAGAAATCATTTATAAGCTGAGAAAAGGAATCTATGATGTTCTAATCGGTATCAACCTTCTTCGTGAAGGCCTTGATATACCAGAAGTTTCATTGATTGCCATCTTAGATGCAGACCGGGAAGGCTTCCTTCGTTCTGCCCGTGCTCTTACCCAGATTGCAGGACGTGCTGCCCGAAATGCAAATGGTAAGGTTATCAGGTACTGTGATAAGATTTCGGATGCTAGGGCAGAGACAATCAAGGAAACGAAAAGACGTCGTTCTATCCAGGAAGCCTATAACAAGGAACATAACAGGGTTCCTAAGACAATTAGGAAACCGATTGAAGAACCGATTCATATTGTCGGAAAGAAGCATGAGAAGGGATTTGAGGGTGGTAAGCTGACTGCAAAGCAGACGGAGAGGATGATCCGTAGACTGACAACCGAAAGGAACAAGGCGGCTAAGGCATTGGATTTTGATCAGGCTGCTTTGCTTCGTGATCAGATCTTTGAGCTGAAGGCAACACTAGCTAAGTAGAAAAGGGCAGAATTGCTGCTTTGTGTAAGATGTTTTTCTATTAGTAGATTGATAGGATTGGACAGCTGTTCAGCTCTATTTAACTGATAGAAAACAAAATAATTTGAAAAAATGTCAACACGATTGCTGAAAAAGCCTTTCTTTGCTATAATACTACTGACAAAAAGCAAAATAATTTGAAAAAAATATCAATAGAGGGAAGCGTGAACATTACTAGAGATCATTATCTGAATGAACTGAAACTCCGGATGAACAATGGCTTAGTCAAGGTTATCACGGGGATTAGAAGATGCGGAAAATCGTATCTTCTGAATGTCCTTTTCTATAACTATTTAATTAGCGCCGGGGTGGATGACGATCATATTATTAAGGTTGCTTTAGATGACTTAGAAAACGACTATCTTCACGACGCCCATCGCTTAAATACCTATATCAAGGGAAAACTGATTGACGATAAACCTTATTATGTCTTCCTTGACGAAATTCAGGAAGTCGATCATTTTGTTCCTCTTCTAAATGGATTAAGGAAGATTCCGAATGTCGATATCTATATTACTGGATCAAATTCGAAATTCCTGTCGTCGGATATTGTTACGGAATTCCGGGGAAGAGGGGATCAGGTTCATGTCTATCCTCTCTCTTTTAGAGAATTCTTTTCTGCTTCGAAGCTGGACTTTGATGAAGCACTGAATGAATACCTTATTTATGGGGGAAGGCCAGTTGTTCTGAATCGGAGCGTAGACGAACTAAAAGCGGAATATCTGAATGATTTGTATACAGAGATTTATCTTAAAGATATCAAAGAACGCTACAAGATAAAAAATGATGCAGAAAGGGGAGAACTATTAGATAGGATTGCCTCTTGCATCGGATCTCTGATTAACTCGACTAAACTAGAGAATTCCTTTAAAAGTATCCGGAAGAGCTCTCTTTCCAGAAATACGATTGAAGCATATCTCAAGACTTTTGAGGATTCTTTCCTGATTGATTCCGCTCAGCGGTTTGATATCAAAGGGAAAAAGTATATCGGAAGCACAAAGAAATTCTATTTTACGGATGTCGGTCTGAGAAATGCTAGATTGAATTTCCGTCAGATTGAGGAAACTCATCTTAGGGAAAATATTATCTATAATGAGCTGAAAATCAGAGGCTATTCGGTAGATGTCGGCGTTGTGCAGATTAATGATCGACAGGAAAACGGAAGTTATAAGCAGAAGCAGTTAGAGATTGATTTTGTCCTGAACAGAGGAAGTCAGCGCTATTATATCCAGTCTGCTTTGTCAACTGCTGATCCGGAAAAGGAAAAGCAGGAATTAAGACCGCTGATTCAGATACCGGATTCCTTTAAGAAAGTGATTGTAGTGAAAGACAAGATTAAGCCGAGAAGAGACCAATACGGAATACTGACCATCAGTCTTAAGGATTTCCTTCTGGATGAGAAGGCGATTGATATCTGATTGTCTAGGAGAGCAGGTGAGTCAGAGAAACGATAATTCTAAGCAGGACTAAGCAAGACGGAAAGAAAGAGACAGCGTATCGCTTTCTTACATAACTTTGTTTTCGTTAACAACGAAAAGAAAATTTAGTATAATACCATGACTTTTACAGTTAGTTTTTAAAAAGTGCGACAAAAAGCCGGCTTTTGGGAAACCGCCACAAATTTTTGTAGTA
>URQF01000097.1 GCA_900549915.1 uncultured Mollicutes bacterium | reverse complement strand
TTTTTTTTTTTTTTAATGATACGGCGACCACCGAGATCTACACTCTTTCCCTACACGACGCTCTTCCGATCTGATGAAGGGTGAGTGTGACAAATTGAAAAGCATTAAAACTGGTCTTCTTCAAAAAATGTTTCCTCAAGACGGTGAGGATAGACCAAGAAGAGGTTCCGGATTATACGAAAACAGAAGGCATTAGGAGAGAGGTTTGCTTTGATTAACCGTCTTCCTGATTTTGGATTCTTAGAGCTAAAAAAAGAAAACAAATATTTCGTCTTAAGTTCCACGGATATGAAAGTGTCTGACAATCTTTGCCGCAAAATCTTTGAATTGTTTGTGCATTAATGTTTCCGTTTCTTTCTTAACATTCGGTCATTTGTTTTGATTTGAAAATATAGATTTGGTAACGGAAGGAAGATTTTTATTCGCTTAAATCCTATAATAGGAATGGGAAAATAATCACATGGATAAACAGAACTCTTTTGTCGTCAAAGGACATATCATCTATAGCGATGAATCCTACAATCTTATTATTAAGGAAAATTCTTATCTTTTCATTTTAGATGGAAAAGTAGAGGGGGTCATGAAAGAAATACCTGCCCTATATCAGTCCCTCCCTGTCTATGACTATGGAAATTCCTTAGTCCTTCCTGGATTTTCAGATCTACATGTCCACGCTAGTCAGTATCCTTATCGCGGCGTAGGCGGTGATTATGAATTGCTGGAATGGCTGAAACTTTATGCTTTCCCAGAAGAAAGAAAATATAAAGAGCTTTCTTACGCAAAGAAAGCCTACCATCAGTTTGTTGAGGACCTAAAGCATTCCTTTACAACGAGAGCGTCTATTTTTGCTACGATCCATAAGGAAGCAACACTAGAATTAAGGAAACAGCTTGAAAAGGAGAAGATTCCTTGTTATGTTGGACTCGTCAACAGGAACCGGAATTCTCCATCCGACTACAGGGAAAAAGACACCGAAACCGCCTTAAAAGAGACAGAAGAATTTATCTGTTCAGCACTAAAATTCAAATATGAGAAACCAATTCTGACCCCTCGTTTCACACCTTCTGTAACAAGAGACTTAAGGGAAGGACTTGGAAGATTACGGGAAAAATATAATCTTTCTGTCCAATCCCATTTGGATGAAAATCCAAGCGAAAGCAAATGGGTAAAAGAGTTAGAACCGGATTGTGAGACCTATTCGGATACTTATGCCTCCTGTCATAGGTTTGGCGGGGACTATAACTGCATCAGGGCTCATTGCATTTACAACAATGAAAAAGAAATTAATATGCTCAAGGAAAACAATGTATTTGTCGCACATTGTCCAGAGAGCAATCTGAATATTGCCTCTGGAATGGCTCCTATTCGTAAATATCTGAATCTTGGAATCAAGGTCGGACTTGGAAGTGATGTGGCTGGTGGTTCTTCCCTTTCCCTTCTGAAAGCAGGTAACTTAGCTAGGCAAGTATCTAAAAGGTATTGGCGCTATATTGATTCCAATAGGAAACCACTTCAGACAAAAGACGTTTTTGCTATGGCAACGATTCAAGGCGGTTCTTTTTTCGGAAAGACTGGTTCTTTCTTGAAGGGGTATGATGCCGATATCGTGGTTGTCGATGATTCTTCTCTTCGTACTACCAGAGATCTTAACCTTAGCGAAAGACTAGAACGTCTCTTCTATCTTGGCCTTCGTAGTAGGATCAAGGCAAAATTCATCCAAGGAAATCGTATTCTCTAGAATTTTTTTCAGTCCTTTTTTGGTCGAAAAAAGGGGATTCTTCTTTGATTAAGCCTTTTCATGCCTTCCCCTTGTTTTGAACTAAGAAAACAATATGGAAAATAGTTATTGACATTCTCTCTGATAGTCTTATACTTTTAGGCGCAAAATCAAAAAAAGAGAACACATTATATGGCACGAAAAATCCTGGAGCTGCGTGGGATTAAGAAGGCTTACGGAGATAACGTAATCCTAGATAATCTCAACCTCTCTGTGAACGAGAACGAATTCGTGACGTTTCTAGGGCCTTCCGGTTGCGGTAAGACTACGACTTTAAGAATCATTGGTGGATTCGAATCCAGGCAGGAAGGACGCGTCTTATTAGACGGGGTTGATATTTCTTCTCTGCCTGCTCATAAACGACCCATCAATACTGTTTTTCAGAAATACGCCCTGTTCCCGAACAGGAATGTCTTTGATAACATTGCTTTCGGCTTACGGAACAACGTTTACTCCAATGTCTATGACATTGGAACAAGGAACAGGAGGAAAGAAAACGGAATTTCCGAAGAGGACATTGATGCTCTTAGGAAGAAGCTTTCCCGTATTGATAAACCAAAAGATGTCAAGGATTATGTCACTGGGCTCTTTCAGAAGGAATCCATTGCCTTCAAAGCAGATGAACTTCTAAAAGAACATGAAAAAGAGCTTAAGCATAAGAAATATACGGATATCAAGGAAAAGAGGAGCGAGATTCTTTCTTCCCTTTCCATTGATTTATCAAAATATTCCTTTGAAGATACTAGGAAGTTCAAAGATGTAAAGAAGAACCTGTTTGAGGCTTTGAAAGAAGACGATAGGTATGCGAAGAGGATTGAAAAGCTCAATCGTCGCTCTTTTAAAGAAGAAGTGATTAAAGGCGAAGTCAGGAAAGCTTTGAAGCTTGTTAATCTGGAAGGATTTGAAGACCGTGATATCGCCTCTCTTTCTGGTGGACAAAGGCAGCGTATTGCTATTGCCAGAGCTATCGTGAATAAGCCACGTATTCTTCTATTGGACGAACCTCTTTCCGCACTGGACTTAAAGCTAAGAAAAGCAAGGCGTTTAGAACTGCGTGAAAGGCAGAGAAAACTCGGCATTACCTTTATTTTCGTTACCCATGACCAGGAAGAAGCTAGGGTCAGGAGTGATACGATTGTTGTTAGGAATGGTGGAAGAATTCAGCAGAGGGGACGTCCAGAGGATATTTACAATGCCCCGGTCAACCAATTTGTCGCTTCCTTTATCGGAGCTGCCAATATTTTCCGCGGTACTTATTCCTCTTCTGGCCGTCTTTCGATGCTAAATAAAACTTTTAAAGTCCCGGCACAGGACTTCATGCCTGGAGATCCTCTTTATGTCATCGTCGAAAAAGAAGACTTTGATATCTGCACGAAAGAAAATAGTAAGTTTACTGGCATCGTTAAGAGTGTCAGCTTCGATTGCAATAAATATTTCTTATCGGTTGCCGTCGGTAACACTCTGATTACGGTCGAAACCGATGATAAGTATAGGGTTGGACAAGAAATCGGCAGGACGATTGCACCGAGTAACATTTACTGTGAAAGCATAAAAGAAGACAAGCATGCTCTTTTACAGAACTATGAGGATGGCAACATCTTAGAAGGAACGTATCTTGGCAATCAGAAAGTCAGTTTCTTAGGTGCCGTCTTTAACACTTACGTTACGACTTTCCTTCCGGGGGAAGTTGTGGATGCGGTTATTCGTCCAGAAGACTTGGATTTGGTTATTGAGAATCCAGAATCCGCAATTCTTTGCGGTAAAGTCGTTAAGACTGACTTTACGGGTGTTTTCTTTGAAATCTGGGTCAATGTCAATGGAACCACTTTGCTTGTCCAGGATTATCAAAACGTTGCCGTTGGAGATAGGCTCGGATTAAAAGTAGACTCTTATGAGATTCATCTTAGGAAGGTCGAGGATTCCCTTCAGCCGAAGGAAATCCAGGAAATCCGTGCTAAGGCGAAAGAAGAGGCGGAAAGAATTTCAGAATGAAACGCTTCAAAGGACTTGCCATTCCCTATGCAATCTGGCTTTTGTTTCTTTTCTTTGTCCCTCTCTTTGTCAGGTTTGTGCTTAGCTTTAGGAACGCAAACGGTATGGATTTCTCTTCTGCCGTCGGTTCGTTAGAGAACTATATCCGTTTAAATGATCCATCTATTTATAAAGCAGTATTGAATTCGTTGCTTGTTGCATTAGAGACCGTTGCCTTCTGTTTCCTGTTTGGATATCCGACTGCTTACTTCATCTCATTCTCTAAAAGGAAACATAAGATGCTCTTCCTTCTTCTTCTCATTCTTCCAAGGTGGTCTAACTCAAGGCTTCGATTTGTTTCTTGGCTTCGTCTCTTCTCAACGGATGCCTTTAAAGCTTTGAACTTGCTTGGCACCAATCAAGCCGTTGTCCTAGTCTCTGTGACAACCTTTCTTCCGTTTAGGATCTTTCCAATCTATACCGTGCTAGAAAAACTGGATCGTTCCCTGATTGAAGCTAGCCGTGATTTAGGTGTTAACCCAGTCAAGACCTTCTTTAAGGTTACCCTTCCGCTTTCTAGGAAGGGTGTTTACTCTGGTATTCTTAGGGTCTTCTTGCCTTCCGCTACGGAGTTTGCGATTTCTCAGACGGTTGGACAAGGAAAAGTCCGTCTGATCGGTAACTTGATTCAATCGGTCTTTGAGAAGAACAATTTTGGTTTTGGTTCCCTCCTCTCGATTCTCTTATCCATCATTATTATCTTAAGGATTTTCCTTTTTGATAAATTAGGAAAAACAAGCGAGGTAAAACGCCATGCTTGAAAAGAAAAGTATTCTTTCTACCCTCTTTGCGGCGTTCAAGGTCATCTTTGTTGTCTTTGTCTTCTCTAGGATGTATGTCCCAATCCTTATCATTGTCTACCAGTCTTTCAATGCCTCAGCAAATTCTAGGACTCCTCTTCTCTGGGGCGGTTTCACTCTGGATAATTACAAAGCAATCTTTACGGATCGTCAGCTTTATGTCTCTATTCTCGATTCTCTTCTGGTTGCCTTCTGGACAACTTTAATTGCGACGGTCTTTGGTCTTTTTGCCTGTATCGGCATCCATGCCTTGAATAAGAAAGCACGGAAGACAAGGGACTTCCTAAACGAGATTCCAATGCTTTCCTCCGATATTGTCATCGGTATCTGCAGGAGGATTGTCTTCTCTTTGCTCCGTCCTATCTTCCCTAAGGTCTTTGGATTCACGTCCAGGCTGATTGCCCATGTGTTCTTCACTGTCCCCTATGTCATCAGGATGGTGCTTCCAAAACTAGATCAGAGCGATGAAAGCTTGTTTGAAGCTGCTATCGACCTTGGCTGTCCTCCGGTAAAGAGCCTTTTCAAAGTCATCATCCCTTCCTTGACGACTGCTATCTTAAGGGGTGCTTTGATTGCTTTTACTTTATCCATTGACGACTTTGTTATTTCCTTCTATACCCAAGGCAATGGATTCACGAACTTCTCGAACTACGTCTATTCCAGCTACACGAAAAAGAACTTCTCTGCTGGCAGCTATGCCTTCAACGCACTTCTTACCTTTGTCACTTTGCTCCTTGTTCTTCTCATCTCTTTGCGTTCAGCCAAAAAGAAGGAAAAGAATCGTCTACTTAAGAGGCAGAAAACAAAATGAAACGACTCTCTATAATTTTGTCCCTTCTGATTGCTTTTACCATCTTTGCTGTTGTT
>URQF01000096.1 GCA_900549915.1 uncultured Mollicutes bacterium | reverse complement strand
TGAGTCGCTATCTAGTTCGTCGACAACTACGCCTATTGGGACTTTCACCCTAGAACAATGGCATGCCCATCATACAACGAAAAGGCGGTTTTCACCGCCTTCCGTTTTAGCTCTTCTTTTCTTCTGGCTTCCTTTTCTTAGTTAGCCTTTTTTCTTCCTTTTTGCTTTTTTCGACTTCTTTGATTCTCTGCTTCTGAAGAACCTGACGCTGTTTCTTTCGTTCATGACGTTCTTTCTGACGAATCCGCTTGTAGACAATCGAGTAAATCCAGAAACCGATGCCTCCAAGAATCAAGACTAAGACGAGGATATAGATCCAGGTCGGGAGGAATTTGTTCTTAACACGCCTCCACCTCTGAGTGATCTTATCGTTCTGGGTACCATAGTCGTTCCTTATGGATAAGGAAGGAAGCAAGGATTCCTCTGGGTAAGAGGTATCGAAAGTGCGATTCCGTTCACTTGCTGGGAGATAGATGACGCAGTCTTCATCGCTGTATCCTTCTAAGGTTCCTTTGAAGAAGTAAGAGACATCCCGTTTATAGATAGAATTTTCTTTTTCTTCATCCGTTAAGCTGTCAATCTTATCCGGATCGACAAGAGTATAGTCATTGAGGTATTCCGGGTGGAATTCGTATTCACCATCCTCGTTTTCCTCATAACGGACATCCCCGAAGTTTTCTTTGATGTAGTCGAGAATCGTATCAGAGCCAATCGCCGGAGTGTATCCGATCCAATCCCTGTTTTCTTCTGCAATCTCCGGATCCGAGAGGAAATCGACAAAGTCCTGAGCATATTCCTTGTTTCCGCGTTTTTCGACTGCTTTCGGCCTTGCCCAGCAGTCGCACCAGATGTTTCCACCTAGAGTCGGAATCGTATACTTTAAGGTAACCGGCTCGAAGTCTTTGTCATCGGGGTAATTCTTGTAGTGCTCTTCGTTGAATTCGTCCGCCTGGCTCCTTGCCCATGCGGCATCACCAGACCAAGCGAGGTTGATTGCGAAATACTGTCCCTTTGCCCTGTCGGTCTTTCCAGAGTCGACTTCGAATCCGTAGGCATTGTCTCTTAATGTTTTAAGATTGGCTTCTACGCTTTCGATTGTAGTATCATCGCAGAGATTAAAGAGGCGAGAGAATTTATTGTTGTACTCCTCCGCAGTATAGACACCATCGTTGTACTTCTTTAGAAGGGTTTTGAATCCTTCTTCCTCTTTTCCATCTAAGGTGAAGTCATCCTGATAGGTGTAGAGAATACCAGCAGCATAGGTATCACGCCTAGAGTCTTTAATGGATACCCTGTTCTCGTATTTTTTATCCCATAAGGAAGCCCAGTCTTTCCTGTCTTCGTCCCTTTCTTCTGGTGTGATATCACGCTGAGGAAGCTTTTTGAATTCAGGATTGTAGAGGATACCTAAGGTTCCCCACCTGTAGTCTCTTGCATATTGGTTGAAGTTGCCATCAATCGGGTTTCCGTTTTTGTCTTCCCTCTTGATTTTAGAGAGCTTGTCCCTGATAAAAGGCGAAGCATAATTCTTGTAGTTCGGAGTAGAGGAGTAAGGATCTGCATTGAATTCTTCCTTGGTTTCAAAGGGAACGACTAAATCGTCTTTGATCCTCTTCTCAATGATATAGTCCGATGCACAAACAAGATCATACTCGGATCCCATTTTGAGCTGGGAAAGCATGTTTTCCCTTGTGTCAAAGCAGGAATAGGAAACACGGATATTGACACCTTTTTCTTCTTTCCTATAGTCTTCGAACTCGTGGATGACACCTTTGGAAATGACTTTGCCGTCATCATCTTTTTCTTCTTCGGCAATGTAGTCTTCGGAGTTATAGACGTTCAAGACAATTTCCTGGCTGCTTGCAGCCTTGATCTTGTTTGCCCTTTTCTGTGCGGATTGATTGGACGTGTAGAAGATACCAAGACTGTTGACAGAAAGAAGCGATAAAACCGAAGAAAACAGAAGAGAACGGATGAGTTTCTTAGATTTCATTTTTTTCTCTCCTCTTCTGATGGTTCTTTCCTTTGGTCGAACCATACTTTTTCGCTTTGTAGCTATCGATAATCGTCTTTGTCACAATGATGATAACAACGGATAAGAACAGTAAGGCACAATAAGCACGCCTTTCCGGTGGAACATCTCCACGTTTGATTTTCTCTTCGACAAGAGTCGAGACAGTCTCAATCGTATCTTTTCCGTTCAGTAAGCCGGAACCTCTCGTGAAGAAGGTAACAATGAAGTCATCGAGGGAAAGAGAGAAGGCTAAGGAGAATCCTGCAAAGACGCCAGGCCTGATTTCTGGCCTGATGACCCGGTGGAGCGCTTTTGTTGGGGTATAGCCTAAATCAAGAGCGGCTTCATACCTTGCTGGATCCCTTTGAATCAGTTTCGGCTTGACGTTGAGATAGACGAAGGGCACAGCCAAGCAGCAATGACCGATCAGCAGTGTCCAGAAACCTTTGATATCTTTTCCGCCCCTAAGATGCTGACCAACGAAAACAAAGGTGACAGCTAAGGAGATAGCCATGACAATCTCGGCGTTAACAACGGGAACCTGGTTAATCTTCTCCCAGAATCCACGCCATCTTTTTCTGGAATAGAATAATCCGATGGCGCCTAATGTTCCGACGACAACGGAGACAACAGAAGCAATGAGTGCAAGAAGAAGTGTGTTTCCGATGGCCCGGAGAGATTCTGGAGATTTAAACAGCTTGACGTAGAGCTGAAGGGAGAATCCGTTCCACTGACCGACCATTTCCGTGTTGGTGAAGGAAGAAGCAATCAGATAGAAAATCGGAAGGTACCTGAGTGCTAGGACAAGATAGACAAAAGAGGATTTGAGGACTTTCTTTACCATGATCCACTGCCCTCCTTTTCGCTTTTATCATTGAATTTCTTAGTGATAAGCCTGGTGATAAAGATAATGACAAGCCTAATCAAGGCCATGAAGGAACCACCTTCCCAATCGGAATTGGAGAAGCTGGTTTCGATGGAGTTGCCAAACAGCATAAGCTGACGTTCGCTCCTGACGTCGGTGATAACATAAGAAGAGATAGTCGGCCTAAAGACCATCCTGCAGGCCGAGATGATTCCAGGCCTTGCTTGTGGGATGATGGAACGGGTGAAGGTGTGGAACGGATTACATCCTAAGTCCTTGGCTGCCTCAATCTGAGAGTGGTCCAATTTTAGCAAAGTGGAATGAAGCGGAATGATTGCAAACGGAAGATAATCAGCAACAAGACCGATGATAGCGGAGAGATAAGGAAGTTCACCGGTTGATTTTCCAAACCATCCATAGACGACATTTAATAAGTCACGGAGTGCACCAGTACGTAAGACAAAGTTAATCCACCTAGGAATAACGAATAACCTGACAAAGACAGAAGAGGACTTAAAGTCTTTTCCGGCAAGAATCCAGGCAATCGGGAAACCAATCAGCCTGCAGATAATGGTTGTGACTAAACCAATAAGAAGAGAGACGAATAGAACATTGAGCTTGGTCCTATTGGAGAAGAAATCCGTGAATGCCTGAAAAGTGAAGTATCCCTTGCTATCGGTGAAGGCATAGTAGACGATAAAAAGCCTAGGCCTGATGACAAAGAGGATTTCAAATAGGACGAAAGGTATACAAAGGCCTTTCCGATATGTCTTATAAAACATAGTCCTCGATGTTTCCTTTGATCTTCAGGGTAATGTTCTTCTTGTCGACTAAAAGGCCGACGACATCTCCAACGTTGAAGGTGTATGGAGTGAAGACATAGAAGTCTTCTTCGTCATCGCTGCGGACTAAGAGTTCGTAGTGATCACCGACGTAAACAGAAGAAATGACGGTTCCGCTGACTTCGCACTCCGATGTATCATCCGAGATAATGAAGTTCTCCGGTGCGATGGATGCAATGACATCGGCATCGTTGAGATCATATTGCTTCTTGTCCGGTCCTACTAAATAGCCATCTTCGCTCCTGGTAGACTTTGCAATTAGCTGAGTAAGGTCACATTCAAATGGCTGTTCATCGATATAAACCTTATTGTCTTTTCCAATGTAGGCATCCCGATAGATATTGCTTGTATCGCTCTTTTTCCTGAGATGAATGCCATCCGCACGAATCTGAATGAAGATTGGCATTGACCTATCGAAGTCTTTGATCGATTGGGCGGTGACTTCATTACGGCCAACCATGATTGTGTATTGATAATGGATACCCTTGAAGACTTTCTGAGTGATTCGGCCTTCGACATAGCCTTCTTTTGGCTCTAAGGAATAATGGATATCCTCTGGACGAACAACGACATCAACACGTTCGTTGACTGCAAAATTATCTTCACAGTCCCAATTAGCATTCAAGAAGTGAACCTTCTTTTCGGCAACCATTGTTCCGGAGTAGATGTTCGAGGATCCGATGAAGTCTGCAACAAAGGCGTTCTTTGGTTCATTGTAAATGTCTTCTGGTGTTCCAATCTGCTGGATGACGCCATCGTTCCTGACAATGATTGTATCGGACCTAGTCAGAGCCTCTTCCTGATCATGGGTAACGTAAATAAAGGTGAGTCCAAGCTTTTTGTGCCTGTCTTTTAACTCTAACTGCCTATCTTTACGCCTCTTTAGATCCAAAGCGCCTAAAGGCTCATCTAAAAGAAGAATCTGTGGTTCGTTGATGATTGCACGTGCGATAGCAACACGCTGTTGCTGACCACCAGAAAGAGTTGAAATATCACGATCTTCAAGCTCATCAAGATCCACGATGCTTAAAGCATGAACAACCGCATCATCAATTTCCTTATCGGTCAGATGACGATACTTCCTTGCGGGACGTGGATTGGATAAGACTTCTTCCAACTGGGAATTAAAGCGAGCAAGACGCTTCTCTTTTTCTTCTTCAGCCCTGATTTTATCTTTTTTCGTACGTTTGATTTGGCTCTTTAAGTAACGGACCTGAGCTTTATCAATCTTAAGGACTGGGTTACCGTCCTTATCTTTGACTTCCCTTGGAATCTTTTTGTTCCGTAAGCCAAAGGCAACATTATCGTAGACATCGAGATTTGGGAACAGTGCGTAATGCTGGAAAACAGTGTTGATAGGACGTTTGTAAGGCGGAACCGGAGTGATATCTTTTCCGTTTAAGAGAATATCTCCGGAATCCGGCGTCTCAAATCCGGCAATCCTACGTAGTGTTGTAGACTTGCCACATCCGGACGGACCAAGAATGGTGACAAATTCACCTTTCTTGATATTCATATTCCTTTTATCAATTACCGTAACGCCATCGTAGACTTTTGTCAGATTCTGCAATTGAATGATGTATGGATTCTCATTCAAACCTAGCGATGATTCATCAAGATGATTCATGGAAAGGACCCCCCTCTTTTTTACGCTGAAAGTTATAAAGAAAACGAACCAGAAAATCAATTATTTTTTTCAAAATTTTTCTTCCAAAAAAACAAAAACAAAAAAGTGAAAACTAAAATTAAATTGCTATATTTTAAAAATATAGACAAATACTTGTCTTTTCCT
>URQF01000095.1 GCA_900549915.1 uncultured Mollicutes bacterium | reverse complement strand
TGCTGTTTTTCTCACGCGTATAGTTTACAGCATACAATACAATATCTTCAAGAAAAAAGGAAATGCCCTAATCAACAGCATTTCCCCTTTCTTGCGATTGCCCTAATGTATTAGAGCCGGTTTAAGTGGTGTGGCATGGACTTTTAAAGTTACCACACGAAAATCGGTGTAACATGGAGTTATTTGCTTCTGGAAATCTTGTCCAGCTTCTTTTCCCGTAGTATTTCTTGTCGGTTCCGAAGCCGAAAGAAACCTTCAACGCATTCATCCCTTCCAAGGAAAACAATGGGAGTTTCAGTCTTCTACTTTATCGCACTTATTAAGAATGGTCTTCAGTTTTTTCAGTTCAAATGTTTCAATCTTGTTTCTCCTGTTTGCGATTTTGGTGTTGAGCGTTTCACTAGCAAGAGAGCGGATATCGTTGTTGCTCTTTTCAATACTTGCACAGTTCTTTAAAATAGCTTCCCTGTCTTTTTCCATCTGGGCAAGAGGTTTTTCAAAATAGGTTTCCTTCAAACTGTCAAACTCATCCATAAGTTCCTGCCGGCTCTTCAATTTCAGTTCTTCCTGTCCTTTCTTGTGCAGGATATAGCGGTAATGATCGGTTAAAGAATAGAGCATAGAAAGGAAAGTCCTAAGATAAGGAGGACGGACTACATACCTCTTATCATATCCCTGTGCTTTCGTAATGAAGCTGTAGTTTTCACTATCCATTTCAAGTTCGGAAACGAGAAGTGCATATTCGCAGTTCTTCTTTTTTCTATCTTGGTCAAGTTTTGCAAAGTAGCTTGCATTTGTCTTCTTGTTTGTCGAATTCGGATCTTCGTTCTTCCTGTCCCTGATAACGGAAGTCCTTGCCTTTTCCATCGAAGGATTCTTCTTCCTGTCATAAAGTTCCTTCACTTCTCTCTCATCTACATCATTGGCAAAGACACCGAAAATATAATCCGCTTTTGTTCCGCCAGCTCCCCTGGTCCCATCGTCCCGGACGGCAGCATTATCCTTCAGCCAGAGACAATGATTGAATCCAGACAAGGAATACTGCTGATATTCATCGTTACACCATTTCTCCAAGCCCTCTCCTAACCTCTTTACATTATGAGAAGACTTCTCCATACGTAAGGAATTATAAGAATCAAGAAGTTTCTGGTAACTAGCAGTATCTTCCTGTTTCTGCTTCATAAGCTTGTTTTCAGCTTCTGCCTTATGCCTATCGATTTCATTTTTCAATTGAGTGACAATGGTATTCTTTTCGTTGTCCTTAGCTAAAAGCTTATTCTGGATTTCCTGTTCTTTGGTCGCTTTCAGAACATTCCTTTCATTGGTTAGATCGCTGATCTTCTTTTCTAGATTTCGCTTATCTTTTTCTTCCCTAAAAATTCTATCCTCCAGATTTTTATTCCACTCTTTTTCCTTATCCGAAAGCAAAAGCTTGAATTTGTCTTCCTGTCCTTTCTTCCTTTGTTCTAATGAGGAAGAAAGTGACTGCTTTTCCAGTTCTAATTCATGGATTATTTTCTGAAGTTCATTTGTTTTCTCGATTTTAGCAGCAGAAACCTTTTCAGCAATCTCTTTCTCCTGCTGTTCGAGTTTCTGACTCAAAAGACGATTATCCGTATTTAGCTGATTGATGGAAGCTTTGAGCTTTTCTTCATTCTTGGATTTATCTTCCTTAAGAATGATTTCTTGTTTGGATAACTCTGCTTTTGCCTGAGAATCCCATTTTTCCTGTGCAGAAGCAAGAGCTTGAAGATAGAGCTTATCTTTCCCAGTCTTGATAGCATCCTGAAGCGGAAGAAGATTTACTTCCACAAGCTGATCAAGATGAATAACATCTCCTTTTTTGGCATCTTCCCTAAGTTCAATCTCAGTAGATGAATTAATTCGATAGCTTTTCGTAATATCTCTCATTTGTATTTCTCCTCTCGTTTTCCTTAATAGCATACCGCAAAAAGAGGAAAAGATAAGCTCTTGAAATAAAGGGACTCATAAGCTAATATCCTAGAACATGAAAAGAATTCCTTATCAGATAGTATATGAAGACGAAGAAATCATCGTTGTAAACAAAAACTACAATGTCCTTACCATCGCAACAGATGACAAGAAAACTTTCCACAACAACCTTCAATACTATCTGAACCAATACTTAAAAGAAAAGAAGGAAAAAGTTTTTCTCATCCATCGGTTAGACTATGAAACAAGCGGCATTCTTATTTTCGCAAAAAACATAGAAAGGCAAAAAAAGCTAAAAGATTGCTTCTTGAATCACACCGTAGAAAGATACTATGAGGCAGTCATCCAAGAGAAAAGGAAGGAAGATACCATCTTTCACCACTACGAAACCTATCTTTCCATAAACAGCAAGAACGGAAAAGTCTTTCTTTCCGATAAAGACAACGGAAAACTTGCTGCCATGGATTATAAGATAAGGAATCCAATTCAAATCGGAACATCACTTCTCATCAAACTAGAAACCGGAAGAAAAAATCAAATCCGAATTGGACTCCATGATTTAGGATTCACCTTGGTAGGTGACAATCGTTACAGCAATTCCATTTCCAAAAGAAGGTATCTGAATTGCTTCTGTCTTATTTTTCCAGAAACTATAGGATTAAAAGAAAATTTATTCTCTATTAATCCGCTTTGGATATCAGATACTGATATTTTTAAAAAACTGCACCCCTAATTCACAGGGATGCCGTTTTCTTAGTCTTCGATTTTATCCGGGTTCAGATAAGAGTAGACAAGAGGTCCCATCAATCGTGCGTTGACATATGCCCTCTTTAAAGTAAGAATCGTCTGTCCTTGATAGTTTCCACTTGGCATTTTCTCTACCAGAAGAACAGCTTTGATGTCCTTATCTGCGCCAAATTCCAGCGGAAGCCTGATGGACCTTGCATCCCGAGTCGGGAAGAAGGAAGGAAAAGCAAGACGATAATCGTCCTTTACCCTACGGATAGCTTTTGAAATCGTATTTTCCAAAGCTGTCTTAAGAACCATGAATAAGAAAGTGTTCCGTTCAATTGCCTTTTCAAGCTGTTCATAGAGTATGGATTTACGATAATCGTTCTTTTCTTTACGGATTTTATCAAGAATTCCCGTTTCAACCGGAGAAGAAGAGCAGAAATGGTAAAGCCACTCGAAGGGGAAACGATCGATATTGTCTTCAATGATATGATGGTAGTCCGTCAGAAGATCTTTGGAGGTGTCGTAGACAAGCTGGCTAGGAGATGTAATATAGCTTGCTGGGAAGGGAAGAGGAGAGAAATGTTCTACCACAATCTTTCCTAGGCCTTGGCTAGCGGCTGTGCAGAAGCCTTGGAAAAGATATTCTTCTTTCACCGTCTCATCTTTGCTCTTCCTTACCACACCATAAATATCTTCGTATTCTTCGTTTTTCAGTCCCGTATTAAAGCAGCCGAATCCACTCTTCTCATCAAAGCAGAATTTCTTCTGACTGACTAAACGATAGAAAGTATACTGAAGATAAATCTTCAGAATAATAAAATGGTCTTTGCTTCCGTGGTAGCACCAGCTCTCTTTTTTTGCTAAAAAGGCAAGCTGTGCAATACTCTCCTCATATTGAGGGAAGTAAATCCTCGAACGAAGCGTATCCTTAGGCTTCCTTTTATCAGAACCAATAAAGTTCAGATAGTAGTCGTAATCCCTGTTTGGAGCCGATTTCTTCACCGATCCGATAACATCTTCCCCGTTCTTGGTTTTGAAGGAAAGAGGGAAGAGGAAAGCCTCTTTCTCTTCATCATAGTGGATCTTTCCCGCTCTTAAATCAGCACGGTAATCATCTTCGATTCGTTTGGTAATCGAATCATCCTCTAAACCAAGATCCGAGAACTCTTTAATGGATAAGACAAGGGTTTCCGGAATATAGAAGGAATGTTCATCCGGAGAAGGGGCTTCCTTTCCATTATCCGAGAAAACAGGCTTTATCGTTTTCACTGTTTTCTTTGCCTGAGTCTTGCCTGTTTTTTTAATAGTCTGTCCTTCTTTTCCAGGAAGGAAGCAGACAGAGATGTTCGTTTTATCCGATTCATCCAATACGAGGATGTCCTTCCTATCCAAGAGAAGAGACTTCCTCTTAGAATATCCTAGAGAACGATAATCAATCTGATTATCGGCAAGGTATTTCGATACCTTGCTAAGAGGATACTTATTTCCTTTGGTAAACTGCTTTTTCAATAACTGTTTGACTTTACCAAGGGATGGTTTCTTTTTTTCTTCTTTTTTGATGTGCTTTACATCCGTGTGAAGAATCACGGTAACATTTGGCGACCCTTCCTGACGTTTCCTTTCCACAAAAGGAAGATCATTGAGTAAAGACCTCCTTTTCGGATAGCCAGCCTTCTTGTAGTCGATTTCCTTGTTCAAGAACAGGGAAACACTTGCCAGAGGGATTTCGTTTTCGCTATGGAAACGATCTATCAGAAGGGCATAAATGTCTTTTTTCTGTTTATCCGTTAACATTTAGGTCCTTGGCCCTCCTTACGGGCCAAAGTAATTATAGAAGAAAAAGACCCAAATTCAAAATTCATCCTCATTCCAATACAATCCCTTTACAAACAAAGAACAGTCCCTATAATAAGATTGTTCGAAATCTTCAGGGCAGGGTGAAATTCCCTATCGGAGGTAACAGTCCTCGAGCCGAATAGGCATGACATGGTGTGATTCCATGACCGACGGTATAGTCCGGATGAAAGAAGATAAAAAGCTCTGAGGGTGTTTCCTTTTGTGTAGGAAACAGGTTCAGAGCTTTTTTCTTTCCCGAAGAAGAAAGGAAAAAGAAAGATGCATCGAACAAAAGAAATGACGAGACGGAAAAGCCGTTTTACGTTGCGTGAGCAGATCAGGCGTAGGGTCAGGATTGGTTTCCTATCAGCGCTTGGTTATGTTCTAAGGAGGTGTGGTCAGTTCCAGCCTTATCCCTTGCTTCCATTTCTCCAATTAGAAGTCAGTGATGCCGTTGTAAGGGTAACCTATTCTCTCTATGGTTTCTTTGCCTCTGCCTTTGTAGCTATTCTGAAAACCGTTTTGACAAGGGTAACCTTTGGCCCTGTCGGAACACCAATTCCGATTGGAAACAGGACTGCTGTATTTACTTCCTTAAGGTATTCTTTAAGGTTGCTCCTCTGTGATAAAGTCAGGCATCTTTTTACTAAGAAGTTCTCATCCCGTGTTGTCGGTTATCTAATTGTCATCCTTGGAGTATCCTCAAGGATGACCTTCCTCAACTGGTGGTTTATCACTCCGACCTATAGGACATTTGGTGCACAATGGCTCGATTACGGAAGGATTAAAGACAGTATCAACAATCTTTCTAGCCAAATCGGTCAAACCTTCCAACAATTCTTTGGAAAATTCAACAGGGGATACAGTCTATCGATTTTCTTAGCCTATTTCCCGTTCAATCTTAGGAAAGGAATCCTTGTCTGCATTGCCTATGAAGCAATCTGTAACCGGGTTATCTTCCATGTTCTAAAAGGAAAAAAGAGGAAGACCAACAGGTTTAGAAAGGCAAGTGAAGTCCAAGATAAAGACAATGATG
>URQF01000094.1 GCA_900549915.1 uncultured Mollicutes bacterium | reverse complement strand
GTAGCGTACAAATGATATCGCATATTCCCGCTTTTTGCAACAAAAAGGAGTCGATGCAATAATCTAGATATTGCTTGATTGTGTTAGGTGCCACGTCAATGTTTTTGATTGATTTGAATGAATTTGATAGCTTATTCGGATTTGTCAAAGAACCGACACTTGAAGAAACAACATTGAGAACGTCTTCTAAAACCTCGGTGTCACGGACATTGTTTCGATTGACAATATCCTTTATGTAGGTCTCGGCAAATAGGTTTTCTAAATAATGAATTTTCTGTTCATCGGTCTTACACGTCAAAAGGAATGGCATGCCACCATACATGGAATATTCATTCCAGGCATCCTCAAAATCCATTTTGCAGTAGTCATAGTATTCTTTGAAAGACAGTGGGGTTAAATAAATCTGATCACCTCTTCCTCTGAATTCAGTGATAATGTCGGAAGACAGGAATTTTGCATTGCTTCCGGTTACATATACATCTACATTGCTAATATGGAGGAAAGAATTCAGAACCCTTTCAAAATTATGTACGAACTGAACCTCATCTAAAAGAACATAGTATTTTCCATTGTCCGTAATCTGATTATGAACGAAATCAAATAGACGTTCTGGATTTTGGAATTTAATGTTAGTCCTGTCATCGAGTTGCAAGGCGATGATATGAGATTTATCAACCACGTTTTCAAGCAGATAATTGTAAAATATATTAAATAGCAGATAGGATTTACCGCATCTTCTGATGCCAGTGATTACTTTTATCCTGCCGTTTCCCATTCGATCGATGAGCTTTCTTAGGCATTCGTTTCTTTCAATCATACCTTCCTCCTAACTAAAATTTTTGCAAGTTCCTGCATATTTATTATATGACATTAGTTGAGCGAGAAGGAGCATTAACTAAAACTTTTGCAAGTTCCTGCAAATCCATGATTTAGAAAACAGATGCGATTATAAACGGACTTTTAGGCTTTCATTGAATCTGGATTGATGAGGGATTCCTTTAAGTCTAGAAAGATTATTCCTCTTTCATTTTCTTATTTCTTTCTGATAAAACGAAAAGCCTCCGTTCATTCCATTTAAGGAACTAGGAGGCTTTCGTTGTCAATGGTGCGGACGACAGGAATTGAACCTGCAAGGGAGTTCCCACGGCGTCCTAAGAACGTCAATCAGTTTTTGTTGTGCATTTGGCGATGAAGTCCTGAGCCAATGCAGTCAGGCTTCCTATCTGTTCTTTAGAAAGGACTTTGATTGGAATATAGTATTCCTTTCCTTTATCATTGATTAGATCAAAGAAACACTTTTTCTTCTGGGCAATCTTGATAAAACCAGATTCCTGATAAAGATTGTCTATCTTTGTGGCAGTAAGAGCATAAGCCCATTTATTGTCTTCCCCTTTAATAAAATAAAAACGGATTTTACCTTTTAGTCCTCTGTTCAGCCCTTTGAAAAAGAAGACAAATGGGCTAAAGAACAAAAATAAGACACCAATGATCAGGACGATGATGCCGAGGATGAACTCGATATCGTTGATGACTCTATTGTAATTGATGAAAGAGATGTAGAATCCGGTAAAGAAAAAGATGATTCCAAAAACAATAGTCCCTAAGAAAGAAGAGGACTTCAGCTTCAGAATATCCTTTCGTTTGCCTTTATAGTCAGAATTCATTTCGATTGTGAAGTTCATTGTTTCAATGCGATAAAAATCGCCTCCTGTTTTTTATAGTAGATAGTTTACCAAAAAAAGCGCCTGCTAATATAGCAATGTCATTAACTTAAGGCGTTGACAACGGAGAAGCCGGCCAGCGAAAGTTCAGGAATGGGCTGCCGTTTTTTTGGTGTAACGGGCATGTCATATGTCTAAAGGGTGAAAGTCCCGAATAGGAATGCCGTTATAACAATATAGCGAAACTCAAGTCCAGTATCGTGAGGTATGGGATGAAAGAAGAGCGTAGCGAACAGACTGAGCAACGGAAAGAAACTTGATATAAGGCGATTGACTTGTGATGAGATAACCTGCCGTATCAAAATCACGAACGACCGTAAAAGTCAGTCAGTAAATCAAGTGCCCAAGGCTGGAAAGATATGTGTCTTACCTCGTGAGGTCTTGGAGATTTGAAGAAATTCAAAGTTGGAAAAATGTTTGTGTAAATGTCAAGTTGAAAATGTAGTTTTATAGCTGTTGAAATCATAGGTTTATGATATATCTTCTTCGTTTCCTGGTCCTTGAAGGAAGGAGGAACACCTAGCAAAAGAATCCGACGTCCAAGCCTTCTGCGAGCTGGAAACTGAGCAGTCCCAAAATTAAAGAATGAAAAGTTGATTAGTGTTTTTTAGTGGTACTTTTTGGGGGCTTTTTTTCTTCGGCAAGTATTAATTTTTCTAATTCATTCATATCGTTAATAAGACTATCATGTCTCTCAACAACTTCTTGGAAGGCTTTTAGCCGCTGATTGAAATTATGAACTATTTCATTTCTTAACAATCGGCAACTTTTCACTTCTCTGTCATCTTTCCCCCAAAATACATTCTTGACTAGTTCTTGGCGCCAACCAAATTTCTTCAATATTTTATTTGGATTAATTGTTGAATATCTGGAGTTTTCGTTCACTTTCACGCAAGGAAACTTTTTTGCAAGCAGCGACTCAATTTCAAAATACTTAAATACAAATTCAGATATTTTATCCTGGTTCGAGCCGAAATAGTCAGAACAATCTTTTATTTTTTTAGTATATTCGTTTTCGTTTGTTTTTTTAGAAGACATAATGTAATCCCTCATTAGAGCAATATTTATTAGCATTATTAACAGCTACTCTCGCCGCCACAATACTTAATGCAGCGATGGAAGAAAGGTCTTTCTCAGACGTATAATTACATTTGTTAATTTTCTTATGAGATTTAATATCACATGAATGACCAGAGAAATCAACATTGTAACTTGCTGAAAATGTCAAAGTGCCAGAATCGTACAATTTGAATAGACCTGTTCCGGCGCTCGCGCCATAAAAACAAGAAACTGCCATATATGATTCCAACTGTGATTGATTTGTATATCCCCTATAGAATAAGGAATCACTTTAACCTAAAGTACTAATACTATTAGATGTAGAAGAAGTTGTCACATCATGATACGATCCGCTTCCATGTTGATCCAAATATTCTCTAATAGCAGTCGCTCCTGTCGTTGTCGTTTTCTTTGTGAAAACAGCTGTGACTGTTAAATTGCTAGTAATGTTAGTAATTGGAGATGACCAACCAGAGAATGTGTATGTATATTCATAATCGCCAGATGACTCCGAGGCTTTATATAGAGTTCGACCGGTGTATTCAGCATCTTCACCATGGATTACTTTTACTTTTTGGAGAATGCCACCATCGTAATTTTTAGAGAAGGACAAACAAAAGTGTTGCTAAAGGGCGAAAACATCCTGTCTTCTGAGGGTTTTCCCGGACAAAAAGATCCTTCTGTAGAAGCACGACAGGTATCTGTCGAACCACATGCTCCCCATCTTTTCCCTCTGGAATGCTTTCTCGTTCAGCCACAAGGGAACGTTCTTGCGGTGGATCCGCAGGTGCACGGCAAACATGCGCTTGGCCTGGGCACACAGCCGGTTGACCGGATTGAGGAGACAATGGGCAGCCGGGTCCTCCGAGTTCACCGCCTTCTCCCTGCACCCGAGGAAGCACATGGCCGCAGGAGTCGATGCCGGCCGCGACCTGGAGGAGGTGTCTGGCCAGCCCCCCTTTTCTTGCCTTTCCGTACTGTCATCGGCGCGTTAATGTATGTGTGGTCCACCCAGACCTCTCCGGAAAGCACCGTGTTTCCGGCGTTTTCCGGGATTCTCTGCATCTTCCGTTTCCACAGAAAGGCGGTCTGCAGTGATACATGTGCCTCTGGTGTGCGGCCTGTCTCAGGGTAGCTCCGTCCGAGAGCATGGAGACGAGCCTCCGGATCTGGGATGGCTTAAGCTTGGACGAATGAAGGATGGTACGCGTTCTGCCGGAGAAAGTCCGGCCGCAATTCGCACACGCCCATTTCTGGCATCCGTGTTCCTTTCCGAATTTCTTCAAGCGTTTGCCGTGGCAGTACGGACATTCGCCGAAAAAGGTTCTGGACCTCTTGCGGAGGTCGAAGACATGGTCGCTAAAACACATAGGGATGGCCCCTTTCTGGAAGTTCCAGAGCCGCCCACAGGGGAAAGTCGCTATATCATCCTGTGGCTGGCCTTGGAACTCCTGCGATATAGTAGAAAGATAATACCACAGACGAAGGTCGGCAAGACTATTGTTTATCCTTCTCAAGAGGAAAAAGAACCTTTGTCCACAAAACAGATTGTTGCCATTTCAATTGCTGGAGCTGTGTCAGGCTGTTCAATCCTCGGCCTTATCTTCTATCTGATCATGAAGCGAATACTTTAACTTTTAAATGCAATAAGTTTTTGGCACTAACAATTTAGCTACAAAAATGCATTCCTAATGTGTTATATGGAACAATATATACGCCGGATTTAGGGTCTCTTGTAAGACCGGAGCCTATGCCTACGATGACACAAAGGAATTTTGGCTTTTTCTCTATCTTATCATTAAATTTAGTTAATGATTTTATAGCTTCTGCTATTTGGTTCTCTCCCAGTTTAATTTCAATCGCTCCATATTCACCATCACTGAATTCTACGATAGCATCAACCTCATCATTACTTAAATTATCTCTAAAAGCATAGACATGGCCTCTATAATATTCCATATAAACGCTTAAATCTCGAACCACTAATGATTCAAATAATAATCCGAATGTATTTAAATCATTGATCAGTTTTTCTGAGGTTAAGCCTAAAAGTGCAGCTGCAAGAGATGGATCGACAAATCTTCTCTTTACCTTTTTTCCAACTCTTGTACTTGATCGATAATTGGCTGAATATGCTTCCTTATTATTTATAATGTATAACTTTTCTAGAATATCTAAATATCTAGACAATGTTCTTTTGTTCAATGTTTGTTCTTTATCGTCACTGAAGCTAAAGCAGTCTCTTAAAATAGTTGCTTCTGCTGCATAGGAAGACTCGTTTCTTGCTAATGATTTAAGAATCATCAACATTTTTTGTGAGTCAAATAAAAAATTATCATCATTGTAATTTTCATTGATATCATTTTCAGCTACTGACTTTATATATTCACGAGCCAGCAAACCATCAGTTTCAGGATCTGTAAGTCCTAAATTTTCAGGCCAGCCACCGTTTGTAATAAGGCTTGTGATTTCATGAATATCAAAAGGATTGACTAAAGAAGAAAAATACCAATCCTTGCTCCCTCAAGTCAAGGCTCTGATAGGAAACGAGCCCGACATGGTTGCCAACATGGCAAATTTGTCTGCTGCACTAAAGCAGGCTTTTGATTTCTTTTGGGTTGGATTCTACCGTGTCATCGACAACGAACTTGTTTTGGGTCCGTTCCAAGGGCCAATCGCTTGCACTCGCATCCGCATGGGACGAGGAGTATGCGGGACAGCATGGAAAGAACAAAAGACTTTGGTCGTTCCCGATGTGGACCAATTCCCAGGACATATTGCTTGTAATGCTGCTTCCCGATCAGAAATAGTCATTCCTTTC
>URQF01000093.1 GCA_900549915.1 uncultured Mollicutes bacterium | reverse complement strand
CCTGGTATCTAACCAGGAAGCACCCTTAAGATGACGGACTAATTCAAACAGGAAAGGCAGAGCACCGTTCCTGACTCCAACGAAAATCGGAATTCCGTTATCATCTTCTTTCAGCTTTGGTTCGATTTCGGATGCAAGACGTCCACAGATGCGAGAGATTTCATCTTCCGACAGAATAAGTTTCTCCATAAGCGAGCTCCTTTGTAACCATTTTTATTTTAAAGGAAAGCACAAGAAGTTGGTAGAATTTCTCTTTTTTATTTAAATGAAACCGCTTAACATTTCTTGATTTTTCACTCAAAAGCAGCTTAAGCAAGACAAAAAGAAAGATCCTGAAAAAATTAAAAAATTTCTCTTGCTTTTCTTTGGGCTACATGCGATAATCTTAAAGCGCGAAAGAAAGCGCTGGATGGATCCTTAGTGTAGCGGCCTATCACGTCTCCCTGTCACGGAGAAGATCACGGGTTCAAATCCCGTAGGATCCGCCATCTATTTGCAGGCGTAGTTCAGTGGTAGAACACGACCTTGCCAAGGTCGACATGCGGGTTCGATTCCCGTCGCTTGCTCCATTAGAAAATTAGGTCCGGAACTTCCGGACTTTTTTCTTTCTCTTTTTTCACTATAATGGAGTCATAATGTACAAGGGCTTTTTCTCCTATCTGAATTGGTCAGTTCCTAAAGTGAGGTCCCCAAGTTCAGAACTTACCTTTATTAATGCAAACCAAGGAATCTGTCCTGCTAGCAGGAGAACGTTTCTTGACTTTTCTTCTCCTTATGGAATCAGGCGTTCCTATATCCTATTAAGAAGCATGAAAAGGAGAAACAGGGTAATTTCAATTTTAAAATCTTCTACTAAGGACGAAATCATCACCCATCAAAACGAAATCAAGAGAATATGGAAAGGAATGCCATCCTTTTCCTATCATCAGACTCCAATCTATTTTCCTTTTTATTCTCCTTTTATTAATCAGCGTTTCCTTTCATCCCTGGATTCCTTTTATTCTTTTCCTTATGACGCTTTCTTAAGAGATCCAGATTGTTCTCTTATCAATCCTTTTCACGAATATGGGAGTCATCTCTTTGATAGGTCCTTAACAAAAAGGAAGAAGCTAGATGTATCTGACATTGATTCTTCCGCCTATTATAGGGAGAAGGATGGAATTCTTCTCTTTATTGATTCTTCCGGATATCTCGAAACTAGGGTTCCCTTCTTCGATGATGGCAGGAAACAAAAGAATACAGACCACCTTAAAGAACGATTAGAAGCAGTTGCCCGTGATTACTACTCCAACAATTTCCCACAGCTTAGTCAGGATTTAATACAATTCGAATTGCTTTCTCCAAAGGTTGTCTTAGCGGCAATCAAAAACAAGGAAGCACAGTACAAGGAGAAACAAGAAGATGACCTTTAAAATTTATACACTTGGTTGTAAGGTAAACGCTTATGAATCCGAATCGCTAAAGGAGCGCCTTTTAAAGGAAGGTTTCCAGGAAGCAAAAGGAAAAGCAGCCGATGTCTATTTTGTTAACACCTGTGCTGTCACGAACGAGGCCGAGCGGAAGGACCTTCAAAGAGTCCGTTCCCTTTCTCGTTCGAATCTAGGCAAGAAGATCTTTGTCAGGGGATGTTCGAGCCAGATTCATAAAGAAGAATACCTCTCTATCCCGGGTGTTGCCATTGTCACCGGTTCCTCGAACAAATCAACAATTGAGCTTCTGAATCCTTCCGAAGGCTGCGATTATGTGGACCCAGAAAGCCGAAAATTCGAATACGAAGATACTCCAACCGAGAAAGGAGAAAAGAGCGTCAGAGGTTATAGGAAAGTGCAAGACGGATGCGATAATTTCTGTTCTTACTGTGTTGTTCCATACACCAGAGGCCGCTCCCGCTCAAGAAACAAGGACTCGATTCTGAAAGAAGCAAAGTCCCTTATTGAGAACGGAGTCCGGGAACTCATTATCGGCGGCATCGATACTGGCAGTTACCATGATCCAGCGAATCCTTCCTATCGTCTAAAAGATTTGTTGAAGGATAGGTTAGATATTTCTTCCCTTCCCTATCGTATCCGTGTCTCTTCCATTGAAATCAGTCAGATTGATGATGCCTATGTTGAACTTTTTGCTTCCCATCAGGATAAACTTTGCCCGCATTTCCATATTCCTCTTCAATCCGGATGTGAAAAGATTCTTGTTAAAAGGAACCGAAAATATAAACTGAACGATTACCTTAACAAAGTGAATAGGATTCGGGAAAAGATTCCGTCCGTTGCTTTCAGTACCGATGTCATCTCTGGATTCCCTGGAGAGACAGATGAGGATTTTAAAGAAACCTATGAATTCTGCAAGAAAGTCGGATTCAGGCGTATCCATGCTTTTCCTTACTCGGAACGTCCCTTCACTAGGGCTGCGAAACTGCCAGGCAGTGTAAAGCCATCCATCCGTCAGGAACGCACTCGTGAACTGATCAAGCTCTCGGACGAACAAGAAAATTCTTACCGGAAGGTAATCACTTCTGAGCTTGTACTTATTGAAGGAAAGAATAAGGAAGGAAAGTACGAAGGCTATAGCCAGCATTATCTTAAATACGAATTCGAGTCCGATAAAGACTTAACTGGAACTTTTGTTAAGATTTAGCTTGATTGCGGTAACGGAATTCATTATAATGTTTTCCGTTACGTTTTGGGGCTGTAGCTCACCTGGGAGAGCGCGTGCTTTGCAAGCATGAGGTAGCGAGTTCGATCCTCGTCAGCTCCACCAATTGAAAAACAAAGCCGGTGAAAGCCGGTTTTTTTCGTTGTTTTAAATCAACATCATTGCTTCTATAATAAAGTCATGAAAAAAAGAATCACAAAAAAGCTGGACTCTGATTTCAGGAAACTTCATAAAAATATTTTTTGGACCGTCTTTCTAATTCCATCGATTCTGGCTTTTATCTTATCCATTATCACTTCTTCTTTGACTTATTCTTTATACAATAGTAGTTTTAAAGCTTCTTTTCAAAGCCAGATTTCTCTTTTGTCTTCTAGATTCAGGATGGGCTGTGCCCAGTTCGAAGCTCAATTAAATGCTCAGGCTGAGAATGGCAATTTCAAGAAAGCCTGTGAAGAGAAAAGTGAAACCCAGATTACGAATGGGCTTGATGACTTAGCACAATCCAATTCCTGTTTCCTGGGTTGCTTATTTTATTCCGATAATCTGATGGCGTCCTCTTCGGAAGTAGGTGGGGCACCTAGTTTAAACGAATTGTTATCCAGGAATGAATTTTCTAGTTTTTATCATAGTGAAGAAGATAGTTTCTGCTTTATTCGAAAAGATAATATTTCTAATGCTTATTTGAGTTTCCCATATCAATCCGGCCTTGGCATCTTTTCTTATTTCAAAAAAGTCTTTTCTGACTCCAATCAATTCCTCGGTGTAATTGAAGTGGACCTTTCAACCCAAGACATCTATGATCGTTACTTATCGGTCAGCAACAGGACATTCAGGCAGGACGCTCTCGTTTCGCTAAGCTATAAGAATTCCATCCTTCTTACACCAGGCAGGAAAGAGAATAAAAATCCTGTTCAGCTGGGAGAAAAAGGGAAGATATCCTCTTACCAAAAATCCTATCTTAGGAAAACAGATTTTTCCTCTCCCGTTAGGGAAAATCATCTCGACGGTTTCTCTATCAGGATTTCAATACCGAAATGGAATTTCTGGCAGGTTATTCTCTACATCAATTTAGGAATCGCATTGGTTTTGCTATCCTGCCTTCTTCTTTTCTTCTTTATTGCTAGAAGAAAGGCTGATAAAGACTGCAACCGATTAGATGCTATTTCTTATGAGAGGAAGCAGGAGAAAGAAAAAGAGGAAGTCTAATAATCGTTTTCGTTCCCTTACCGACTTCAGAAGTGACTGTCCTTCCATATTTATCACCATATTCGAGATGAATACGTTCCTGGACATTATACAAACCGAAACCGGATGATTTCCCATTAGGCTGTTTCTTCTTTTCAAAAAGATTTCCCGGAACCACAAAACCAGTTCCATTATCTTCGACAATATATTCAAAAGAATCTTCTAATCGAATCGTAGAAATCTTGAGAAGGAATTTTCCTTTTTCTGGATCAAAAGCATACTTAACAGAGTTTTCGACTACTGGTTGGAGAATCAGCTTTAGGGTTCTTTCATCTTCTAAGCTTTTGTCAGCATTGAATTCATATTGGAAGCGTTCCGGAAAACGTGCACTTTGGATTTCCAAATAGTGCTTTGTGATTTCCATTTCTTCTTTGACAGTAATAATCTTGTCTCCAGAATGAAGAGTAAGACGGAAAAATTTTGCTAGCGACCTAACAAGAGAATCAATCTCCTTCTGACCATTGATTTTAGCTAGCCAGGAAATCGTATCCAACGTATTATAGAGAAAATGAGGATTAATCTGCCTTTGAAGACTTTCTAGCTCGAGAATACGCTGCTGGTTCCTCTTTTCCCTGTTTTCTTCCCTGAGTTCATGAATCCGGTCTAGCCTTTCATGATAAGAAATTTCAAGTTTTTCAATTTCATCGTTTGTCGTAATTTCCTTTCGATAAGGGAAATCACCCGGCTTATTCAGATCCGTCCTTTCTAATTCGTTTGATAGAGCCGTCAATGGCATAGAAATCTTCTTAGAAAGGTAATAAGAAGTCCAAGCGGCCACCAAAAAGGCAGTGATTGTAAAAACAATTAGAACAATCCTCAAGGTCTTTAAAGGGCCGAACAGCGCATCATAGTCCTGAACTGATATAATTTGCCAGGAAAAGGCAAACGATTGTTTTAAATGGTTCCTTGAATGGACAGAGATATAGGAATCCACGTTATTGAATTCCGTATGAATGGATGCTTCGTTCTTGTTAATACCAAGTTTTGCACTATCTAAAATGACAGCACCAAGCTCAGATACGTTTTTAGATAAAACAATATTTCTGTTTGAATCTACAATATAGTTTTCTTCCAGACAAGTGATGGAATTGATTAGCTGCCTCAACCAACTGCTATCTAGATAGAGGAAACAAGCAGACTCTTCGGTGAGTTTCTTTCCTAAAATCATGTAGGAACCACTATTGTTATAGGTTGAAAAGCAATAGGAAATCGGATAACTGTTGTCCTCTTTGCTCCTAACAGAAGCAACAATATCTGTTGTTATTTCCGGAAGCCTTGTGTTCTTCTGGCTGACCGCAAATAAGCTCTGTTTTCCAGTTCGATAGTAAGACATCCCTTTCCTAAAAGAACCCGAGACCGGTTGTGTAAGATATATTTCCTGGAAAAAAGTTTCTTGGTCTTTCGAAGAATCAATTTTTGAAATGTTTTCTTCGGTAAAGATATTAATCGGAATATAGTTGCTATCTTCAATCAAAGAAGCCAAGGATTCATCGAGCGCATTATGTCTTGCTTGTATGGAAGCGTCGATATTATTTTTGCGGTACTCGTAGTCAATGGTATAAATAGAAGAAGCCCTAAGGGCACAAACAAAAAGAATCGAAGAAGCAAACAGAGATAATAGTCGCGTTCGGAAAGAGAGTTTCTTTTTCATTCCGCATAATCACTCGGAGAAACTCCAACTCGCTTTTTAAAGACTCGGGAGAAATATTTCTCATCATTGTAAC
>URQF01000092.1 GCA_900549915.1 uncultured Mollicutes bacterium | reverse complement strand
AGAGCATAGGAAATTAGTAGTACATCCGGGAAAGCCGAAAATCCCCGCAAAACCCTTTGATCAAGGGCAGAACGGGGGTTTTCTTGTTCCTTAACTGATAAAGTCCGGATTATAAATTTCTTAGAATGCTGTTACAAGGGGGAAGTAAGGAAGAGTTCGGGTTAAAACCGCTTACTCTTCTTTTTGTCGCTTGAACTCTCTAGCTGAGGAACTACGATCCTATCTTTTGTTTTCTCTAATATCTTCCTATTATCCTGATAGGTGTCTTCATTCGATAGAATCGGTTTCCGAAAATAGAGAAGGTTCCTCATCCTGGCTTTCTTTGCAGGGTGAAGAAGGGTACCATCATCTTTTTCAAGGATGAAAGCAAAGTCCTTCAAGCAAGATAACTCTTCTGGAAGCGTGGCTTTCTCAAGACGATCTTGTGATTGATGGATAACATTTAAAAACCTCTTTGAGTCGGAAAGAGTTTTATCTGCTTCTTTTTCTAGTTTCAGTAACGCTTTCTCAATGTTCTTATCAGAAATCTTCTTTTCTTTTCTCTTATCAGAATAATAAGAGAAAATCATGGAAATATCTTTCTTCCGCTGGACTTTTCGATTCCTTTTTTCTTCTTTTTTCTTTTCTTTCCGCTTGGATTCATTCTCTTCAATCCGGTCTTTCAAATCTTCCTCTAGCTCCGTGCTTTTCTTCTGCCCAGTCAGATTCCTAGCAAAATCATGAAGTTTATCCGAAAAGGCAGAGCTTGGGCTCTTTGTCAGCAATGACTCCTTGTAATCCAGTTCAATCGCCTCTTTCAGCCACTTCCTGTATTTGTTCCTAAGATAAGAAACGGACAGAAAAACAAGCTGAATCAGAAGAAGGAGAAAGACAAACAAAGTCCTGACTTTATCAAAATCACTCGCTTTTCCTTGAAGAATCGGAATCAGAGAAACAATCAGAAGCGCTGTTTTATCAACAATTCCAATCATCTTCAAAGCGGCATGCCGTTTCTGATGCTTCTCTTTCGCATCTTCTTCTTTTTCGTTATTGTGATAATAAAGATGCTCTGCAAAAACAAGCAAGGTAACAAAAAGAAGCACACAGTAAATAACAAGATAGGGAATCGAATCGTAATGCCGATAGATAGCTAACCCATAATATAAAATCCTAGCCACCTGCACTACAATCCTGATGATATAGGCAATCTTAGAGAGATCCTCTTTAATCTTCTCTAATAATGCGAATGTATGCTTATACTCAATTGGTCTCATATTTCCTTCCTTAGCCCCTTATTCGTTCTTTAAAGCCTTAACCGGATCTTCCTTTCCCGCTTTAATGGCAGGAACAAGAGCAGAAATCCTGCCAAGAAGAACCGAGAAAGCAATAACAATCAGAGAATGATACCAAGTAAAGGAACAGATATGTCCTACGGCATAGAAGGAATAATAGTGGTTCATAAGAGCATTAATCGGGAAAGAAAGACAGTAGGTCAGCAGAGAGCCGAAAATACCAGCCAGCCTTCCGGTAAAGAGAGACTCCATTTCAAAGATGGCAGCCACATCTCTCTTCTTAGAGCCAAGAGAGCGGAGAAGGCCGATTTCCTTTCTTCTTTCCAAAACATTATTGGAAGTCAATAATCCAGTCCTTGCGGAAGAAACAATCAAAGAGACACAGGCAAAGATAAGAAGAATCGTGGAAACAAGAGAAATCCTCTCCGCAACATCCGTAATCCTTCCCGAGGCATCGCTCTTATGATAATAAACCTGTTCGTTCTTATTGGAAGCGTGCTCTAAAGAACCTTCCACAATTTCATTGAAAGAGTCGAGCCGTTGAAGCAGGATTTCCCGCTTCGATAAATCCGTTGGGAACAATACCAAATCCTGAATCTCAGAATAAGCATTGACATAGGCAATGAGAGAGATGATTTTGCTATAGCAGCTATCGATATCATCTTTCCTATAGTCTTTTGCAATACTTGTCCTCCTATCATTCAAAGAAGAACTATCCGTTAGATCAAGATTCTTGACTTCATCCAGAATCAGATCGGCACCGACTTTCTTTCCATCACTTAAGAACCGTCCCGTTCCAAGATACCTATAATCGCTTGTCACAAAGGGATAATAATTTAAATACCGGTTTGCAATCTTATTCAATTTGTCCGTCGGAAGGACATCCGATTTACTGTCCCTGAATTCATCCGCAAGATCATTCCTTTCCTTCAAGAAGCCTTGCCTAGCAGAAACAGAACGATCCAAATCATCCGGTCTCGTAAAGATCAGATTCTTCTTGATTCCAAGAGAGACTTTGCTTGTCTTATTCTTGCTGACCAGCTCTTCTTGTAATTTCGGAAGAAAACAGAGACTCGGTGCTAGCCTAGACCTATTGCTTCCTTGCTTTGGACGAAGAATGCCAGTAATCTTCAATTCGCGTCCGGTTTCATAGAATGCTTTTGTTAGCTCATGCTTTGAAAAAGAGGATATCGAGCGATTGTTTCCGTCAGCATCCTTCCGTGTATAAGAGTCATTTTGGAAGAAATAATCATCATTATCAAAAATACGATAAGTCTTTCCAATGACATCGGAGAAGGAAATCGGTTTGACCTTAGTCTTTAAAGACGTGTCACTGACATCAATAGACGTATCGGCAGGATTGTAGAACCCAAGTCCCTGCAGAATGGAGAAATTGACTGCATTGTAGGTTGAAACAACCAAAACAAGGTCATTTTCACTCTCCGGCCTATTTCCACAGATTAAATCGTATTGGTTCAAATCTCCATATAACGAATGGAAAATATTCCAAGGAAGTCCTGCGGAATAGGCATAATAGTTGTAGCTTGTCTTACTGGTATCCACTTCCCTCAGACCGCCTTCTTTGCTGCCATTTAAGGACTTTGGATACTCGGTTGTCAGATTAAAGTTATAATCGTTACCATAGTTGATGGAATAATCGCTGAGAATCCCTTCTTTCTTCCTTTGATCGAGATAGGAAAGATACTTCGGAGTGAATTGATTCCGCGTATATCCATAACTGCTTTCCGTATCCAAAGCCGGATAGATTTCTTTCGAATCCGGATAAGCAATGGACTGGTTCTTGTCTCCGTACTGTTCCTTCTGATTAATCTGGTCATAGGAAGAAACCACAACCGGAAGCGAAGTAGCACTAGCAACCGAAAGACTGTTGGAATAAACCTTAAAGCCATGGTTGATGGCTAAAAAGAAAGCAATGCCGATCCTACCAAAAGAGTTTGCAACGGCAGCTAAAATCGTCTTCCATTTTCGGGAGAACAAATTATGGACAGCAAGTTTCAGCTTCCTAAAGAGGGAAAGAGAACTCTTCCGCAGTTCTTTCTTCTCCTTAAAAGAAACCGGACTCTCCTTCAAGCTCTCATCTTTTGTAATCAGGCCATCCTTCCTATGAATCAGACGGTCGGAGTAAACACGGGCCAAATCTTCATTATGAGTAACCCTTATGACCAGATGCTCTTTGGAAAGATCCTTAAGAAGCTGCCTGATTTTCTTAGAGTTTTCACTATCCAGGGCACCCGTAGGTTCATCCGCTAAGAGAATACTCGGATTTGTGACAATCGCTCTTGCAATGGCAACACGCTGAGCCTGGCCACCCGAAAGTTGACTTGGCTTCTTGGATGCTAATTTCTCAATATCGACCTTTTTTAAGGCTTCTAAGACCATCTTCTTCCTATCCGCCTCGGAATAGTCACGAACATAAAGAGCAAGCTTCACGTTCTCGAAAACAGTAAGATTCGGAACCAGATAATAATCCTGAAAAATGAATCCGATATGATTATTCCGATAAGAATCCAGTTCTTTTTCTTTCCTCTTGGAAACTTCCTGCCCTTGAAAAAGAATCTGTCCAGAAGTAAGAGAATCCAAGCCTCCAATCAGGTTCAGAAGCGTTGTCTTTCCACATCCAGACGGGCCAAGCACAGAGACAAACTGAAGCGAAGAAAAAGTAAGCGTAATTCCTTTCAGTGCTGGATAAGGAACCTTATCAACAAGGTAGTCCTTCTTAACATCCCTTAATTGAAGCATCCTACCTCTTTAAAAGCTGTTCCTGCCTTTCCTTACAGGATATTTTTTCTTCTTTGGCTTTATGAAGAAGGGCAAAGAAAAGTTTTTCGTTATCATCCTCTAAAGAGAAAACCTTCCTAGCTTTCTCCTTCACTTCCTTACTCAGATAAGGAACATCCAAAAGTCCGCTCTCCTGGAAGAAACGGCAAGTCCGGTTAAAATACATGGATGAGAGATGACTCTTCAGACGGAAGTCATTCAGATACTGAAACCTCTCTTTTTCATCCTTAGAAGCTTCCAAAACCTCTTTTTCAAAAGACTCTAGAGAATCATAAGAAGAAAGAAACTTCGCAGAAAGAAAGACCGCTTTGGTAATCTTCTTATAAGCAGAAGGAGAAACCGGGGAAAAAACCTTCAGAACCCGGTCAAGCTGATCTTTATAGGAACCATTCTTCCTGATTTTATAAGGATCATACTCCTCAAAAAGAAGAGAGAACTCCCCATAATGAAGATCAAAACGAACCTCTTTCAACGTACTTGGCATCAACTGAACAAAGCTGAGCTGATTACAAATCTGATTCCTAGTCATTCTTAGAAACCCCCCTATCATTTTCGTTGAGGAAAGAGAAAAGATCCTCTTCGAATTTCTTTTTCTGATAAACATACGTCCTATGCGGACAATCCGGATAAAGGCACCATTTCTTCTCTCTGGCATTTAATAAAGAATCAAACCTGACCTTATTCTGATAAGGAGTCGATTCATCCTTCTCACCAGAAATAAGAAGAACCGGACACGTAATCTCTTTCCTTCTGGAAGTTACTTCATAGTCCTTCAAAGTGCCAGTCGGAGCAAACTCTGAGGGACCCCAAGCCGTAAGATAAGCTTCCGTCCCTTTGATCTTTTCCCGTGTCAAGCAATCCGGATCAACGCCTTTGACAAACGGACCGCCAATGAACAAATGATAGTAATGCTCATAGGCGTTATGATACTCCAAAGAAGAAAAATCCATTGCCTCTTCCGCTTTCAGAAGAGCCTCTTTTTCATAAGAAGGAAGATAAGAAAGCAAATGATGCGTTTCCTCTTTCCACAAGGAAGCAGAAGAAAGAGTCGAAGATAAAGTAACACTTAAAACTCCATCGGGTTTACGGTCAAGTAAATACAAAAGAGCAAGCCTGCCACCCCAGGAATGACCCCTAAGATGAATCTTCTTAAGGCCAAGTTTTTCCCGAAGATTATTTAATTCGTCCATCCAGGTTTCCTTATTCCAAAGATAAGTATGCGGAGAAGAAAGACTCGAAAGGCCACAGCCAAGCTGATCATACCTGACAATAGGACGATCTTCTTTAAAAGCCATATCATCCAGAACTTCATAAGAGTTATGAGTAGACCCAGGACCGCCATGGCAAATAACAAGCGGAACCTTTTTACCACAAGGATTTACAATCCGATAATAGGTTTTATATCCAAGAAAAGAAACAAACCCATCTTTAATTACATTGTTTTCCATACGCAATTATTCTACCTTTTTCAAAAAAGAAAGGGAATCGAGTAGGCTAGGAAATTGAAGAATCTTCAATTTCCATCACCTCTCACACCACCCATCATGCCGTTCGGCAATG
>URQF01000091.1 GCA_900549915.1 uncultured Mollicutes bacterium | reverse complement strand
GAAGATAAGAAAAAATCCCCGACTTATAGGTTTCCACCGCATAATCAAAATCACGATAAGCAGTCAAAACAATAATTTCGCCATCAAATCCGTCTTCCTTCAATTCCTTGACTAAATCAACGCCCGTAAGACCCGGCCTACGAATATCTGTAAGAACAAGATCTGGTTTTTCTTTTCTTATCAGCTCCAAACCTTTTTTTCCATCAAGCGCAGTAAAAGCAACCTCGACACCAATCGTGTCCCAGGGAACAGCTTTTTCCAAGCCTAAACAGGTAAGATATTCGTCATCAAGAATACAAATGCGGTACATGCGTTTTTATAAAAATATAGGCAGCATTTTGCTGCCTATATTTTACTACATTTAAGACTTCGGATTAAGCGCAGAAATAGTTATAGACTACTTCATAAGTCGGACGATAGGAAAGAAGAGAAACAGACTCGAACTTCCTGACTCCGCCAACACTATCACTATAGTGGAGGTGGGTAGCACCATCAAAGGAAACACCAGACTTAGTGAGGTCAAAGATAATAGTCTCACCTTCTGCAGAGATTACCTTGCCAGCCTCTAAAACAGTTCCATCCTCAAGATAAAGCTGTTTACGAGCATCATTGTTCGCCGTATTAACCCAGTATTCGCTTCCTGCTGCACCGATACGAAGATTATCTAAGTTTGCCTTGCCATCGCCTTTGACAACAGCTTTCCTGTAGATGTGGTCATCATTGGTACGGTCTGCACCAAGCCAGCCAATATGGGTGTAATTATTGGTAGCTGCGGTGATTTCGTTACTAATAGCAATGTATTCGACCTGCTTGTAATTGTATTCGGCATAAGAAACAAGGGTAAAGGTTCCTTCGCTTCCATCAAATGCACCGATATGGACATAGAACTCCGTCGGCTCTGTCTTGGCAACCCAACCAGAGTTGTTGATGTCGATATAAATCGTCTCACCATCCGCAGAGATGACATGGTTCCTATCTAAGGCATGTCCATATTGATCAAAGATAACGCCATCCTTAATCCATTTGACATCTCCTGCATAAGCAAAGCGGATAGATTTTAAAGTAGCTTTAACGCCATCGCCTTTAATATTTAAGGCAACAACATTAGAAGAGATATTAAAGCCAGTTCCTGCATAATCAGAAAGATCCTTGTCAGCGAAAGTGACAGCATGATCTTCTCCGTTCTTTTCTAATTCGATGTATTCATTGGTTAAGAAGACCTGGTCAATATAGACCTTGCCCTTGCCACTATAATACCTGTCTAAGGTATTGCTGAAATCAATTCCGCTTTCGTCAAGATCAATTACGTATAAAGAATATCCTTTGTCTTTCGTATATGGTGTGTCTAAGGATTTAACACCGAAGGCAGCAAGCCAATTCTTTGCCCATTGTTCACCATTAGCAACAAAGCGGAAACCATCCCTAGAAGCTTCTCCTTCTAATTTCCTAGAAAAGACAAGGAAGTCCTCATTTGTGCGTTTATGTAAATCACTTCCGATTTTAAGATTAATATAGCCATTCTCCGGAAGATTTGTAGCATCAAAGATGGCATTTCCGTTTTCAATCTTGACTTTGTCCGCATTCGAGTAGGAAAGAACATAATCAAGTCCGGCACCAGTAACAACCGGATTAGTGTTAGAAGCTTCATAGTCTCCATCAATGGAGGTCTGGGTACGATTAAAGTCATCAAAGACCTTAGCGGAAGCTTCATCAATTGCAGGATACTCTTCCGCTGTTCTGGTGACTAAGTCAGAGAAGAAGATTTCGTTGATAGTAACAGCAGAAGTGGAGACAACTTTGATAGATGACGGAGCAATGTCAATGCCAGATTTTTCTAAGTTGATAACAAAGTCAGTATAGCTGTTCTTAAGCGGGGCAGATAAAGCTTCGCCCTGGCTGTTCTTTAAATCAGCCCAGTTCTTGGTAATGGTCTTCTCAGCGCCAACGAAAGCAATAGAAGTACTAGCGGTGTCGCCTTTAATACCGACAACCAGGTTATCCCTTAAAGAATCAGCAGGAATATCCTGTGTAAAACTTCCGCCTTCTTTAACAGTCACATTGCGTCCAACGATATGACCAGTAGAATCTCTCCACCAGCAGACAGAAGCATCAGCATCGTTTGGCTTTGCATGTTCGAAATTATCGAGGATGATATCAGCAGCACCTTCTTTGCGGAGGAAAACAGATTCAATGTCAATCGTGCAATCAGCGTTTCCAGCTGCATAAAGGTGGAAGCCTAAGATCTTCTCTAAAACCTTCCTAGATGAATTGCTCCCGTCTTTATTGGCGTACGGAGTGTTCTCATTCTCTAAGGTTGCCCTGGGGGAGATGACAAATTCCTGGTATTCACCAGTCAAGGCAGGAAGATCCTCGCCATCTGGATTCTTTGCTTTAGATAAAGCAATCGGGAAAGTCTTTAAGCTATCATCACCACGTAAAGCTAAAACAAGATGATTGTTATCAATAGTCTTGTTGTCGGCAAGTTTCCTCTTGAAGCCAATGGAATAGCCATCCTGAATCTGGTAACTGCCGGTTCCAAGTTTATAAATAGAAACATCATCGGAAACAGGTGCAACTTCATTTGCAGTATTGACACGGACTTCAAGATACGGAGCATCAACCTTAGTCGTAGCACCAGTGACTTTGTCATCTGCAACCTTAGCAGAGAAGTCATTGACCATCCTATCTAAAGCATCATTATAACTACGGGTTTCCGTTCCTTCGGCCAAAGCCTCTTCAACCGGAACATCAGCAGTCGGGGCCGGAATCGGATCATTTTCAAGGTCTGGAGAAAGGTCATCAAATTTTTCTGCCTGGCTGGTTGACTCGCTAGTTGATGCCTTGGTCGTGTCCTTCGGCTGTTCGCTTGGTTTAGTTTCTGTGGTCGGTGCAACAGTATTGCTTGGAGTCGGAGTTGCCGGACTTTCTCCGTTGTTGCAGGCGACAAGACCAGACGCCATCGCAAAGACAGACAAAAGCTTAACTACATTCTTCTTGTTCATTGTTTTTTCCTCCTTTTGGTTGACAATGATCTATTTGCCGTAAACGTTGAATTCAGATAACTGAGCGCCGTAATTACCAAGAGCACTATTGGATGTGACTACAATCTTGATGAAACGCGCTTTGATGTTCTTATCTTGTACATCGACTTTGTTCCTGTTTCCGGTTTCCGGATTGAACACATAATCTTTTGCAGGCTCTAAAGACTTGAACTGGGTTTTGTTTTTATCGAAAGCAACATTGGAGTCAGAATAGAGGAGTTCAATATTTTCTGTTCTAGTTGTCCAAGCCCTGTTTCCAGGAAGGAACCTAACAATGCAGTTGAGGGTGTAGACATCCTGCCTATCAATCACAATTTCGCAAGGAAGTGTCTTTGACTCGTAGTAGGATGTGCCATCTTTGTTTCCATCGACTAACCGTTCTACGTTGTAGACATCACTATGCTCTGTCGAATAGGCAATCGGTTTGTTATAAGTCAATGAAGGCGGATAAAACTCAATCTCAGATAAGGATAGTTTGTCGCTGTAGCCAAGTCCCTCTTTCTTGAAGAACCGAAGCTGAATTGCAAAGTATTTTGTGGCAGTGAAGTTAATGTCAGCATAGTTTCCGCTAGAAGGTGTAATTTCGTAATCCCTAGCAGATAAGAGACGAACAAAGTTTGGATTCTCCGTACCATCGCTCTTCAGCTTACGAGCATAAAGAGAAACGTTATAACGATGGAAGATTTCATTCTTTTTGCTCTCAAGAATTCTTAAGACACCGAGGTTTGTGAGTTCACCGAAGTCAACCGTTACCGCAATGAATTCATCCGTTTCTCCGGTATAGGACTTGAATTCGACATCTTCATCCCGGCTTCCATCGATAAGCTTAGCAGCATTGCCAAGCGCATAGTCGCCGGTCTTATCATCGAATTCAGCTTTGTTTGTGGTTCCTTTACCATGAGTAACCTTAACAGTAGCTTTGCTCCTATCTGCGCTTTCACCAATATAAGCAAGGTTATCCGTATTGCGAAGGATTTCCGGAACAGCTATACCATCCTGTTTCTTTCCTTCAACATTCTTAATTTCCGGATTGCTTCCGTCGGAATTATTCTTATAAGAAAGAGTCAGCCTTGCACCAGCAGTCTCACCATTATCCTTATAGGTGACATTCTTAACGTTTTCGTTCGTTGTCCTCTTAATCGCTTCAGCAGAGTTTGCTTTCTTTCCTTCAATGACCCTGTTTTCAAAGGTGACATTCTCAATCGAGGATTCCTCGCTCTCTCCTTGCCTACGGCAGAGAATCGTATCTTTCAGGCTATCAACTTTGATGTTTTTGAAAGTTACATCTTTAATCTTTCCACGCTTTCCTTCAGACTTGGTCCATTCTGCATTGAAAGCAATTGTCCTATCAATAAGGAAGTCGTTAATTCCATCTGTCTGATTGTCGCCGAGCCTAGAGCCATCTTCCAAAGTGATGTTTTCAAAGTGGACACCGGTAATTGCGGCATCATCGCAATTATGAATAGACCTACATGCTTTGTGGAAGTTATGAATAACTGTGATATTCTTAAAGGTAATGTTATCCCTAGTCGGTCCGTTTGTCTCATAACCGACTTCCCTTGACTGAGCAAGATCCGTCCAAACACTTACTCCATCAAAGGTGATGTCTTTCGTTGTTCCACGATTGACGTTCTTCACAACCAAGGAATCATCCCAGGTGCGAATGAATCCACCGGTAACTGTTGTATTTTTGCATGACTGAAGAGAGATTCCATCACCATTTGGACGTGCTGAGATGACTTTCAGATTATTTATATTGATATTTTCGGAATCAACCCTAGCAACGGCCCATCCTGCTGGATCAAGAATCGTTACGCCTTCAATATTGACGTTCTTGCAGCGCTGAAGCTCGATAGGTATCTCTTTCTCGCTTGAGCTACGTCGTTCATAGATTTCGCCGTCAATAATTCCTCTTCCTCGAATCGTGACATTTTCCAAATCGGCTGGCTTGTCCATAAATATAGGAACCGCCTGCAAGATAAATCGTCTGATTTGATTTGATAGGAAGAGAATCAACTTTATAGACGCCAGGTCCGAAGTAAAGAATATTGTCGTCTTTCTTAGCCTCTTCTTCCGTAATTGGATTTTCCTCTGGCCTGGAAGTGAAAAGATGAATAGAGGTCTTTTCATCATCGTTATATTCAACTACATAGTTCGTCGGATTGTCGAGATCGAACTCGATTGTATTATCATGGAATGTCGGAGTGACACCAAGATCGAGAGGAGATACTTTGGCAGAAGTCACAGCATCATTCACTGTGATTTTGATATGGACTTTGCCAATGAAATCAAAAACAGCAACGGGAGCAGTGTCATTAGAATATTCCCAAGTAAAGCTGCGTTTATGATTTACACGCGTCTCATAGACAAAAAGATCATTATCATCAACAGAAATCTTTGCCTTCTTTGAGCTTTCAAAGACAGATGGTCCTGGATAAGTAACCACCTTTGTCTCGTTTACAGTATTTTCTGGAACGATAACGTTGCTTCCTTGAGAGACAGAAACCTGTTCTTGAGAATCACCTGTACTAGAAGTATCAGGCTTCTTACAGCCGGTCCTAGCAACCATACCTGCCAAGACAATTATTTTTGTTAGTTTTTGTAGCGCTTTCATATCTTCTCCTTTGTGAAATATTTTATTAGAAAAACCGCTTACATGAAATTGCATAAATCTGCATATG
>URQF01000090.1 GCA_900549915.1 uncultured Mollicutes bacterium | reverse complement strand
TGCCGAACGGCACGATGGGTGGTGTGAGAGGCGACGGAAATGGAAGAGGACCTTCCATTTCCTAGCCTACTCGATTCAGTAGTTCTTTTTCTGATGCTCTGGATTGTCGGGAAGGGTCCTGATGGTTACGTCTTTGAGATTATCGAAGTGCTTCCTTAAGGCTTCTTTCCTCTGGTCGGAGAGCCTGTCTGCTTCTTTCAGGGTCTTCTCTTGGTTTTCTAATAAGACGATATCGAGATAGAACTTTTCCGAAAATATACGAGACTTTACTTCTTTGATTTTGCTTCGGTCAATGTACTTGGACAGGATATCTTTGACCTCTTTCCTTTTATCGTGATCAATGGCGTGGTCTGTGAGTTCTCGTGTCGACTGTTTAAAGGTTTCGATTCCGATGAAGATAACCCTTACTGCAATTGGATAGGATAGAATCGGATCTAAGATGTTCTTTCCGTTCCTATAGTAGAATCCGGTTAAGGCTATGATGGCAGCGATGGAGCTAAGAGCATCAATGATCTGATGCCAGGCATCTGCAACCCTTGCTTTCGAGTGTGCTTTCTTCGCTCCATACCTTGTAATAAAGAACCTGATGAATTTGATGGCAACGGATGCAATCGCTAAGGAGAGGGAGGCGTAGAAGAAGGGGGAGCCGACAGTGCTTGATGGTCCATCGTTTCCTTCTTTCAGAATCTCAGCTAAGGATTCCGAAGAGTCGATAATGATTTCTCCTGCAGTGACAAATAGGATGATGGCTAGGACGAGACAGGCAATCGATGCCCAGCGTTCATGTCCGTAGTTATAAGTCCGACTGCTTTTCTTTGCAGCTACCCAGACAGAGATGACGGCAATGATGGTTGTCAGTACATCACCGGTAGAATGGATACCATCGGAGAACACGGCATTGTATCCCATGGTTTTTCCGATGATCCTTTTTGAAACACCAAGTCCAAGGTTCAATAAGGCGGTTATGATACCGATGATGGTTGCTACTTTGACCGGCTCTTTTTCACTTTGTACTAAATCGATTTTATTTTTGTTCTTTTCCATTCTTCCTCCTTCGGTAAGACGATGATGAGTCTTCCTTTTCTGACTTGAATATAGCCTTCTTTTCCAATCAATTCATTCGAACAGCCAAGACTTGTTGAAAAAGAAAGCTCTTTTTCACTTAGCGTATACTTCCTGTTTTCAATGGTTACGCCTTGGCTTATTTTATAGTAACTGAAAACAGAAACGAAGCCATGATCTTTCGCAGAAAGAAGAACTGCTTCATTCTCAATCCTGATCCTCTTCCTTTTTCCGTCATCGGAATAAAGGACAGCATTTGCACCCCTGTCTTTCAGATGGGAAACAAGATTCAGACTTGCAAGCGTCTGATCCCTTCTTCCTCCATACCTTCCATAGAGATGAAAGTCTGTATACCCTTCTTTCAAAAGAACATCTACGGCATGGAAGGAGTCCGTATCATCCTTAATTGGATTTAGGGAAATGATTCGTTTCGGATTTCCGATTTTATCTTTTGGAAAGGTATCAAAGTCACCGACAAGAAGATCGGGTTCCCTACCAATGTCTTTGAGATAATGATATCCGCCGTCACAGCAGACAAGGAGACTATCTTCTAAATCTGGCCTTTCTTTCCTTGGACCAGCTCCGAATAAAATGACTTTCTTCATTCAATGTATCCAGGAAGAAAAATCCCGTCCTCCTTGGCTTTTTCGATCGTTTCCAACTCTCCTTTTAGATTTCCTTTTTCGCTTTGCCTAAGCAGCCTTCCGAAATAACCGCTAGGCTCATGAAGACAACTTGCTTGATAAAAGGCTTCATAGGCTTTCTCCCTGTTCTTCTCAAAGAGGATTCCATCATGAAGAAGATGTCCCCTTCTGGCATAGGCTTTCGGCCTTTGGTAGACACATGCCCTTCTTAAATGATTGCGGCTTTTTACGGGGTCTGTATCCTGGTAGAGAAGATGAAGGTAGTAGTGTCCTTTAAAGTTTTTCTCATCGATGGCAAGTTGGGCCTGTTGGATGGCTTCCTTCTTGCTGACATAGAAGAACGAATTGTCTGGATTCAGATAACATTCCACAAGAAAAAGGTGATTCCTTCCTTTAAAGGAAGAGGAAGAAATCAGAATTCGTCGGATATCATTCTTCTGTTCATCGCTTGTGAAGGGATTCCTTACCTTTTCAAGCAATCCGTTGAAGAGCTCTTCTCGGCTTAATGGCTTTTCCATATCTTACTTATTATATCTTAAATAGTACTTTAAAATTTCTTTCGCTTCTTTCGAAATCCGCTATAATTGAAAGGATATTTCTCAGACTGACTTTGAAGGAGCATAGAACTATGCAGGAAACAATCGTCCGTGCTTATGCGAAAATCAATCTTGCTATCGATATAAAAGGAAAACGGGAAGACGGATATCATGAACTCGACAGGGTCACAGTCCCCTTGAAGCTTCATGATTCTATTGAAATCTCCCCTTTAGGAGCATCCAGCGGAAAAGATACTTATCTCTACTGCGATGATCCGACCATCATTTGCGATGAATCCAATCTTGCCTATAAGGCACTTGACTTCAGGCGAGAAAACCACCAAGTCAATGGATCCTATCAGATTCTGATTCATAAACGAATTCCAGTTAGGGCAGGACTTGGCGGAGGCAGTGCCGATGCGGCTGCTGTCAGGCATGCTGTTGAGCACTACAATCCCTCTAAGGAAAAAGAGGAAATCGAGAAGAGAAGGGCCGTCAATGTCTCTTCCGATGTTCCTTTCTGTCTTTTGAATAAGCCATGCCGTGTACAAGGCAAAGGAGAAATCCTGACTCCGATTGAAATCAAGGATGACTACCACGTTTTGATTGTCAAACCAAAAGAAGGATTATCGACGAAATCCGTCTTTGAAGCCTATGACCTCATTGATCCGAACGAAGTCGTCCATCCGAATATTGATGCGTTAAGGAAAGGCCTCAGAGAAGGAAAGGAGGATTTGATTCAACAGAACAGGATCAATGTCCTCTCTCTTCCTGCCATCAAAGCACTTCCGCTGATTGGAGAAATCCTGAAGCAAAGGCAGGATAGGAAGCTTTCTTTATGCGGAAGGTCTGGTACGGGAAGCGCATGTTATGCTCTTTCCAAAGACAAGAAAAAGATTGAAGCTGCCTATCACTTCTTTGAACAAAAAGGATACGAAGTTTATTCCACTCAGTTCCTTTTAGGCTGATTGATTCGGTTTTTTCTTTGAATTTGAAAGATATGGCGTACAATAGATAACGTGTTTGGAGGTTATCATGAAGCTTGATAGTAACGCAGTCATCTTTGCTCTCTCCGCTAATGTCGAGTTGGCAAAATCCGTCGCTCATCTTCTTTCTACTGAACTTTCTCCTGTCCATCTTGCCCACTTCCCATCTGGTGAAGTCTTATGCTGCCCGGAAGAAACTGTCCGTGGAAAACAGGTTTTCATCATCCAGTCAACCTGCCCGCCGGTTAATGACAATCTCAGGGAAGTACTGATTTTCATCGATTCCCTGCGCCGTGCTTCTGCTGGCGAAATCAACGTCATCATTCCGTATTTCGGCTATGCACGTCAGGATCGTAAATCCAAGCCGCGTGAACCGATTTCTTCAAAATTAGTTGCCGACAGGCTTGTGACTGCTGGTGCAAATCGTGTCATCACTGTCAATCTTCATGCTCCTCAGCTGCAGGGATTCTTCTCCTGCCTTGAGGATGATAGGTCTTCTATTCCGCTCTTAGGACATGTTTTATATAATGATCCTGAGATTGACCGGAAAAATTTAGTTGCTGTTTCTCCAGATCATGGCGGAGTCACCCGTGCCCGTCAGATTGCAGATAAGCTTGATACTCCGATTGCTATTATCGACAAGCGTCGTAACAACAAGTATCAGCCGGAAGTCAGGAACATCATCGGTGATGTTGATGGCAAGGACTGTGTCATCATCGACGATAGGATCGATACTGCTGGATCTGCTATCGCTGCTGCCAAAGCTCTTAAGAGCCATGGCGCAAAGAGAATCAGGATGGCAGCTGCTCATGCAGTCTTCTCTGATCCTGCTTATGAACGTCTGACAACGGAAAAAGTCTTTGAAAAGATCTATGTAACGGATTCTATCCCGCTTACTGAGAAATTCAAAAACAGCAAAGATATCAAGATTCAGGTTGTTTCTCTTGATACCAGGCTTGCTGACGTTATTCAGTCTATCTCTCACAACAGCTCTATTTCTGAAGTCTATTCCCGTTTCGTCGACTAATTGAACACGGAAGACTTTCACTAATCTCTTGTACGGAACCCCTCTAATTGGACCAAGTGGCATTCTAGCTTGCTTTAAGCCATTAGAGGGGTTTTTGTGTGAAGTATAAAGGAAGAACTCATCTTCAAAGTCATCCAAGATTGAGAGTTCAGAAAAATAAGTTTAAAGAAAAACTACAGGAAAAGGCTCCACTGTTTCCTAAAAATTAAGAGAACAGTTGAGAAATGATAAATATAACAACAGGAACAATTGCTTGCTTCTTTGCTGTTCTATAATTCTACTTAAACCCAACATTAAGAAATTAGCACAAATACATTATAAATAGAGACTTACAAATTGTATCTATAGAAAATAAACTAATCAACACTAGAAGACTTACTTTCTTCCTTTACTAATGTAATAAATTCACTTGGCGTATAGACAGGGATAACTGATTTTTTGTAATCGGATGTATTTCGAGTAACGATGCAATCTAATTTTGAACGTATGGCTGTTTCAATCCTTACTGCGTCTTCAAAGTCAGAGACTTCAGATGATATTGCCTTTTGAATGTCCAGGCTTGTTGTATCTAGTAAATGAAATAGATTGCATAACGTTCTTAGGATTTTTCTTGTTGCCTCATTGCTGTGTGTTTGGTGATGGATAAGATGATCAATGTCGGTAATGGCTTTTGCACTAAGGAAACCATCGAATTTTAAATTAGCACAAAGTAGGAAAATTGATTTAGCATCAGAAAAGAACGGCTCTCTTTTTTGTAAGGCATCTACGACAATACAGGTATCAATTATTGCCTTCATATTTTACTAAGTCTTTCCTTTTTTGATTCCTCTAATGTCCTATCATCAGAAAGGATTCCAAATAAAGATTCGGCCATATTTACTCGATCTTGATTTGGGTTTGTGAGTTTAGCAACGACTTTTCCATTACGTGTGATGAAAATGTCGACTGTTTCCGCAAGCAAAAGATATTTCCCTAGATTTTTCTTAAATTCTGTAGCGGTTATTGACATAACGCATTCTCCTTTCGCTTTAATTTTATTTTAGTTTAACGATACAAACAATCAAAACGTACGACCTATTTTTATCTTTCACCTACTATTGATTGTTTCTTTCATTTGCAAATATGTTTTCTCTTCAACCGGAATCGTATGAACCGGTGACAGAAGAATTTTTTAGAATATCAGCATTTCTGTTTAAAGCAGACTTTTCATACTTTTCCAAAAGAGTGATGAATTTGGGTGAGGCCTGCTTAGTTGCACGGACTCTCCAGATGAAGGATATAAGGAAGGAAAATTGAATACAGTCTTTTTGAATCTGAATTTGAAAGTAACTCAACAGCCCGTTTATTTTACTAAAGGATAGTACCAGTCAAGTGTTGATCGGCTTTGCGGATCATCCGGTTACGAGCCCTTCTAGCAGCCAGCCTGTGAACGCCTTTACGGCCGGACCCTCGTTGTGGATGATCTCGTAG
>URQF01000089.1 GCA_900549915.1 uncultured Mollicutes bacterium | reverse complement strand
TTTAAAAAGAAAGCGGTTAAATTATCCGTTTCGGATTAGACCTTGGATAGATACTAAGAAAAAGAAATTCTTCTGAATTCAGCTTAGATCTGTTTCAAAAGGAGAGAAGGAGAAAGTTTTTCACTAAGGAGGGAAATCAAATGAAAAAGTTTCTGAAGTTTGCATTTGTTGCGTTATTAGCCTCGCCGTTAGCTGCCTGCGGAAAGAAGACCGAAAGCATCACTATTCTTAACTTCAAACCGGAATTAGCCTCGAAGTGGGGCAACATCCAGGAAGCCGTCAAGAAAGATCTTGGTTTCGAACTTAAAGTTGAGACTGCTGCCGATGGACAGTATGAAACAACTCTTCGTGCTAAAGTCTCTACTTCCGAAGCTCCGGATATCTTCCAGATCAACGGACCTGTCGGCTATCAGAACTGGTCTGACTACATTGCTGATTTAGATGACACGGATGTCTTCAAAGCCTTATCTTCTCCGTCTCTTGCTTGCAAGATCGACGGCAAGGTCAAAGCTATCCCGGTCACTGAAGAGGGTTATGGCATCATCTACAACAAGAGTATTACCAATGCCTATTTCGCTCTTACCGATAAGACTGCTATTGCAGGCGTTACCAAGAGGGAAGATGTCAAATCCTATACTCAGCTCAAGGCTGTCGTCGAAGATAGGCAGGCCCATAAGACTGAATTAGGAATCGATGGTGTCTTTGCTCCTTCTGGCATGGACAGCTCTACTTCCTGGCGTATCACCGGACATGCCTTCAACAGGGCTCTTGTCGGTGAACTTGGTGCTTCTGCCACTTCTACTCCGGATGAGCTTCAGTTCAACTGCAATCAGAACTTCCGTAATATCATTGATCTTTATGCCAAGAACTCCACGATGAACGGAACCAAGATGGTCACATCTAACAGGACCGCTGAAGCAGATGCCTTCGCTCATAAGAAGGTTGCCAGGTTCCAGAACGGTCAGTGGGCAACTGCCGACTGCAAAGGAAAAGCCGGTAGGGTTACTGATGATGATCTTGGCAGGTTACCTATTTATTGCGGTATCAACAACGATAACATTAGCGAAGCTACTCAGGGCCTCTGCATCGGAACCGAAGCTTATTGGTGCATCAACAAGAAATCCAGTTCCAAGAAACAGGAAAATGCCGCTAAGTTCCTTAACTATCTCTTCAACGGAGACGGAAAGAAACTGGTTGTCAATGATTTAGGCTTCAATGCACCGTTCAAGGGATTTGCCTCTGATGCCACCTTAGCTCCGAAGGATCCGCTTGTCAAAGAAGTCGTTACCTGGATGAACACATCCGGTGTCAATTCTGTCGCCTGGGACTTCCCGCTTGTTCCGAACACCGATGCTCAGCGTGCGGACTTAGTCAACTCCATTAAGGCTTACTACAACGATAACTTCTCTAATGCAAAGTGGGATGAACTTGTCACGAACGCCAAGAACACCTGGAAGAAATTAGCTGCCGAGCAGAAAGCTGCTTAATCCGTTACTAGACTTAAATTCAGCAAAGCTACCGGAAACCCTCCGGTAGCTTTGTTCGCTTTGAAAGGAATAGCCTTTTATGCAAAAATATTACAAAAAATACGCGGCCGTGTTCCTTCTCCCTTTGCTTATCTGCTTTACGATTGCCTTCCTTATTCCGTTCTTCATGGGCATCTTCTTCTCCTTCACCAAATATAAAGCAGTCAACAACTGGTCCTGGACAGGTATTCAGAACTACCAGAGAGCTTTCTCTACTGAGTACGGCACGCCTTCTTTCTGGATTGCACTTGGAAGAACGACCCTATTTGCTGCCATCTGTATCATCACGATCAACTTTAATGCCTTCAGGCTTGCTCTGTTACTGACCAAAGGACTAAAGGGATCGAACGTTTACCGTTCTATCTTCTTCAGGCCTAACCTGATCGGCGGTATCATTTTAGGTTACATCTGGCGTGTTCTTCTTAACGGCATCCTTCTTCAGTTCAATCAGAACCTAAGTTCGAATCCGTGGTACGGATTCTTCGGCTTAGTCATCTTGATGAACTGGCAGCAGGTCGGATACAGGATGATCATCTACATTGCCGCGTTAAGGAATGTCCCCACTGATCTCAACGAGTCTGCTTCTATCGATGGAGCAAGTAAGTTCCAGACCACAAGGCACGTGACGATTCCGATGGTTATTCCCTCCTTTACTATCTGCTCCTTCCTTACTCTTTCTAATTCCTATAAGCTCTATGATCAGAACCTTGCCTTATCTGGACTCAGCCCGCAGACGAACCTGTTAGCTGCGGATATTGTCTCTACGACGATTTCCAATGGTAACTTAGGGCCTCAGCAGGCTAAATCGGTTGTCTTCTTCCTGATTGTTGCCGCAATTTCCGGTATTCAGGTCAGGGCAACCCGTAAGAAGGAGGTCGAAGCATAATGAAAGAAAAACAGCCAATCACGTTCTCTTTCCACTATCAGGATGCGATTAAAGTCAATAAGTCTCTCGGCTATGACGACAGGGATTCCCTTGCGGTTCTCTATGACGATTGCATTGCCAGGAAGAAAGGCAGAAAGGAACCTCTTGAGAAATACGGATTCAAGGGAACTCCTAAGGAAGTAGGAAGATATCTCTTTGCCGAACTGAAGAGGGAAGAAAAAAAGAACAAAGACTTCCTTCCGGCTTCGGTCATTAAGACTGCCAATAAACGCCGTCAGGAAATCATCGGCAATACCTTTACCTACATCTTCCTTACTCTTATCGCAGCAATTGTCTTTATTCCGATTCTCAGGGTTCTGCTAAACTCCTTTAAATCCAATGGTTCGATTGCCGGTCAGCCGCTGAAATTCCCGACTGCCGAAACCTTTATCGGAAGGGAAAACTTTAAAAACGGATTCGTGACATCCAAATTCAGGAATGCCATCGGATACTCGCTCTTTATCACCGTCTTCTCCACCATCTTCATCCTTCTCTTCTGCTCGATGACTGCTTGGTTCATCACCCGAGTCAAAACCTGGTGGACAAAGCTGATCTACTATGTCATCCTCTTCTCACAGGTTGTTCCTTTCCAGCTCGTCATGCTCCCTAGGAACCAGATTGCCTCAGGCTGGCATCTGAATAACCTCTTCGGTATTATTGTCATCTATGTCGGATTCGGAGCCGGATTATCTGTATTCAGGTACTCCGGATTCGTCAAATCCGTTCCGCTTGAAATCGAGGAAGCAGCCAGGATCGATGGCTGCAACCCGATCCAGACCTTCTTCACCATCGTCTTCCCGATCCTTAAGCCGACAACCATCACCATCGCCATCTTAAACGTCAGGTGGATCTGGAACGATTACCTCCTTCCGAACAGGGTCTTAGGAAGCACCATCGGAAAGACAACTATCCCAGTCGCTATCCAGATGGTCGCCCAGGGTTCCTATGGTCATACCGACTATGGAAGGCTAAGGGCTAGGATCGTTCTGACGATGATTCCGATTATCATCTTCTATCTCTTCGGACAAAAGTACATTATCAAAGGCGTCACTGCCGGTGCAGTGAAAGGCTAAACAAAGGAGAAGCGTTATGGCTAGCATTGAATTCGAGAATGTTGTCAAAGTCTATCCCGGCGCAAAGAAACCGGTTATTCCGAATCTGAATCTGAAAATCAAGGATAAGGAATTCATCATCCTTGTCGGTCCTTCCGGATGCGGAAAGAGTACGACTCTCCGCAGGATTGCCGGACTCGAGGATATCTCCGGCGGTACTCTCCGTATTGACGGCAAGAAGGTCAATGATGTCCCTGCCCGTGACCGCGATATCGCCATGGTCTTCCAGAGCTATGCTCTGTACCCAAACAGGACCGTGTATAAGAATATTGCCTTCCCGCTCAAGGTCCGTAAACTAACGGAACGCGAGATTGCAGCCCGTAGGGAACTTGCAACGGCGATTGTCCGTAGGAAAAACAGGGATAAGCCGACAGAAGAAAAGTTCCTGAATACAGTTCGTACTTCGAAACGATATACGAAAGAAGAAATCGATGTCAAGGTGCATACGGTTGCTAAAATCCTCGATTTGGAGCCGTATCTTGATCGGAAGCCGGCAAACCTCTCTGGCGGTCAGCGTCAGCGTGTCGCCCTTGGCCGTGCAAGGGTCCGCTCTCCGAAGGTTTTCCTTCTTGACGAGCCGCTCTCCAACCTTGATGCGAAGCTACGTACCGAAAGGCGTTCCCAGATTTCTCTCCTTCACAAGCAGCTCGATACGACTTTCGTCTATGTTACCCATGATCAGACCGAAGCTAGGACCATTGCTGACCGCATTGTTGTTCTTGACAAAGGCGTCGTCCAGCAGTTTGATACTCCACGTAACCTCTTCGAGCGTCCCTGCAATAAGTTCGTTGCCGGATTTATCGGCTCTCCGGAAAGGAACTTCCTTCCGATCAAGATCAAGAAGGAAGGAGATACGTCTTTCATTGCCTTAAACGGAAACTATATCGATGTCACTTCGACTCTGAACAAGGACCATCAGCTTGATGCCTTAGACGGGAAAGAAACTGAACTCGGTATCCGTCCGGAATCCATCGGACTTGTCACAAGTGCCAATATCGATTCTCTTGATCAAAGCTGCATCTTCAAAGTCCATATCAAGATTGCCGAATATCTCGGATCTGAACTCTATCTGTATTTCGACTTTGCAGGAAAACAGGCTATCGCCCGTATTCCTTCTAAGTACTTCGTTAAGACCGGAGATGATATCAAGCTCTACTTCGATCCGAAGAAGTGTTATGTCTTTGACCAGGCGACAAGCAATACCATCTCCTTCCCGGAGCCGAGTGAAGAAGTCCGTTTAGACGTCTAGTATCTAACCAATAGGAGGAGAGATGATGGGAGAGAAACCGGAAAAGAAAAAGAAAACCTTCTTTCACCACAGTCTTTCGAGAAAGGATTCTCCTTTCGCTAACTACATCAATATCCTGATCGGATATGCGGATTCTAGGGTTCTCTATAATCTCTTCTTTATTCTCGTATCGCTCGGAATTGTGACTATCGGCCCTGCCTTTGTGGCAAGGACCGATTGCTTTAATGACTTTATTGGCAACAAGACCGAAAAGCGGTACCGCCTTTTTTTCAAGAAGCTGAAAGAGAACTTCTCTCTTCCCAATGTCCTCTTTGGAATTATCCTTACTCTTGTCGAAGCTGCTCTTGGCTATCTCTTTGTCTTCTGCAGGATGAACTTCAAGGCTTCGACCTATCTGATTGTCCCCTGGATCGGCACCGTCTTCCTTCAAGGCTATCTGGCGGTTGTCTTTGCTTTTTATGCCTTAAGGAAAGTCAGAAGGGATCTTCCGACTAAGACAATCCTGAAGAATGCCTTTATCCTAGCTATAGGAGGAGGCAAGTCCTCTATCCTCTCTCTCTTCTCTTTCCTTATCCTTATGGTTCTGCCATTGTTTTTCTTCGAATATTGCTTTGTTCTCTTTATCCTCATTGAATTCAGCTGGATCACTCTCTCAAGGAGGAGGTCCAGTTACTCTCTTGTCGATAAGTATGTTCTCTATAATCCAGAGGCAGTCGAAGAAGAGGAGCATCCGAAAGAACCAAAAGCGAATCTTCGTCTTGATCTGATCCAAAAGACACCGGAAGAGATCGAGAAAGAAGAGAAGGAAAAGAAATAACTTCAGCACTGCCGAAAAGGCAGTGCTTTTCTTTGTATGATGGGCATGCCACTGTTCTAGGGTGAAAGTCCCAATAGGCGTAGTTGTCGACGAACTATATAGCGACTCAC
>URQF01000088.1 GCA_900549915.1 uncultured Mollicutes bacterium | reverse complement strand
GACTTATAAGGGGAAAGAAAAAGGTAGATTGTGTCATTTAATCTGCATGTTATGAAAATTTTTTCATAAACTTCTTTTTTCGATTTAATATTAAAGTATAATAAGTATAGCTTCAGAGTGTGGAGGATTAAAGCTATGGAAGAAAACACTACTAGGAAAACAAATCGCAAGGAACGCCCGACGATTTACGAAGTTGCCAAAGTCGCCGGAGTTTCTTTAGCCACGGTCAGCCGTGTTATCAATAATCATTCGAATGTTACCGAGAAAACAAGAAAAGCCGTTGAGGATGCTATCCAGCGTCTTGGCTACAAGCCTTCTGCATTAGCACAGGGTTTAGCCAACTCTTCTTCGACGAACATCGGTATTAGGATTCCTTCCACTGGTTACTCTTATGTTTCCAATAGGCTTGACGGAAGGATCGATGTTGCCAAGATTTATCATTATCTGACCTCGATTTTCATCACCAAGCGTACCAAAATTGATGCTGGAAATGTGATTGATAGCCTGATTCAGAGCCATGTCGATGGTGCTGTTATTTATGATGATGAGCTTGGAACGGATGAAATCCGTTCTATCCAGAACTATCATATTCCGCTTATCGTTATCGGACATGACAGGGAAGGAAATGAACTTGGTTCTATCAGGATCGAATACAAGGATCCGGTCAGGGATGTTGTGAAAGCTCACAGGAATGCTACCAAGGAGGATGATGTCTATCTTCTTGACATTGTCAACCAGGGAAAGAGGCTTGATGATATCCGGGATGGACTTCTTGACTATGCCCAGGCGAATGGACGGAAGATCAACCTTCTGAACTTTAACGATTCCTATGGTATCGTCTATGCTGGAAGGAAGGAGTTCTTCAAGACCCATAAGAAGGGATATATTGTCTGCCCACGGGATTCTCTTGCTGCTGCTGTTAATAATGCTGCTATCGAAGCTGGACTTAAGATTCCTGAGGATATCCAGGTATTAGCTGAAATCGGTAGCAAGTATTCTTATATTGTCCGCCCTCAGATTTCTTCCTTCTCTATCGATAGGTTCAAAGTCGGTGCACTTGCTGTCCGCAGGCTTACGAAGTTAATCAAGGAGCAGCCGTTATCGAAGAAGACTCTCCGTATCCGTGCCACCTACAATAAGCGCGAGACAACAATCTAGAGGCTACACAATGCCGTTATTCTTAGAGGAAAGCTCTTTTCCTGTCCCCATACTTATCGTTATTGCTGTGGCAGGAGCCGTTTTGGTAAGTGCAATCATTCTTTTATCTTTGTTTTTTATCTCTCGTCACAAGCTGAAAAAGAAACCGGGCGAAAGGCACGAGACTTTCGATACCAGCTATACTCAGCTCATAACGGATTGCAAACAATCTGTCGAACGTCTTGGTAACCTCGGCAAATATTCCGACGACTATCAAAAGAAATACGTAGCAAAGAAAGAACAGTACGATAAAATCTTCAATGGACGTGCCAAAGAGGTGAAAGATTCTTTGGATTCCATGGATGCTCTTCGTGTTCAAAAGGATTGGCATTCTTTACGGAACAATATTCAGGATGTTGAGCAAGGCGTCAAAGATTTTCGTACGGCTGTTTCCAAATTCTCCTTGGAACTGACTTCTCTTCTTCAAGATGAAAATGATGCTTTCTCGAGTCAGGTTGCTATCCAAGAACATAATCGTCAGGCCAGAGAGTTCTATGAGAAGAACAAAGAAGCTTTAGCTCCCATCAGTGACAGCTTCCAGATTATCTTCGAGGAGGCTGATCGTGATTTTAAGAAGTTCAATACGTTAGCCAATCAAGCCCAATATAAAGAAGGACTCGCTGGACTCTATGATGTTGATAAGGCTCTGACTCAGCTTCTTAAGATCCAGGATAAGCTTCCTCTTTTGACTGCTTCCTTGTATTCGGTTCTTCCAAAAAAGACCGATGCTCTTCTGAGGAAGAATGACGAGAGGATCAAGGACGGCTTTGTTATCAGTTACAGGCATGTTCCGGAGCGAGTGAAGGAAATCCGTTTGGAAATCCAAGATCTCTGTTCCCGTCTTCAGCAGCTTGATGTCTATGGAATCGATGAACGTATCCAGGCTATTTCCAAGCAGATTACGGATAGGGAAGCCCAGTTCAGGAATGAAGAAAAGGCAAAAAAGGAATTCTTAAGTGGTCAGGATATCCTTTCTTCCTCTTCCTATCAGGTCGAAAAGCGTTTCAGTCGTGCAAGGCATAGGCTTCCAGAATACGAAAGAGCTTATTGTATCGATGAAAAGTATATTAATGACAGGAACGGACTTAAGGGTGTCATCGAAAATGTCAATCTTCTAAAGAACCGGTTGGATTCCTATACCGGAACTGGAAGGAAAGAGTCTTATACCGTTATTGTCCGTGTCAGGAATGAAATGCGTTCTGGCAGGGAGAAGGCAGAAAAGACTAGGGACAACTATGATGCTTATCTCAAATCCATCAAGGAAAAGAGCCAGGAAGCTTTCTCTTCTCTTAGGACGACCTACAAGAAACTTAAAAAAGGCGAACTTACTCTCCGGAACAGGAATGTGAGTTCCGTCACTTCTCTCTATCAGCCACGCTTTGAAAAACTGGAAGGCAGGGCAAAGGAAAGGACAAATCTTTTCTCTGTCTATCCAATTGATTTAAATCGGATCTTTGAATTGAACAACACCTTCCAGACCAATTCCACTTCGTTATTGACGGAAATCGAAAAGAAGTCCAAAGACTGTCAGCTTGCTGAGACAGCGATTGTAAAAGGCAACTACTATCGTCAGGATTATACGGATTCGAATGCCGGACTTGACCGGGCGGTCAGCTGCTACAATGAAGGTGATTTCGAACGGGCCTTTGCTGAAGCAACCCGTGTTGTCGAAAGGAGGAAGACCGATTCAGCTTCGGCTTCCCATTAGTAAAGCAAATGAGAGAAATCTATTTTGATCACGCTGCCACGACGAAACCCTATCCAGAAGTACTCTCTGTTTTCAATAAGGTTTCCAGGGATGATTTTGCCAATGCCAGTTCAAGGCATGCACTAGGATTGAAATCCCATGATTTGCTTGAAAAGGCAAGACGGCAGATTGCCCGCTATTTAGATGTTAAGGACAATGAGGTTATCTTCACTTCCGGTGCAAGCGAAGGCAATAACTTAGCAATTAAAGGTGTTGCTTATCACAATAAGAGCTGGGCGAATCGTATTATTACGACAAAAGCAGAACATCCTTCTGTCAGGAATGTCTTCGAAGAACTCCAAAAAGAAGGCTTTGATGTCGTTTATCTTGATTATGACAAAGACGGAAATCTGAATCTGGATGAACTCAAGAATGCTTTAAATAGTCACACTTCCTTGGTTTCTATCAGGGCAGTGAATAATGAGCTTGGTGATGTTTTTCCCATTTCAAAAGCCTATGAAATCATTCAGCAGAGCAAAGCGGTTCTCCATGTCGATGCCACTCAAGCTATCGGAAAAGAACCAATCCGCTCTTCGGATTATGATCTCAGGACTTTCTCTGGTCATAAGATCGGAGGCCTAAAAGGATCTGGACTTCTGGTTAAGAAAGAACGGGTTCGATTGGATGAACAGATTCTAGGCGGCAGTCAGGAAAGCGGATACCGGGCCGGTACTTCTATGCTTCCTTTGGATTGTTCCTTAGCCACTGCACTCCGTCTTTCCTTAACAAGTAGGAATAGGCGTAGAGAGAATGCAAAGAAAAGGAATGATTATCTTAGAGCAGAACTTTCTAAGATGGATGAGATTGTCATTACTTCTCCTTTCAATGGATCTCCGTTTATTTTATCCTTTGCCTTTACGAAGCATAAAGGATCGGTGATTGCACAGGCTCTCTCGGACAAAGGAATCTATGTATCGACGAAATCGGCTTGTTCTGCACGGGAAGCTGGTTTCTCCTCAATTGTCAAAAATGCCGGTTTTGATGAAATCATCAGCTCGAATAATATCCGTCTTTCTTTCTCTGGAAGAGAAGACATTCAAGATGGAGAATACTTTATTCAGACACTGAAGGATATCCTTCAGGATATCAAGATTAAGGAGTAAATATGAACGAGAATAGCAACCTCATTGTTGTCTTCTATGGTGAACTGACAACCAAAGGCAAGAACATCAGGGACTTTATCAATCTTCTTGGCAAGAATATCCGCGCTGCTTTAAAGAACTTCAAGAACCTTACCTATGATATCCGCAGGGATCATATCTATATCCATCTCAATGGAGAAGACTATAACGAAATCAAGAAGTCATTGGTGAAGGTTCCTGGCATCGGCTCTTTTGCTTTGGCGGTCCGTGTCGATAAGACATTGGATGCTTTAAAAGAAAAGGCATTAGACAGGTACAACGAAGTCAATCCTTCTACCTTCAAAGTCGATACCAAGCGTGCTGATAAGACTTTTCCAAGGACTTCTGATCAAATCAGCCGTGAAGTCGGTGCTTATATTCTGACTCATACAAAGAATGCACATGTGGACGTTCATCATCCAGAATTGATGATACATCTCTCCATTCGTAGGAAAGATGCCTATGTCTACGCTAAGAAAGATAAAGGAAGGGGCGGTTATCCTCTTGGAATCGCAGGAAAATCCCTCTGCCTTTTATCTGGCGGCATTGATTCTCCGGTCGCTGCCTATCTTAGGAGGAAACGAGGAGTCAAACTGGAATGCATCCATTTTGCCGCTCCTCCTTATACTTCCCAGGCTGTCATTGAGAAGATTCATGATCTGCTCCGTGTCCTGAACGTTTATCAACCCGATATCAAGCTTTACGTCGTTCCTTTCACGAAACTGGAACGGAAAATCTATGAAGTGGCAGGTCCAAGCTACTGTGTTACCATCAGGCGTCGAAGGATGCTTCGGATCAGTGAAGCGATTGCCTATAAACATAATGACTTGGTTCTCTCCGGTGGTGAGAGCATCGGTCAGGTTGCTAGTCAGACTCTTTATTCAAGGAAAGTCATCGAAGAAGTTTCGACTCTTCCCTTCATCCGTCCTCTGGCAACCTATGATAAAACGGAAATCATCGACATTGCACAAAAGATTGGAACATTTGATATTTCCATTCGTCCCTATGAAGACTGCTGCACTATCTTTACTTTAAAAGATCCGGTTACTCATCCGGATCTAGCGAAAGTCAAGGAGATCGAAGACAGCTTCGACTGGAAGAGTCTCAGGGTTGATTGCATTAAGAACACAACGGCTGAACATATTACGGACGAAGAAGAATTCTAAAACAGGGGAAAAAGGAACTGCAGGATGCTTTTGCTTCTTTCAAACAGTTCCATTCTCAGACAGGCGGCCCATTCTGCCGAAGCATCCTTGTGCACTGGGCCTACTATGGAAGAGAAAAATCCAGAAGATAGCCAAAAACGCCGCTGATGCCGTGCTTTCCGGCATTGTCTAGGCAGAACGCACGTTAATAAAAGCACCGATGTCGGAACCGAAGGAGAAGCATACGAGTTTCAGCTCGTCTCGTCTGCATAGTCCCGCGACCATAGACTCGCTGGCAGTGTCTTTCTCAGGCCGGTCAACCGGCTCGGCTGCTTGGTGAATTAGATCTTCTCTGTCCATCTCTGGATCGGACGGAAGAGCGTGTGGAAGTGGTTCGACTACTTAGTTTTTTCATGGGAGGGCGGGCATGCCATGGACTTCCGTAAGCTGATGGAAAAGACCTGCCAGGAAATGTTCTCCACCAGAAAAACGTTGAGAGGATGAGGTGTTTAGGTCAGCTCAAAACACTTTTGTTCCTTCTTCTCATGAACATTATTCAAAGAATTAAATAATTTTAGC
>URQF01000087.1 GCA_900549915.1 uncultured Mollicutes bacterium | reverse complement strand
AATTGTGTGCGTCGACAAAAATAAGTTACAAAAGGCCTAGAAAGAAGAGCTCAGCACACCGTATCTAGGAATATCTAATCTACAAAAAAGCTTTCTATCTGTCTGTTTAGCCGAAATTTAAGGACTTAGCTCCAAAACACACTTTTTCGTCGAATCAAAACAAGTCATTCTTTACCGAATCCGAATTGTAATACGAATTTCCTGTGTTTCTTAGAAGTTTTCGAATCGCGCTTCGAAAACTAGTTTGCTTTGTTCTGATAGAAAACCAATAAAAGGACAAATACTTCCCTTACAAACAAAGGAATCTAAAATATCTCCTAAAAGGCTGTGCCTCGTTTTGCTGGAAGCAGAGGAGCTGATGGCAACAGTCTTTTCTATTTTGTCAAAGCAGAAACAAATACGAAAAAAGCCAGACCCGATTGAATCTGGCTGATTTTCTTAAATGGTGGGCCTTAGTGGGCTCGGACCACCGACCTTGCGCTTATCAAGCGCACGCTCTAACCAACTGAGCTAAAGGCCCATTTAAGCGGAAATAATAATACCTCAGTGGGAGCAGGAAGTCAACGGTTTTTCAGAAAATTTTATCTGAAAACAAACTCCTTGGCTCAATGTAGAAAAAAGATAAAGAACAAAGCACTCCGATTAATAAGTTAGTTTGTACTAACCGTTTACCCCTTGAAAGCCTCGTTCCTATTCGCTAAAATATCGATGGAGGATGTTACAAAATGACTAAAGTTGTTATTGATGCCGATTTATGCATCGGATGCGGAGCTTGCACTGGTGTTGCCGCTGATTCCTTCATCCTCAATGATGAAGGCAAGGCTGAATTCACCGGAACTATTTCCGATGAAGCTTCTGTCCAGGCTGCTATCGATGGCTGCCCGGTCCAGGCTATCTCTGCCGAAGACTAATCTCAATAGAGACAAAAAAGAACTGCCTTGGTCAAACGGCCAAGGCAGTTTTTTATTTGCTATCGCACTCGAATGGAAATAGAATAATTATAGGTTGTGATTTTGTCGCAGTGATGGATCTGATAGAACACTTTCTTAGATAAGCCGTCCGTAGAAGCGTCTGCGTAGTTATCGCCTAAGCTCTCGTAGGAAAGAATCTTGTAGTTCTGTTTGGGATAGATGTTCGTGAGATAGGCAAGAATCAAGGCAGAAGAATGAACTAAGGAACTCAACTTCACTTCACGCCTGACTCCAAACTCATCAATGTGGAGGAAATAAGCATATTCGTTCCGGTTCACATCCTTGTGGATGATATTGTTTTCTTGGAGAGACCGGTTGCGTTTATTAATCTTGTTCTGAAGATGTATTTTGTCTTCTCCAAGCTGAATTGCTTTTTCTTTAATCGAGTCAAAAGGTGAGAAATGTTCTAGATCACGTTCCGTAATGAAGACTTTGGAGCCTAAGACTGGTGATTTCCTTTTCCGGAAAATGAGTGGATTGCAGACTAGTTCATAAAAGAAAAAGATACAGGCATTGATCCTTAAGGAATAGAAGATGCCGTATAGGAAGGCAGTCATCCTATAGGGGTTTCCTTTCAGGAAGAATGACGGAGAAAGAGAATTCCTAAGATCCCTATTTGGTTCTGCTGTAAAGATAGAAGTGAGATGGTTTCCATTCACCCTCGTTGGAAGAATGAAAAGGAAAGAAAAGTATCCGAACACGGCAGAAGTGAAAAGCCTTGTCCTAAGGTATCCGTAAAGACGTCCAGGCAGTCCTTTCGAGAAGACATGACAGATTCGATCAAAGAAGGTAAGGAAGAGAAGGAGCACAAGGCTATTGAGTGCCGTTGCAATCGGATAGAGAGGAAACGGAAGACAGAGTCTTTCAAAGAAAGTCAATGCAACCAATGCGGATTTGAATAGGATCACGAAGACAGAGGGGAAGAATCCGTAAAGCGCATAGACAAATACTGTCCTTAAATCCGATAAATCAATGGAATAAAAGGAAAACCATGTGGCATTTGGAATCTGACCAAGAAGGGCGATTCCATAGCCAATAGCCGCAAGAAGGAAAAGCCTTCCTGCTTTTTTCTTGATGATTGCCTCTTTATTGCTGGTCGTCGTCATTCCTCTCTCCCTGATACGGATTATTCTGCTTCCGGGTGAGGCATTCTTCTTTCCTGCGTTTTACTTCATCGAGAGGGATTTCCTTCACATCACCAGGTTTCCTCTTGCCTAAAAGAATATTTCCAATCCGGATTCGCCTTAAGACAGTGACCGGATGATTCCTAGTCTCCATCCTATGACGGATTTCACGCTTTTTTCCTTCCTGAAGGACAACAGAGAAGACGCAGGAAGTTTCCTGGTTCCGGACAAGCTTGGCCTGGCAAGGCTTTGCCTTATATCCGTCTTTGACAATATAAATACCATTCGCCATCTTCTCGATTTCATTTCCCTGATAGGGATTCTTGCACTGAACTAGGTATTCTTTCTCCGGCGCAGAGGAAGGATGCGTCCTAAGATTCGCAAACTCACCATCATTCGTCAGAAGAATAAGGCCAGTAGAGTTATGATCCAAACGTCCGATAGAAAAAACACGGCCATATTTCTTTGGAACAAAGTCCATAATGGTCCTTCTGCCATCGGGATCACTTGCGGTACAAACGACATCATAAGGCTTATTCATCCTTAAATAGACGGGCTCTTTGTTCCTGCTATTATTGACTTTCACTCCGTCAACTTCGATTTCATCTTCCCTTGAGCATTTGAACCCAAGTTCCGTGACAACGACTCCATTGACTTTTATTTTTCCCTGACTAAGAAGGGTTTCTGCTTTTCTCCGGGAGCAATATCCCCTTTCAGAAAGAAGCTTCTGAATGCGTTCCTGTTCCATATTGATTATTATCTCTTTCTTCAACATCAGTATTTTACACTAAATTATCTTTATTTTCTTTGTAATGGCAGCAGAAATAAAAAATCGATACCTTCAGAAGGTACCGATAATAAGCGATTATGGTGGAACAAGTAGGACTTGAACCTACAACCACTCGGTTATGGGCCGAGGGCTCTAACCAATTGAGCTATTGTTCCAAGTGGTGGCTACGGGGGGAGTCGAACCCTCGACATAGCGGGTATGAACCGCCCGCTCTACCAACTGAGCTACGTAGCCAAAGCAAAATAAATATTAAAACGGAACGGAGAAAAAAGCAAGAAGAAACGTATTTAATCACCATAAACTATGCCGTATCCTTAAAAATTACGTTAAAATCAGGCCTTCTCCAAACCAAGTATAAAAGAAAAAGGAGGTTTCTTTTCTCGGCAATTTCCTGCTCTGTTTGTCCAATAAAAATCAGGAATTGTTTTTGCGACTTTATGCATCTTCCCTGTGCCAAAATAAAAAAAGAATTTTATAGAAAAGTATTACTTAAAGCAACCCGTAGATGAGATTGAAAAAATCGTTGCTTCTTCTAAGTTAGTGTCCGGAAAAGACGAGTATTGATTCCATCCACTTTATAGACAGTAACGCAAAGGCTATTCCTTGAAAACAGGAATAGTCTTTTTACTTTAAGCATAGAAAGAAATCCCTTTCATAGAAAATAGTGGAAATTCGGATATTTAGGGATTATACTAGATTCAGTTTAGATGTAAGCGATTACAAAAAGAAAGGGAATCCATGATTTACACACCAGACAAAATCCGAAACATTGCCGTCGTCGGACATCAGGGAAGTGGAAAGACAACCTTAGTCGAAGCTCTCGCCTATATCACTGGACTCATCAAGGAAAAAGGAAGAATTGAAGAGAAGGATACGATTTCCGATTACAGGAATGAAGAAAAGAAACGCCAGATGTCGTTATCTTCTTCTATCATTCCTCTCGCCTATAAGGATTACAAAATCAATCTTATCGATCTTCCTGGAAACGATGACTTCATTTACGAACAGATTGGTATCACGCGCTTAATCAAAGGTGCCGTTCTGGTCATCGATGCAAGCAAAGGCGTCCAAGTCGGAACAAGGAAAGCATTCAAGAGGCTTAAGAAACGCGGTGTTCCGATTTTCATCTATTTGAACAAGAGGGACAAAGATGATGTAGACTTTGATTCCCTGTACGAAGAAATCAAAGAAAAACTCGATGAACACAAATGTGTTCCTTTCTCCTATCCAATCGGACATAGAGAGAAATTCGATGGCTTTGTCAATGTTCCAGAAAAGAAAGCCCGTAAGTTTAACGGAACCGATTGCGTCGATGATGTTATTTACGATGATAAGAAAGCAATCATCTTCTCGCTTTATAACCGTCTATGCGAATCGGTTGCCTATTCAAGCGAAGACAGGTTAGATAAGTTCTGCTCTGGTGAACCTTTGACGGATAAGGAAATCAAATCCGGACTACGCAAAGGCGTTCTGAACGGAGACCTTTATCCGATTCTTGTCGGCTCTGCCACAAAGAACATTGGATTGAATACAAGGTTAGATAGGTTTATTGATTACCTCCCATCTCCAATGGATCTAAAGCCTTATATCGCAAAAGACGAACAAGGCAAGGAAGTTGAAGTTAAGACAGACAATGAAGAGCCAGCTTCCTTAGTTGTCTTCAAAGAAGCTTACAATCCTTATCAAGGAAGGATTTCCATCTTCAAAGTCAATTCTGGTATTGTCCATTTAGGAGATACTCTCTATTGTCCAAATAATAAGAAGACCTATAAGAGGACATCCTTATTCACCATCTGTGGAGAAAAGCTGACTCCAGCAACAGAGATTACAGCCGGAGACATTGGAGCTGCCACCAAGCTCGAGGAAAGGAAAGTCGCTTACACGCTCTCTTCACCGGAACGAGTTGTGGAGTTTGCACCAGCCAAATATCCGACCGCTACGTTCTTCCGTGCTCTGGTTCCAGAGACAAAGAAAGACTCCGATAAGCTCTTCCCGGAAATCAATAAGTTCCAAATCCAGATGCCGACATTGAAGCTCGATAACAACACCCATACTGGCCAGATTCTCTTAGGCTCCCTTTCCTCTTCCCATTTAGATTATGTGTTAGACCAAATCAAAGAAAATAGAATTAAGTTCCATACAGAAGCCGTCAAGATCGAATACAAAGAAACCATCACACAGAAAGCAGAAGCAGAAGGTCGTTATATCAAGCAGTCCGGAGGTTCTGGATACTATGGCGTCGTGAACAGGACCTTTGAGCCCGCAAAGGAAACAAGCTTTGCATCCACGGTCTTCGGCGGACATATCGATAAAGGCTACTTCCCGCCAGTGGAAGAAGGTTTCCATGAAGCTTTGAAGAAAGGCTTGTTGACTGGAAGTGAAGTCATCAACGTCAAAGCTACCTTAACCGATGGTAAGCAGCATACAGTCGATAGCAATGAAATGGCCTTTAAGAACGCAGCTAGGCTTGCTTTCAAAAACGCCTATAGGAACTGCGCTCCGATTCTCTTAGAGCCTTATTACAAGATTGTCGTCAATGTCTCTCCAGACTACCTGAATTCGGTCTATTCCGACTTAAGCCGCAAGCGTGGTCAGATCTGTGCAACCGAAGAAGGAGACGATGGCACACTCAATGTCATCGCCATTGTCCCGCAAGCTGAAATCCTTGAATACGCAAACGAACTCAAGTCTCTCACCAAGTCCACAGGCTTCTTCAACCTAACCTTCGAAGACTATAAGCCGGTTCCAAAAGAATTAGCTGAGAAGATCATTCAGTCGAGGAAGAAATAAGCTTAGCCGCCTCTCTGAGAAAAGGGGCGGCTTTTTCTGTTGAACAAAACCGATGATTGAATCATCGGGTGGCTAGCCCACGGGCTAGCCTTTTCCTATACGCAGATGCTAACATATC
>URQF01000086.1 GCA_900549915.1 uncultured Mollicutes bacterium | reverse complement strand
TGAGTCGCTATCTAGTTCGTCGACAACTACGCCTATTGGGACTTTCACCCTAGAACAATGGCATGCCCATCATACAAGGAAAAAAGGCGACGGATTAACGCCGCCTTTTTCTTTTTCATGAGACAGCGCTTAACTATTCTTAAAGAGATTAATTAGTGCTATAATTCTTTCACTTGAAAGAAAGCCCCTCAAATTCCTTTCAAGGTGAAATCCAAAGGAGAAATAAAGTGGAAAAAAGGAAAAACCTATTCACCTCTGAATCTGTTTCGGAGGGGCATCCGGATAAGCTCTGCGACCGGATTGCCGATGCTATTTTAGACGCCAGACTCGCTAAGTCCCCCTCTTCCCGTACAGCCGTTGAAGTCAGGGCTACCAGAGAAAGAATCATCATCTCCGGAGAAGTCTCTTCGGATGTCAGCGTTGACTATGAAAAAATCGCCCGTGATGTCGTCCGTGAAATCGGCTACACCACACCAGAAAGCGGAATCGGTGCCGATACTAGGAAGGTAGAAGTCTATATCGACCAGCAGTCTCCGGATATTGCACAGGGTGTCGACTCCTCTCTTGATCTTCATGAAATCGGAGCCGGTGACCAGGGTATCAGGTTCGGATATGCTACCAACGAGACCGAAAATCTTAGGCCTCTTCCTTTAGTCATGGCTCATAAGCTTGTCCGTTATGCAACAAATCTGCGGAAACAAGGTGTCCTCGACTTTGCACGTCCAGACAGGAAGAGCCAAGTCACTATCGATTACAGTGACAAAGATCCGAAAGTCAATGCTGTTGTCTTCTCTTGCCAGCATAAACCAGAAACTGACAGGGAATACCTCCGCAAGACCATCAAGGAAAAAGTTATCTTACCGGTTATTGATTCTTTCCATATCAACCGAGATGGCTTAGAGGAATTCTATATCAATCCGACTGGACGTTTTGAAATCGGTGGTCCGAAAGGCGATACTGGTCTTACCGGACGCAAAATCATTGTCGATACTTATGGAGGCTCTGCTCCGCATGGCGGAGGAAGTTTCTCTGGCAAGGATCCGACCAAAGTCGATCGTACTGCCGCTTATGCTGCCCGTTATGCAGCTAAGAACATTGTCGCTGCAAAGCTCTGTGATAAGTGTCTTATTGAATTAAGTTATGCTATCGGTGTCTCAAAGCCGGTCTCTATTTCGGTTGAGACCTTTGGAACCGAACATGTCGATAAAGAGAAAATCTTAGCAGCCTTATGCAACGAAGAAATCTTTGACTTTACTCCAGGAGGAATCATCAAGTTCTTCTCTTTGACAAAGCCTTCCTTCCGTTATCAGAATTTAAGTGCATACGGACACTTCGGACGTCCGGATCTCAATCTCCCTTGGGAGAAGCTCGACAAAGTCGAAATCCTGAAGAGATTCTGTTTCTAATCCTTCCGAAATGGAAACCAAGAAATCCAGGGAACAGGAGAAAACTCCGTTCCTCGATGCCTATAAAGCATACCTTGAGTCAGATCCGGTTCCTTTTGATGTGCCTGGACATAAGCTCGGTAATTTTGAGACCGACTTATCGAGAAAACTATCTCCCTGTTTTAGTAAGTATGATGCGAATGCTCCCATCGGACTTGATAACCTCTACCATGCCAAAGGAGTCATTAAAGAAGCAGAGGATTTAGCAGCGAAAGCCTGCCATGCCGATCATTGTCTTTTCTCTGTGAATGGAACAACTGGTGCCATCTTAACAAGGTTCAGGAGTACGCTTCATGCCAAAGATAAGGTCATCAGGCCAAGAAACATCCATAAATCTGTTGTAAACGGCCTTATTCTTTCTGGTGCAACTCCGATTTTCGTCAATCCATTTATCGATGAGGAACTGGGGGTTGCCTGTCAGAGGAGAAGGGATGATTTGATTAAGGCAAGGGATGAGAACAAGGATGCGAAAGCAGTCTTTATTATCAATCCTACCTATTTCGGCGTCACTTCGGATTTGAAAAAGATTGTCGAAGAAGCCCATAACCGGAACAGGATTGTCAGGTGTGATGAGGCCCATGGTTCCAACTTCTATTTTTCTTCTAAGCTTCCTGTCTCTGCAAGGCAAGCCGGTGCCGATATCACCGCTAGGAGCAGGCATAAGAATTCGGGTTCTCTGACTCAGACCTCTCTCCTTCTTGTCAAAGGAAAACGAATCGATAGGTTTGAGGTCAAGCGGGCTTTTGCAAGGTTCTCCTCGACTTCCCCTTATCATCCTTTAATGGCTAGCCTTGATGCTGCTAGAAAGGAAAGGGCTCTTCACGGCAAGGAAATTCTTGATCGTTGCTTGGAGCTTTCCAAATATGCAAGAGAACATCTGAACAAGATTCCAGGCATTCACGTCTATGAAAAAGACTATATCAAGAAATGGAATACAACCGGGGTCTTTGATATTGATCTAACAAAGCTTGTCATTGATGTCCGCGGTCTTGGCAGGTTTGGCTATGATGTCTACAAGGAAATCCGCAAGGAATCCAATATCCAGCTAGAACTTGGAGAGGTCTCTGTCGTTCTTGCCATTGTCGGACCTGGAACCACGAAAGAACACATCGATAGACTCATTCAGGCTTTTGAAAGACTAAGCAAGGAACATTATAAAGAAGGCAAGAAGCTTTCGGTCCTTCGTTACCGCTATACCTATCCAATCAGGAGAAGGATACCTCGGACCGCCTATGATGATCCTTATAAGATTCTCCCTTTGAAAGATGCCGTTGGAGAAATCTCAGAAGAGACAATCAGGGCTTATCCTCCGGGAATTCCGATTATCCTTCCTGGAGAAGAAATCTCCAAGGATACCATCACTAGGATTAACTTCTATAGGCGAGAAAAAGGCCAGATTCTGAAAGACACAAAGGAAGGCTGCATCAAAGTCGTTGTTCGATAATCTGAAAAAGGAAGTTGGAATTCCGACTTCCTTTTTTCTTTGTTCCCCTTTAAAAAAGAGGCTATCTACGCTATAATAATAGCAAGAAAGGGGTTACAGCCTATGGAAATCAAATACATATCCAAAGACGTCTCCGTTACTCCGGCAAGGAAGAGCAGCACAGAAGAAAAGCTAGCGAAGTTCAGCCGTTATTTTCGGAACAGGGACTCCATCCGTACCGTTGTTACCATTAAGGTTCTCTCCGAACGTCAGTTATCCGCAGAAGTCTCAAGGCAGGCAGGAACCATTTATCTCCGTGCAAAGGCAATCGATGCCGATTACTACAATGCCATCGACAGAGTCGTTGAAAAGTTAGAAGGGCAGAGGCGAAAGAGGAAGACACAGTTATCGAAGAACAATAAGAAGAATAAGCCGTTCAATGATTATTTCGAAAGGGAAGCCATTCAGGACTCTTCCTTAGAAAAAGCAGATTTCGAAGTCGTAAAGCGGAAGTCATTATCCTTGGCTCCAAGGGACAGGGATGAGGCTCTTGCACGAAGGGATGCTCTTGGTCACTCCTTCTTTATCTACCTGGATTCCTCTACTGGTCTCGTGAATGTTCTTTATGAACGTGACGACCATAGCTATGGTGTCATCGAAATCGACAAATAAAGTCGAATAATCCATCGATTTTCATCCGCGTTCCGTCTCGAAAGTCTGTATAATAAAGGTATATGATCAAACTCATAGCTACAGACTTAGACGGAACGCTTTTTTATCCGAAAAACAGGTTTTACGCAAGGCCGAAGAAGAACCGGATCTTCCTACAAAAATTCATCGATCAGGGCGGTAAGCTTTGCATGGTTTCCGGCCGAAACGTCAAAATCCTTCCCTCTGTCAGGAAAGGACTGAAACGGGATGCCGACTTCATCGGATGCAATGGCGGATATATCAAAGACGAGAACGGATTCCACGATAGGAGGCCGCTTGATAGAAAGAAGAGGATCGAGTTCTACGAAAAGTACCTGCCAGACAAGAATATCCAAGGCTGGGTTCTATTCGATCAGTTCGATTTTCTCTATTTCACAGCTCCCCACAGGAATGCGATATCCAGCATCCTGTATTACACCTATAACTACTTGCGTCTTGCTTTCCGTGAGTTAAGGCTAGGAGATGATAAGAGGTTTGAAAAGAAAAGGTCTTCTTCGGACTGCTTCAAAAGGATGATGATTTTCGGAGTCGGAAAGAAAGCAAAACAGAAAGCCGAAAGGTACTGTGAAAAATGCAAGAAGGAATACGGAGATTTCTTTTCCTTTGCTTCTTCTAGCAGTGCTCTTGAGGTTACGGCTCCAAAGGCCAATAAAGGAGACGCCTTGCTGAAATACTGTGAGAGGCATAACATCAAGCCGGAAGAAGTCCTTGTCTGCGGAGACAGCGGAAATGATTTGACTAGGTTCTCAAAGTTTCCTCATTCCTTTGCAAGGAGTCAGGCTTCGGATAGTTTTAAAGCCAAAGCAAACCATGTCATCAAGCATGTCTGTGACCTGCAAACATACCTGGATAACCCAGAACTGATGGAAAACGACACCATCAAGGACTGAAAACATTGAATTCCTTTGGAAAAGGGTGCTGTTTTGTCTATAATGAAAAATGTGTGTTTATATTCAATAGGAGCTTAAGACCATGAATAACGAAGAACGTAACGTAAGGACGATCCTTACGATTGCCCGAATCCTTGAATCCACTCTCTGGTATTGTTTACCGAGCCAGAGCAAGGACGGCTTTGATTTAGAAGAACGGAAACAGCGAGGCAAAGCACTGGTTTCTTTGACTCAGGAAGGCACTCCTTTTGCCGTCAATTGCGACCGCAACGGAGATGTCGGAAAGAAGCTGAAAGAAGACAGGCAGTACCTCATCGAGGATGTCTATGGAGATCCCGGACGTATTGTCACTGTTGATATCAACTCCAAGGTCCATGTCGAAGAATCCCTGATTCTTGAATTATTCACTTCCATCGTCAATATCCGTGGCTATCTGGAAGGATTCCTTTCTTCTGCCTTAGCTGCTCTGAAACAGCAGAACAAATTAGATGATTCCTTCGAACAGCTGATCAGGACCGATGTCCGCTACTATCACGCCTTTTCCGGAAAGATTTCCTGCATTCTGATTGCCAATAAGTTCAGGGAACTGAATAAGAATGTCCAGACTTATGCTGAGAGCTACTCTAAGAGCCATGGCGGAATCAATCCGAACCAGGATACAGAATTCGATGTCCACAATGATCCCTCTATCCGTAGGCTTGAGAACGAATTCCATGAACTCAACCAAGACAGGGTCAATGTCCTCAACACCTATGGAGATCATGATGCTGACTTCGTCTATGCACGGAACCAAGTCTACTCCGATGCTGATATCTTCACCGGAAAGAAACAGACCACGAATATCAATGCTTTCTTCGATAGGTTTACTTCCTACTTCGATGATATCCTGAAAGCAACCAGAAATAAGTTGAACGTCAGGTTTGTCAAAGCCGGTCAGGAAATGGACGCAAATAAAGAAGAGAAGAAAGCCGATTAAAGGAGAATTACGTCATGGAAGAAAAAGAAAAAACAAAGACTCCCGAAGGAAAGAAAAGGTACAAAGGCGAAATCGTCTGGTACTCCATCTTCGGTGCCATCTGGATTGCAGGTCTCGTCTTCGCTATCTTCGGTAGGGTAGCATTCAATGTCGGACATGCTTCCGATAATGTCTTCTACCAGTGGCAGAAGAACTGGGCAAGCGCATGGCACAGGAATGGAGTCATCGACTTCCGTATCTTCGGAACCATCGTCAGGTTCGTGGCTAGGATCGGTATTATCATTGTTGTCAATGCCTATACTTCCAAAGCCAAGAACGAAGAAGCAAAGAAGCGTCGTCTGGAAGAGCGTAAGCGTATCCTTAGGGAAGCTGACAAAGAAAAGTAAATCTGTCTCAAAGAAAAAGTGCCTCCAACCGGGCACTTTTTTAATACTATAGATATTCCTAGATACGGTGTGCTGAGCTCTTCTTTCTAGGCCTTTTGTAACTTATTTTTGTCGACGCACACAAT
>URQF01000085.1 GCA_900549915.1 uncultured Mollicutes bacterium | reverse complement strand
GTGAGTCGCTATCTAGTTCGTCGACAACTACGCCTATTGAGACTTTCACCCTAGAACAATGACATGCCCATCATACAGCGGAAAAAGGGGGAGTAGCTCTCCCTTTTTCTCTTAAAGCTTATCTGCTTCTCTTAATCGTCTTTTCTCCATCGATTAGGACAACATCTCCATAAGGATTCTTCAAAGAAAGATAATCACTTCCGATCAGAACCCAGACCGTCTGTCGGACTTTCGGTTTTGGGATTTCACCATCACCATATCCATCCGTGAAGTAGATCAGAAGTGCGTTCCGATATCTTGGATGAGAATTAATATAGTCGATAACAGGAAGATAGGAAGTTCCGCCCCTACCATGGTATTCATCCGGAATGTCGCTTTTTTTCTTGATTTCCGTAATCTTCTGAATCTTCGCATCGCACTCAATCAAGGTGATACTGTAATTGAATTTAACTTTCAGGGCAAGGACCTGCCCTAGGGCTTTCTTAATCCTATCCGCATACCTGCTTCCGGAAGTATCGATGGCGCAGACAACCTCCGGTCTTCTCTCCTTAATCTCTCCGGATAAATCAAAGCGCTGGGGCTGAAGACGATTGAGTCTTGTCTTTGTCTTTCTGACTTCCCTCGTCCTTCCGCTTGAGAAGCGAGTTAGAATCTTAATCCACTTCGGGATAATCTGCTTTGGTCTCGTTATTTTGCAGATTTCATCCCATGGATTAGTCCCTCTTCCATAAGAAGAGGGAGAAGAATTTTCTTGCCTATAGGAAGCAAACTGATAAATAGCTTCTTTGCTGGCTTCTTCCAAATCCACAGGAGAAAAACAATCCGCTAAAGACAGAGAGCCTTTTTCTTTTGGAATAGATTCACTTGACTCAGTTTCATCATTACAAAAGTAAGATGCCTGGTCAAAGAAATAAGATGCCTGATCAAAGAAATCACCCTGTTTTTCTGAAAAAGAACTATAGTCTAGATGTAGTGGATTTGCTTCTTTTCTAAAGCATTGATAAACAGCTTGTATGATAGCAAAAAGGCTATCCACCCTCAGTTTTAGATTCAAATAGTCTTCCTGTTTATGAGATGAAGGAATTTTCTGATTTATACGTGTCTTTAAAGAGTACGGAGAACACGTTTCCCTGTCCATTAGAAACAATAACCTGATTTCCTTTAAGGATAAAACACTGAGTAAGACTGGCTGGCAGGAAGCAATAAGCCATCCTTCCTCATTTAAATCAAAGGCAACCGGCTGCTTAATAGATAAGTCCAGTTTCACTTCCATTCTATTCATTTTATAGAAGGCTTCTTTTTCTCCGTTGAAGAAGAAATAGGTGGGGATATCTTCAAACAAGCCTTTTATGTTCTCCTCTATTTCATGAAGATTATCCATCACAGAAGAAGCAACAAGGGAACGGAGGTTCTGGTAATGGTCTATTGTACTCATAGCTTATTATCAAAGAGATCAAAAAGACTACTGGCTTCTTTGCTGATAGGAAGAAGTAAGTGAATATAAATATCATGATAAATAGAGGGCAGAGATAATCCATTAATATTCTTAGCTTTCCTAAAAGAACGAGCAAACTCAATCTGTCCAGGCTTATCCAGCTGTTTCAAAAGAAGAGATAGCTTGTTTTCGAATTCACTCAGCCATTTCCAGTTCTGTCCAATGGAGTTTGGCTGATTTTTCCTATAGTTGATCAGTTCTTTGGAAAGTTCTTTTCTCTTCACCACATCATTTAGCTTAATTAGTTCAAGTGTCCGGGTAAGATCCTTGTCATCCGAAAGAAAATCATCGGCAGAAACATCAAAACAATGATTCCTATAGTATTGGAAGAAGTCTTCTCCGACATCCTTCCCGAGTTTTGCCTTGCAGATAACCTCGAAGTCTTTGTTAATTTTCCGGATATCGTTTTCCTTATCGCTAAAGAAAGGAGTCAGCTTAGAAAAGGATTTCCTGATCGTATCGAGCCTATCATATCCTCGGGGAGAAGGTGAAGGAAGGACTTCTTCTTCTCCTTTATCATCACTGGATTTCAGGTTCTTCTTGTTGTCCTTGATGTACTCAAGAAGAACAGGAGAAAGGTTATGTTCCTGTCCGTAATTCAGAAACGAGCTTGAATTCGTCTTCACATCAATCTTAATAAAACGGTCAAGCTGAGCAGGATCCCTATCAATAGTCTGGTAGTAAGACGAAGAGGTCGACGGGTTCCTTGCTCCGACAAAGAAGACCCACCAAGGAAAGACATATCCGTTGATGCTGCGATTCAATAATAAATTCCTGAGTTCCTTGTAGACACCCCTCTCTGTTCGGTTAATCTCATCTAAAAAGAAGATAACCGGAGTAATCTCACCGCTTAGAATCTTCTTTATCTTCTCGTCGGCAGAGAGATTATTCCTCGCATAAGGGTTATGAATATCCTGGAAGAGATGACTATCCCTATCCGGATGAGACTTCAGATAGATTCTCTTTTCCCTCTCCTGAATCCTCTTAACGGAGTAATGAGGAAGGAAACGAAAGGATACATTGCCATCCTTATCACTGTACTGATAAGGAAGGCCGGTAATCTCTCCCTCTTTCAATTGTCCGCCATCGACCGTGATAGCAACTCCATGGAGCTCTTTGGCAATCTCATGGATGACTGTGGATTTTCCGATACCATGAGGGCCAGAAAGAAGAGGAGTCAGATAGATTGACTTATCCACAATCAGATTGGAAAGCAGAATCCGTTTAACAATCCGTTTTGCATCCTGAATATCTATTGCCATAGAGATAAGCCTCCGTAGATTTGTGGTTTTATTCTATTACAGAAAACGATTCATAAAAAGGATTGTCAGGCACCTTAAAATCGATACTAAGATTGTCTTTCTATAGAATCATTTTTCTTCTTTTTGATACTGTGCCTGATATCTGTTTGCCTCGGAATTTATTTCTCCGATTAAGTCCGGTGCCTTAGTATGAGATAAATAGCAGGAGATAAGTTTATTTGTCTGAATACCAAAGAGATAAATCTGGGTATACGTTTCACCTTGATACCCATCAACAGATCCATATCCGAAATACTCCAGGCCTGTTTGACTCTCTTCGTCTCTACTTAAAGGAAGAACAAAAGCGTTATAAATAACCTTCAAGACCTTACTATCTTTTCCCATTCTTTTCAAAGCATAACGAGCGTAATTCATCTGCTTCGAAAGAGATTCCGTAGCTGGTAGATGAGTATAGTTTCTATCCTTCGAACAACCATAAGAGTAGTATTTTGCGTCAAGGATATATATTTCTTCTTTTTCTTCATGAATAATATCCGGACGAAGATAGGAAATATCCTTAGCTTTACTATCATTCTTCAGATAGTAATGTCCTTGAGGAAAATAATCCTTTTCGGAAGTATTACCATAGATTTTTCTTAGCCTCTCTTCCCAGACCACTTCATAGCATCTAGTTCCGAATTCGCTTTGATTGTGTGCTCTGTATCCGCTATTGGAATCAAGAATAATCAGTATCCAATCAATAATTTTTTTCTTTCTGTCATTATAGGTCTGAGATAGTATCCGTTTCAGAATAAGAATGTCTCTATCAATCTCATCCTCTTTAATTGAGGAGGAAGGGACAAAGAAATCCTCATAGAGAACTCCTATGGATTCCTTTGCCTTTCTTAAGCAATATAGCTGAAGAGAAGAAATCAGGTTTTCTTCTTTTCGGTTACTAGAGTAAAGCCTATTTTCAAATACGACTCGATCCTCTTCAAATATCTTTTTCCCCTGCCTAGTCTTCTTCCAGTTGATTTTTCCATTTCCTAAATGACTTATTACCTTTATAGATTCAAAGAAACGACCATTGACTAAATAATCATCAATTAGTTTCTTATAAGCATCAAAAAGAAGGCAGTTATCTTCATCGCCAGCAGAAGAGAACAGACTTGGATTTTCTCTCTTCGTGATTTCAATTGGCAAAAGAATATCTAAAATCTGTCCACGAATATCAGAGAAATTTTCCTTATTCCTATCATAGTAGAAACCATAAGGAACATAGAGATCAAAGGAATTCTTTTCACAGCAAATACCAACAAAGCCATCGAGTCCTGTCTCATTCGATTCCGCTGGTGTCCTTACTCCTTTTTCAAAATGATAATGCATAAAGAATCAATTGTTTATCATCCAGATTCTTTTCAACATTTTAATACTATCCGATCTCAATATTTTCTGAGAGAATGTCTTTTATATCAACAGGATTGCCAGTAAGCAAATCAAGAACATTCGATAAGGAATGCCTGTCTTTGTTAAGTCCTTTAGCATGATCAACTGCAAAGGCATCATTCCACAGATACCTGAACACCTTTTCCCAGAAGAATTTTGCTATCTTGGCTTCATCCGTATTCTTCACATTCTCGCTTATCAAATCGCATTCACGGACAAAGTAATAGCCAAGCTGTTTGTCTGAGCCATTACCGGAATTTGCTTCACAGATTTTCTTATTCCTTGCATCAACAAACGAGTTCCAGGAGACAAGATTGCCATCCTTCCGGATTTCCGGGAGATATTTGTTTTCTTCGAATTTAGCTGGTTTATTCTCGATGTGCTGCCATTCCCAACGTCGCTTGAATGCAGTATCTAAAGCACTGACATTCTGGTCAGATGTATTCCTTGTTGCAAATACATATAGGTTCTCAGGTAATATGATCTTTCCATTCTCGCTTCCAACATGTTTTGCAATCTCAAGGTTTGTAATCGGGTATTCGCTATTCCCATCTTGATCACGATCAAGCAGCTGGAACAAATCACCAAAAATAGCAGCTGCATTACCACGGTTGATTTCCTCAATAATCAGGAATGTAGCTGATTCTGGATGGCCCAAAGCAAACTGCAATGCCTTTGTAAATGGACCAGGTACGAATTCATATACAAGCTTTCCTTCTTTTAGACTCGGCTGAATCTGTCCGACAAAGTCGGTATAGCTATATTCAGGATAGAAAGTTACACGGAAAACATTAGAGCAGTCTTTTCCAGCCCGATTCAGATCGTCCTCATCCAACAACATGTGTGAAATATAGTAGCTCTTACCGCAGCCAGGAACACCATAAAAGATAACATTCCGTTTTCGAGAATATTCTGAATTTTTTAAGACGGCACTAGTCCCATTTGGGTCTTTGTCTCTTTTTTTTTTATTATCTTTAGTTGGCACAAAAGCAGACTTGTTGCTTACAAGACTATCAGTTTCTTTGCTATCTTGATTCTCCTCCTGGTCATCTTGTTTTTCGTCTTTTTTCTTTTCGCCTTTTGTTACCAAATTATCCCAACAATACTGGCTAAATTTGAAACCATCTATATCATGTTCAATACAATATTGGACAAGTTTTCCATTCATAATAATGTTGCCGCTATTTTTGGGGAAGAGAATGCCTATTTTTTCCAGAACGCCATTTAAATCAGTGAAAAAATTCAATATTTTAGAAGGATAGCATAACGAAAGATAAGCTAACCAGTACTTATAACGGGTGCCATTGTTTTTTCCGCAGAGCATTTCATTTTTTGTTGCAAAGTCACTATCTACTTGTTTATAAAAGGCATCATTCGGAGTATTACAGTTGATATAGTCACAAATCGAAACAAAGGCATCACGAAATTTTTCGAGCTCACTAAAATCATTCGTTAGAATTCTCGGATTTTTAGTTCTTGGACGATCAAAGATCCATTTATCTCCTTCATGCTTTAACAAATAATCTGCTTGTCTAATATGAACAACATTATTCTCTTTGCCTTTTCTGATGAAAGTTTCCGCATCAAATATTGTGTTAGCTAGTTCCTCACCATGTGTATTTCTTAAAACATCTGGTCCGTATTTAGCATAAAAGTTATCGCACGTTTTCTTAAGTGCCCCGTCTTCAATAGTTTTGTATCATCCATTTTCTATTGCCTTTTGAGCAATATATTCATCAATAGTTTTCTTATCTAAATTCATCTTTAAACCTCTATTTCTATTATAGCAAGAAATTATTTGAAAACCCGAGCAACGAAGACATCAATACGTTGCTGCTATTCATTTGCTTTCTTCAGTGTAAGACAAATAATGATTCTGATGTGTACCCCAATTCTTGGACCGGATAGATGATGGCTTCCTGTGAATGCCGGCATTCACAGGAAGGACG
>URQF01000084.1 GCA_900549915.1 uncultured Mollicutes bacterium | reverse complement strand
TGCAATCATCCCCTGATAATCTGGATTGGTTGGATTCTTTGCTTTCAGTGTCTTAATACAATTGTTCCAGAGAATGGATGTATTTAAGAACAAGTAAAGATTGATTTGTTTTTTGCTTCGTTCTAAGGCAGTGCAATACTTTTCTGTCAGCTTAAGAAAACAGTTTCCGCAATCCTTGATTTGATTTTTATTTTCCCTACAGGTTTCAATTAATAGTGGATAGCAGGATAATTCGTTTTCCTTTCCATCAATTAATACATCTACATATTGAAAACCGTCTTCATCAAACTGTAAGAACCAATAGGTAAGGTATTCGTCTTTTCTGTTTCCGTTAAACAAGGAACGAGTATCCATGAATACTGCCTTTTTTGTCTTTTCCGTAACTTTGGAAGAGTAGTTCTTAAGATAATCAAAGAGCTTATCTGGATCTGTCTTTTTCTGACGATAGAACTCAAGGGTGAAGTCTTCCGGATTGAGCCTAGTTACCCTGTTCCGTAATTGTTTCCTACGCGGATAATCAAAGTCCTTATACGCTTTCTCGCATTCTTTGTTAAACAGCATCAGTTCCTTGTCGTATAAGGCTTGATAGTCGTCTTTATATTTCTCTCTTTCTGCTTTTGTTAGTTTCTGATAAGCAACCCTTCCAGAATCACAGATATCTGCCTTAGAAAAGCTTTTGACGATTGGTAAGAGGCGAACACTAAGGAGAAAGAGATAACGGCTGGATTTCAGAATGTATTCATTTGTCTTAGCATCGACAAAATACCGGACGAAGAACGAATAGTCGGATAAAGAAGCGGTCGGAAAGATTTTTTCAGCTTCTTTCTCATAGGACTCCCTTTTCCTGTGGTTAAGAGTTTTTATTAATTCATCATCGAAGTAAGAGGTATCAAATCGATCACAGTCGGTAATCGTATTTTGATAATTCCCTTCCTTAAAGGATTCCATCAGCTTCCGCCATTGTTCTAGGACAAGGCTTCTCTTTTCCTGGTTCTTTTTAATTTCTTCTGCTTTTCCTTTTATTCTCTTTAAAGATTGATAAGTCAGATTACTGACAGAAGAAACATATTTCTCATACTGTCTTTGGATTTTCTTCTTTGCGTCCTTTACAATCTCGGATGTCTTCTCTTCTAGTGCAGCTGTACCATACTTGTTCTCATCAAAACGAGCATTCGAAACCCTAGGCAGAACCGAATCTGCCTTCTTATCTAAGTTATCAAGATCTTTGCAAAGGGAATCTAAGTCTTTTTCTTTTTCCTTGAAGCTATAGGGTGTAGGCATAATTATTCCTTCTTCTCCGAAAACTCTTTCAGAATCTGTGAAATACTGTCTTCATACTCTTTGAATAATTTCTCTACTTGGCTCTGCGCATCTTTTCTTTCATTCTCTTCCCTTTCCTGGAAACCGACTTCACGGAAGAAGAAACCAGATCCGTTCCTCTTGCTATCAAGAACCTTGCATCCCTCTTTCAGCGCCTGTTTTTCTTTGTAAATATAAGAATCCAGTTTCAGATTTGCTTTATCGATGGAATCCTGCAGCTTAGATTGATCCATTCGTTTGCATAGTTCCTGATACTTCTTTGAGAACCGCTTAATGGATTCCTGCCTCTGCTGGTTTTCATAGTCACTCATCTTATAAGTCCTCTGCTATCTTTTTAGCATCGTAAAGAAAAGAGTTCGCATTATTTTTGTCTTCCTGATCAAGAGATTTGAAAACCTCCTTTTCCCGCTCCCACACGTACTTTTCATTTTCATCCAGATTCTTTTTAATCTCTTTATCAAGTTCCTTTAGGATGGAATCCACCTGATTCTGGAACTCATTCAGCTTATCTTCAATCTGTTTTTCTGCAACAGAGTTATTCTTATTGAATTTGTCTTTCCTTTGATCTAGTTTTCTCTCATTATCAGAAACATAACGTCGAACCTGATGTTCTAATTTATAGAGGTCTTTCTCTTCCTGAGCGTATTCTTTTTCAAACATAATTCCTCCTCTTATGGTAAGAAGCATTATCTCACCTACAATATTATTTTGCCCTGGATTTGTCAATCCAAGGCGTGGATTCATCCTATCATTTTAGAAGCTTTATTAATCCTATGGAAAATGGCTCCTAGGAATCCATAAGAGCCATTTTGCTTTATAATTAAAGTAGCGTATCTCTAGTAACAATCTACTTTTTAGCTGTTTGATTGTTTTATGAAGCAATCTCACTACTTCTTATGCTTTCCATTGATATAGTACCAGTAATGAAATTATTATCTTTTGGATTGGCTTCCGAATAGAAGAAAAAAGTTTTCAATCCGTCGCCGATGACTTTATAGTTGAATGGATGCTTTACTATCAGCTTCCCTTCTTCTGCTGCTCCTCAATAATTAAGATTTTCACTTCCAAGACCAAAGCTATTGTAATAAGTCAAACTATTAGGTAAGACAAGGTCCAGCAGATAAGAATACAGTTTTCTTCCTTTCGTGTCATTTAGTGTGATTTTTCTTGATTTATTCGTGTAGTTTAGTGCTAATTTGATACAGATTTTTACACAAAATTACACGAATACTATTATACTATGATTAGAATTCAGGTGGGAGAGCACGATATGTATCGGAAAATCAGGAGTTTTTTAGAAAGCTGGAAGGCAAGCAAAAATCGGAAACCTCTTATTTTGCAAGGTGCACGACAGGTAGGGAAAACCTTTTCCATTCTGGAATTTGGAAAAACACACTATGACAACGTTGCCTACTTCAATTTTGAAACAAATCCAAGGCTTAGCAAGACTTTTGAAGAAAGCATCTCTCCGGATTATCTCCTGCCTATCCTATCTCATATTGCAAAGAGGACGATCATAAAAGACAAGACGCTAATTGTCTTTGATGAGATTCAGCTCTGTGAACGAGCTTTAACTTCCCTTAAGTATTTCTGTGAGCTTGCACCAGAATATCACATCACCGCTGCCGCCACGTCTTCGTTCCGCAGGTGCTTGAACCCGCGCCGATTCTTCCGTATAATCTTTCCCGCCATAGGTATGTCCTTTCCGATGTTTCAACCCATCCGGAAGATTATCTCATAGCGCGTGACCCTTGAGCTAGCTCAAGGGTCATTTTGTTTGTCCCTCCATTCTCATTTCATTTTACAATTCACATTTCTAAAAAACAGGCAGCTTCAAAAAGTTTCCACTTTAGTCTTGAACATTTCCATTTTGGAAACTATAATATCTGCAGGAGGAAAAACAAAGATGGAAAATATAACAGGTAAACTGGTAAAGGAAATCATCAAAAAACAGAAAATCAGTCAAAAAGAGCTCTGCCAGAAAACCGGTATTTCAGAATCAGCAAGGTCAAAATATCTGAATTCAGATAAGAGCCTTAGAGCTGATGTAATTGCCAAGCTGGCTAACGCCCTTAATGTAGACTTCAATTACCTTTTAGGTCAAAGCAAGCCCAACACTTATAGCACCTGCCGATCTGTTTTACTCGCTCGCGGCGGAGAAAAGTTAACCGATGAAGAGAAAAAGGATCTCATTAATCTTATTCTATCGAAATGATTCAATCTTTGATTGAGGAAAGAGTTGCCGAATTATATGAAGAATTCAGAATCGGAGAACTAGGTTTTGATTTATTCCATAGGGCAAAAAAGATGGGGGTTGAAGTAACCCCTTATTCTGCTTACATAGAAATGAAGAATGCCGATCTGCTCTGGAAGTATGATCAAGACGCCTTTTCTTTTTATAACCCAAAGCGAAAATGCTTTCAGATACTCTTTAACGACGAGCCTTCGATAAAAACAAGAATGAAGTTTACTATAGCTCACGAACTCGGGCACATCGTTTTGAATCATTTATTGGAAGAGGAGACCGGGAAAAATAATCGGCAAAAAGAAACTGAGGCAAACAACTTCGCCCGTGAATTCTATATGCCCCAGATAATTCTATTTCGGCAGAATATTCTCTCTGTTCCGAAGCTGGTGAAGGTCTTCGGAATATCAGAAGACTATGCTAAAGTGATAATCGACCGAATGAAGAAAAGATACTACGTGACTAACGGAAATATTATTTTTAGCAATGAAGAAGAAAGAATCTATGCTGCTTTCTGCCATAACGAGAAGGAACGAAAGGTGAACTACGATTCCGTTGATGTCGGACAATAAGCAAATTCACGTTAAGTAAAAGGAGGTTAATTTATGGGTTCTAGAGGCGCAAAATACAAAGAATTAGACAGAGAAGAGAACCGCAACTATTTCACAGCAGGTCATGTACTGGATGCGGAAATCCTGAAAGGAAAAGAAGGCCGTTTTCATACTCTTCCTGAGGTTTCTCATCGTTCCGAAGTCAAATACATCAAGCTGAATCCGGATGGGACTTTCAGAGAGATGCGGATCTACGAGAATCACAAGCTGAGGCTAGAGATTGCCTATCATAAAGAACCGCTAGGAAAACGAGAAAATATTCTTCATGCTCATGACATCAACGGAAAACCTTATGTCAAGCATCCCAGAGCACGGCGCCTAACAGAAGAAGAGTACAATAAGTACCGTCCTTATTTCGTTGGACTAGACTTGGAAAGGATCAAGCGATAATGATAAACGGAGATGTCATGGACTTCCTCGAACGCAGGGACAGGAACGAATGGTATGTCCTCTACAAAGGAAAGTGCTATTTCTTTGAGGCAAATTACTTTCCGGAAACCAAAACGACTTCCATTGAAATCCAGACCTGGAAGGCACACACAGACGACCATATTTATGTTATCGACGACTTGGATGTGGAGGGAAAAGCTATAGATTACTCTTACATTGAGCTGCCCCATTTCCCTACCTATCAGGAAGCAATCAAGGATTTCTTGAAACGAAAGCTGTTTGATAACAACACCAAGACCTTCTTCGAAGTGCAGGAAGCGAGGGAGTGGCTTGGCTAAATAGCACGGATCTAGCAGAGCTGTAACAAAACTCAGTTTTAAATCTGTTTCATAAAATAAAACAGACATCTTTTAGTTGTCTCAAATAATAAAGGAGGCTAATAATATGCCAGAATATCCATACGATGATTTAATTTCCGTCCTGCGGAAATTACCGCCAGACATCAAACGCGGAAAACACTCTATTCCATTCATTCCAAAACAGGAAATCGATCTAAAGAACCTCAATGACGGATTATTCCTTCAGGGATTCCAGAACTGCACCTCACAGGATAAGGACTGCAAGAACAAGATTGTACACTTCTATATCTACGATAAACTGTTAGAGCCCCTGTATCAGAATCCATTAAGATACATTCCGAAACTAGGAAAGTATTATGCGGTAAGTACACCCGATTACAGCAGGTTCACGGATAGTGACGAATACGAAATTCTCAGCGCAACCTACAAAAACAGATTCCTCGGTGCTCTATGGTCAGAATACGGAATAAACGTCATCCCGACAATCGGCTGGGCAGGAAAAAGTTCATTTGAAATCTGTTTTGAAGGGGTTGAGCAGGGGTCAGTGGTTTCTATCTCAACAATAGGAGTTCACAATGATCAGGAATGCGTGCAGGACTTTCTGACCGTATATGATGCTAGGCGTAACACAATTAACCCATCTTCCATAATCTGTTTAGGAGACATGGTCAAAGGGAGGGATACAGAAAACGTCTATTTTATCCCTTATAAAGATTCATTCGGAAGACAGTTCAAGGAAGGATGGCAAGGTAAGCTGTTCTAAATATCATAGTAGTAGAGCAAAGTGTTTTTTTGTTTGCATAAAGGTATTTTTATAGAAGCAATCTGCTTTTGTCAGCAGATATTTTTTGCTATAGGCTATTCCTTATACCTGTCCTCTAAAGTGAAAAACAGATAAGGATATTCCTTTTTCAGATCAAAGCCGTTTTTGGATGCAAATCCATATTGGATAGGTGCAAGTGTGGTACAGGAAATCTGTTCCAGCTCTTCAGAGATAACCTGATCGTTAATCGGTGCATTAGTATACTTACACTCAAAGAAAACGTACCCGTTCTGACACTTTCCAACAACATCGAACTGCCCGTTTTTCTTCTCTTTTGGATTGTCATACCAAAAAGTACCGATATCAAGAATGTACCGAACCCCTCTTATTGGACTTTAATTAGGACTATAGCACAACAAGGGAACAGGTTCAATGCTCCTGTTTCCAACAGGAGCACCGCCGAGCCGCTGGACTATTCTTTCCTTGTTGTACCAGTCCACGTATTCGTCGATGGACTTCTTGA
>URQF01000083.1 GCA_900549915.1 uncultured Mollicutes bacterium | reverse complement strand
GGAACAAGCACGGTTTCGGCCGTGTTTTCTTTTTTATAGATTGACTACAATGTAGTTTAATTTTAAGATAGGAACGGAGGTTGCATCCATGGCAGTAGTATCGGTTAGAACCAATGGCGAAGAAACCCAACTTTTTAAAAGCTATGCTTCGTTGCATGGCATTTCCCTGTCGGAAGCGTATAAACGTGCGCTTTTAGAAAAAATCGAAGATGAATTCGATGCGGCTGAAATGGCTGAAGAGGTGGAAAAGTTCAATAAGAATCCTAAAACGCATTCTTTGGATGAGCTGAGAAAAACATATGGCTTATAAAATTGAGTTTTCGGATGAAGCATTTAAAGAATTCGGAAAACTTGACAAATATACTCAAAAGTTGATAGATGCCTGGATTCGGAAACATCTCGAGTCAAATGAAAACCCAAAATCCATCGGAAAGCCATTTGTAGGAAATGAATCTGGACAATGGCGTTACCGTATCGGTGATTTCCGACTATTGTGCCTTATCAAGGATGATCGGCTTATTATTTTGGCAATCAAAATCGGGCATCAGCGGGATGTTTATAAATAAAGGAATAAGGTTCGGAAAATTTTTGCATTGCTCTGCTACCTGATTTGTATTCGAGCCTTGGATATTATCGTTACAGGTTCGATGTTTCTCTAAAACTTGATAAGTGGAATAAAATCCCTCAAGAGTTGGAAGGTAAATAGCAAAATGATCATCTCAGCAAAGGGGTGATTTTTTTATTTTATGACTGACTTTGAATTTCCATGAATTCAAGACATTTCAAATTTGTTTTCTTTAAGGATAATCTTGGCAGAAAGTTGGCGAAGAATTTGCTTTTGCTTAATAGTCAAGACTTGCTTCATCAAGAAGGAAATCGTATATGCTCCTGGTGATGATTCCGTATTCATCGCGCTTTCGCCTGATGTCGTCTTTTACAATGATTATCTTTGAAAAAATCCTTAATATTCAACAATGAATTCTTTTCTTGCGCTTGTTTTTCTTCAGTATCCATTGCAAAAGCCGATTGAATATAGAATTTATTGTTTCCCCGGCTTGCAATGAAATCCACCTCGGCATAGTTGCGGACAACTTTCCCGCTTTCGTTTCGTTTTGAGGTTTCTACAATCCCAACATCCACTGCAAATCCACGCTTGAGAAGCTCAAGATAAATCACGTTTTCCATAATATGATTTTCTTCTTGTTGACGGAAATTCAATGTAGCGTTTCTTAGGCCCAAATCCGTAAAGTAGTATTTGGATGGGGTCGAAAGATATTTTTTCCCTTTTACGTCGTAACGTTTTGCTTTATCAAGTAAGAAGGCATCTTCTAGATAAGCAAGATACTTCGTTACGGTTTTATCTGCTACAGGTAAATTGGTAACACTTCGAAACGTGTTCGAAAGCTTCAAAGGATTTGTAAGAGACCCAATGCTAGATGCAAGAATTTCTAAAATAGCGTTGATTTGATTTTCATTCTCGATTCGATTGCGGTCAATGATATCGTTCCTATAGACATTCTTAAGTTGTCCTTTTAGAAAATTCATCTTGGCTTCCTCGCTTTTTTGGGCAAGGACGAGAGGAAGACCGCCATAGGTGTAATATTCCTTCCAGCCTTGCATAGGGGAACCATTATAGATGGACATAAACTCAGAAAATGATAAGGGAAGAATGCGGACTTCATCACCACGACCACGAAACTCCGTTACGATATCGGTTGATAAAAATTTAGAATTGCTTCCGGTCACATAAATATCAACGTTTGGAAGCTTCAAGAGACCATTTAGAGTCCCAACGAAATTATCTGCAAGTTGTATTTCGTCAAGCAAGACATAATACAACTTGTCGTCGGTGATTAAGCTTTTAATGTGCCGGCTTAAGGCTTTAGGTAAAAGCAGGTCACTGTTTTCATCATCATCGAGAGAGATTCTAATGATGTGATCGTCTTGCACTCCTTTCTCTTTAAGATATCCATAGAAGATAGTGTTAAGAAGATAGGACTTGCCACAACGACGAATTCCAGAAATGATTTTAACCAAACCGTTTTGTTCTCTATCGATTAGTCTTTGAAGATAAATATCTCTTTTAATCCTCTGCATATTTCCTCCCTTTACAAAAAAGTGCAACAATTTACAGTTTTAGTACCAGCGCTATTGATTATAAGGCTTTCAGGAATAAAAAGACAAGAAACGCCTTACGAAAAAGTGTAACAATTCACAAAACTTCGCAAAATACTTCTTTGCTAGGTAAAGCTATCCGCTGTGTGAGCAAGGAGGACAAATGCAAAAATAATAGCATTCAACCTTAAAAGTGATAAAATGTAACCTTTGTGTATATCCTCATTAAATTAAGCCAAATACAATCTACCAATAGGATATAGATGGGAAGAAAGAAAAATGACAATAAGAGAAATAGCCAATCTGGCAAACACATCACGAGGCACAGTGGATCGCGTGTTGAATCATCGAGGCAATGTTGCTGAAGATGTTCGTCAAAGAATTGAAAAGGTTATATGCGAGACTGGATATGTCGCAAAAAGCCATTTGAAAAAAGATGGAAAGAAGAGCACTTATGAAGTCGCTGTTGTTTTTGCAAAGAAAAACGATAGTTCCTATGATGATGTTCTTCATGGAAGGGAGCTAGCTCTTGCCGGAGAATATCGCTATTCCGGAATCGTTTTAAAGAATTATCCGATTTCATTATTCAATGAACGTGAAATCAGGAAAGCATTGAATTCATTAAGCAAAAAAACGAAACTGCTTATCATCTCAGTTATCGAAAATAAGAAAATCAGGGATAAAATCAATCAGCTTAATATTCCGGTTATCTTTGAATCCATTGATCATTCTTCACCGCATAAAGTCGGATATGTTGGTTGCGATTACTTTAATTCCGGTGCTCTTGCTGCGGATGTGGCGAATCTTAGGCTGAAGCCGAAGGACCGGATACAAATCAGGATTGGTTCTCTGACTCATCAGGGCCATTTGCAGCGAATGGAAGGATTCAAACAGAATATTGATCCTAGTTTCGAGGTTTTGACTCCACTATCTACGCAAGATGATGAAAGAATAGGCTATCATAGGGTGAAAGATAGCCTTGCACAAGACAAGCCGAGTCTGTTTGTCTGCTTCGGCTCTGGAAGGAAAGGAATCCTTAAGGCTATTGCCCAGGAAAAGAATTGCCGACCGAAAGTCATAGCGGTAGATGAGTCAAATGAAGTCTTGGAAGGACTACATAATGGACTTGTCTCTGCTACCATCAGCCAATATCCGCTTATGCAAGGACGAAAACGCATTGAGATTGCCTATCGTTATTTGACTGGACTCGAGAGTAAGCCAGTGAGAGGCGAAGTTACAAATGCTGTTGTTCTGAAGAACACATACCTGACGAGTAGTTCTGACAAGAAGGATGGAAAAACATCGAAGAAGTAAGCAAGACCTCAGGGAAACTTCCTGAGGTTTTTTTACATCTGGTCTTTGATTTTTCTATCGGAATCCGTTAAACTAATAAAAAAAGGAGGAAACCATGTGTACAGCCATTTCATTTGTCGGTAAGAATCATTACTTTGGACGGAATCTAGATCTTAACTATGAGCTTCCTTTGAATCTCGTAGTCGTTCCAAGAAACTATCCGATTGCTTTTAAAGCCTTGGAGACAAGGGAGAAGCATTATGCTCTTTATGGAGTCGGAAGGATTCAGGATAACTATCCTTTCTTCTTTGATGTTGCCAATGAAGTGGGACTGTCTTTTGCTGGCCTTAATTTCCCTGGATTTGCCTATTTCGGGGATAAGAAAGATAGCAAGCTGAACCTTGCTCCTTATGAGCTTCCCTTGTATCTTCTTGCTAAATACAAGAGTGTGAAAGAAGTAAAAGAAGCTTTGAAAGGAATCTATCTTGCAAATCTTCCTTTCTCAAAAGATCTTCCGGTAGCTACCCTTCATTTCATTAGGGCAGATAAAGAAGACTGCATTGTCATCGAGCAGACCAAAGACGGAAGGAAAGTCTATGACAATCCTTATCGGGTCCTAACCAACAACCCGACTTTTGATTACCACAGGTACAACATTAACAACTACAGGAATCTGACAAATCAGGAACCGGTGAATCGTTTTTCAAGCAATCTTCCTCTTTCTGCCTATGGAAAAGCAAGGGGAGCAATCGGACTTCCTGGAGATTCTTCTCCTAGCTCTCAGTTTGTAAAGGAAAGCTTTCTTCTTCAGAATACGGTGAAATATGAGGATGAGGATAAAAACATTTCAACTGCCTTTCATCTTCTGAACTCGGTTTCCACTTTGATTGGAGAATCCCAGAGGCAGAACGGATCCTATGAATACACGATTTATTCTTCTATCTATAGTCTTGATGAGAAAAGGCTCTATATCAAGACATACGAAAACAGCACTTTACAGAGATATAGTCTTATGAAAGAGAATCTGGATGGCAAGGAATTAATCTGTCATTCTATCTCCGTAGAAGCGAACTATCAGGATATCAACTGATTCCGTTATTTCCTTGATAATACGATTTCTTCTGCAACCTGGTCAAGCTGCTTCCTTGTGTCTTCATTCGGAGCAGATTTGATTGTCACTTCTGTTGCAGTGAACTGGAATGTTTTTACGGTAGAAAGCTTGTCTTTCCTAACTTTTGTTGCGGTTGGAGCCCAAGTTCCATTCTGAATTAATGTGATAGTTCTCTTCTGGATATTCTGATGAATTAGATCATTGATCAGATTCTCCATTTCCGGGAACAGGCCAGCGTTATAAGTGTTTGCGATAAAGACTAGATTCGAGTACTCAAATGCTTTGGAAATCCTCTCTGGAATATCAATTTCAGAGACATCAAAGATATGAATGTTCTTGATTCCTTTTTCATTCAGTTTGATAGCGAGGGCTTGAGCTGCTTCCCTGTTATCGCCATACCTTGTAGAGTAATAAATCCTGACACCTTTCTTTTCTGGTGTGTAGCTTGCCCAAAGGGAATACTTCGTGGTCCTCTTTCCCCTAGTTTCTTTTGTACGGTAAAGAGGACCATGAAGCGGAAGAATCCTATTGACTTTATCCCTAGGCAGCTTTTTGAATAAGGCTAAGACGGATGGACCGTATTTTCCGACAATGTTGGTATAGTATTTTCTGGCAGAATCTAAAATCTCATTGTCAAAATCGAACTCATCCGCATAGAGTCTTCCATCGAAAGTGCCAAAGGTTCCGAAAGCATCTGCGGTAAAGAGAAGGCCTTCCTTTTCCTCGAAAGACATCCTAACTTCTGGCCAATGAACCCTAGGTGCCCTATAGAACTTGAGAGAATGCTTTCCTAAATTCAGAACATCACCTTCTTTGACAACGATTTCCTTACCTGTGGTATCGAGAGATGGGAAGAACTGATGCAGGAAGAGGAACGTTTTCCTATTTCCGACAAGTTTTGTTTCCGGATGGCGTAAGAGAATCTCATTAATGTTATAGCAGTGGTCTGGTTCCCTGTGATGGATGATGAGATAATCTAGTTTCTTTCCCTTTAGTTCTCCTTCGACGTTTTCGATGAACTGCCGGGATATATCCTGGTCAGCAGTATCCATCAAAGCGGTCTTTTCATCTAAAATAAGGTAAGAGTTATAGGTGACTCCTTTTCGAATCGGAATATGATGTTCAAAGAGATGGATCTTTCTGTCTTCTCCTCCGACATAGATAATATCCTCTGTGATTTTTCTTGTTAGCTTCATATCAATTTACTCCTTCTTTAATAGTATAGTTTTTGTTTTCTAAAATCGTTCACAAACGCTCAGAACAGATGTTTCTTTCCTAGGCAATACAAAGCTGTTTTCAAATAAACATAGAAAGAGAAAAATATATTTTTTTGTATAATGAATAATAGGAACAATCAAATGGCAATATTCTTAGTTACAGGCGGATGCGGATTCATCGGAAGTGAGTTCTTAAGAAGGAGGACGGAAAAGTATCCGGAAGACTTCTTTATCTGTTTTGATGCTTTGACCTATGCAGGACATAGGATTAACATTCGAAGTCTTCTTCTGAAAAAGAACTTTACATTTAGGAAAGGAGATATCCGTGATAAGGAAGCGGTTGAAAAGGTCTTTCAGGACTATCCGATTGATTATGTTGTCAATTTTGCTGCAGAATCCCATGTAGACCGCTCTCTGATTAAACCAGACGATTTCCTTACAACGAACATATTTGGAACCCATGTTCTTTTAGAAGCTTGTAGAAAGCATTCCATCA
>URQF01000082.1 GCA_900549915.1 uncultured Mollicutes bacterium | reverse complement strand
ATTTGAAAAGGCCGGAAAAAGCCCTTGGCAACGGGCTTTCCGGCCTTTTTCAGTCTGCGGAAGTGTCAAACTCGGAAGTATATTTATAATATTAATATCGGTAATGATGCCTTGAACGCGGATACGATTACTTTCACTTCCGATTGGTACTTCAAAAGGAGTTCCTAACGCGTATGAAAAAGAAAGCAAAATTCATTCCTTATGTTCTCTTTTCCTCTCTTAGGATGATTCTGACCTCTATGGCTTTGTCTCTAGCCTGGTTTGTTTCACTGGCTAAGCTTGATCCAACGGGAGATGCCAGTGCCACCGGTGCTTATTTTGCCTATGGAAACGGCTCCCAGGAAAAGCCTTTTGGTATTTCCCAGCCCCGTCACTTATATAATCTTGCCTGGCTTCAATACATGGGGAAGCTCAATAAGACGGACAGCGATACTGGTAAAAATCAGACCTATTATTTTGAACTTGCAGGAGATATTGATAGGACCGACTATGCACTCCCTCCGATTGGGACAAAAACTTATCCGTTTATTGGAAGCTTTAACGGCAATAGTCATAAAATTACTGGCCTTACTATTTCAAATAATCTAGACGATTTCCATCAGCGTCCTTATAGCGGTGTCAAGGAATCCGATTTCCCGGAACAGATAAACATTGTCGGCTTTTTCGGTGTGGTCGGTAGTTACGAAAACACTGCTGGAATCAACTACGATACCTCTGCGAACCAGATTGTTGATACGGGACTCGTAGATTTAACAGTGAAGTCCTCTTCCAGGACGACCTTGGCTGGATTAGCAGCTGGATATGTTAACGGCAAGCTTCAAGGTGTAGCGGTTAACGATTCCTCTTTCCAGTTCAAAGAAAACACTTCTCCGACAACTATTACCAATAATCTTTCGGATTATTCCCTTGTCGGATATGTCAAAGACAAAACCTATCTTAGAGAAAGGGAAAAATCAACAAGTACGACGAATGCACCTTCTATCGATAATCCGGTTGCCGGACAAGGCGATGGTGAATGGGGATCATCCATCGATAGGCGTTCAAGGTTTAAGAACCTTCATCAGAAATATATAAAAGCAAAATTTCCAACTTATACCACTTATGAGGAAGTAAAGTGGGACAGCAATACATCCAGTTGGACTCCCATCACTTCCACAAAAAAGAAGTTGACGGAACCTATAGATGACAATTATTATTTTGTAAGCAGCGATCCAGGGACAGATAGTAAGGGCAGCAATGTTAAAACTGCATCTTATACTTTTGCAACACGGACAAGATATTATGATGGCACTTCTGATGGAGATGATCGAGATAGCGATCCTTATGTCGGTCTATCTGGAGAACTTTCAAGTGCGAATTATACCTGTTTTAAGCGTCAGATTACAGACATTGGGGCAAAACATACTTTTATTCTTTCAGATAAAACAGGAACGAACTATCTTTCTGCAACAAGGTCTAACCGATATTCTAATGCTCCTCAAGCATCCCTGACAAATAAAACAAATAAAGAAGAAGCAATTGACTTGTACCTCGATGAAAATAATAATCAGCTTTACTTTTCATTAAACAATAGGATTTTCTATATTGGTGTTGCAGGTACCAGACTAACAGTATCAAGAAATAGCCCCTCAAGCGTATGGACATACGATAATGCACATTCCTTGCTTGTTTCAGAAGGAAAATATTTGGTATTCGACGGATTAAGTTGGACAGTCTCTTCAACAACAGAAATTGAGAGAGTCTTCGACGATTATGACTCAGTAAACAATTACAGGGACAGCTATCTTTTCAGCCAAGGTAAGAATTATAGGTGCTTGCCTGATGATAAAACTGCTTTTATGGGCACAACAACAGACAAAAGCAAGGCTGCCAAATGGATTATCGACAAGGATAATGGCAATAAGATTTATGCTTTAGATGGAACTACAAAAACAAAATATTATCTTTACTATGAGAATAAAGGAAGCCGGCGGAGACCCCGGTTGATTCCCTTTGTCACAACAAATATAAACTCCTGGAACAATTCAGACTATATTGTCTGGAAATCAAACCATTTTGTTGCGGCCTATAGAAACCGAGACTACAAACTTTACTATAGTGACACCGATACAACTTATGGTAATTGGAGTAGGAACACTAGCCGAAATTGCTCCGTCTCCGGTACTTTAAAATGCCAATGCCAGAAAATTGATTCACCTTCCTATTCAACTGATGTTATTGAAACTCGGAATAAGCTTAATCCGACCTATTTTCCATTAACATTCGATGAAAAAGGCACCTCTCCTTCCGACAGAAACACTGGGTATGTCGTTAGTGGCGCCAAATACAATGATTCACAATCAGACTCTATCGGTGATATCCGAGTTGCTAGCGCCTACAAGACGACTTCTGCCTCATGGTATGATGACAAAATTGGAAATGCACTCGATAATTCTCGTGTTCGTGATACGGCGACATTTTCCGATTCCAATTTCTTTGCCTATACTATCAAGCAAAATTCATCTGAAGCATCAAGTGACAACATAATCAAAATTGGAGATCCGATAAATAAGCAGGAAAACAAATCAGGCTATACAAGCTATTCCACACTTGGGTTTAAGAAATATTATCGTTATATACTTAATGAAGCTTCGGGGTCACGAGTTGCGAGGGGAAAGCTTCTCACTGCCGACCCAATTGCCTATGGACTGCATTTCAGGAATGCAGAAATTTCCAAGAACAACCTCACAACAGTCGATTATGCAAAAATAAACGGACAGGAATATTATGGTTATCAGCTTCCGAATAATGCTATCGACTTCAACTTAAAAGGAGAAGGATACATCAACTTCTTCGCCGCAACCTATTTTTATCAATCAGATGACGTGACAGGAGGCGACTGGACAACAACCTTTAACAACTGCTTCTTTTCCCTACATGTCATCGAGCGTGACGGAAACACAATCAATTCGATTAAGGAAATATCTAAAATCTATCAGAATCAAAGTGCATCAGTAGACAAGGCACAGCCTTCCTACGTATACGAATACACAGACGGAACCACGGATACTGGTATAAAAGACTCCTCTGGAAATTTCATCCCTGGAACAAAAGGAACTCTTCTATTTGACACACGTGTTCTTACAAATCCAGATTTAGATAAAGAATGGGAGAACAATGCAGCTTATTATTTCGAAATTCCAGTTAACAAAGGAGAATTTGCGCTTGGATCTGTTTCCGGAAAAGATAAAAACGGCGCCTATCTCAGGTATCTCGATATCGGAGCAGGAAATAAGGACGACAATAACATCACAATAGAAGAACATACAGAAATCGAAGTTAAGACTTATTCTTATCCTTATGGAGTTGATTTCCACTCCTTCACATCCTCTGCCACAGAGAAAGATAATTATTCCGATATAGAAGGCGGAAAGAGCTCAGCTGTCCGTATTTCTTCAGTCTCTGGAAATGGAACAGAATTCCAATTTAACTATTCATCAAGTGATAGGAGTACGATACTAAAGGTCACCGGCCCACCAAGTTCATGCAAAGGCACTTACCTAAGTCCAGGTGTTTTGCTCCAAAACGGTGGATCTGATCTTGATGTAGTTGAAAGTGACACACAACACACAGTAGTCATCGATAAACTGACCAAATATGCTCTCCCTGATTCTGACGATGCCACTTCACTCAAGGGAACAAGTCAGATAACGATGACAGTTGATGGAAAGACATCGACTCGTGAAGAAACCGAAACCTTTAGCCTAGAATGCACAACAGCAGAAGCAAAGAACATCCTCGAATTCAGTAATGATTCTGGTGAGAAACTATTCACTATCGACTACTCGATTGTAAAACAGAAAAAGGAAAACACGGGAACTGAATGGACTTACGATGACCCAATCAAATTAGTACTTTTCTACAATCCCAAAACCCGAAGGTATCATGTTTCCTTCGTCGGAAAAGATACTTCACTAGAAATCATGGCATCAATGACCTACTTCAATTCAAGCCTCACAAGGGATAATAGTACATCTGGATTTGCAGGAGTCAGGATTGATAACTATAGTACAGAAAAGACGATTGATTTAAATAAAACCTATACGTTCGAAGCAAAAACGTCAGCCTAATCGCTGACGTTTTTCTTTTCTGATAATTTGAAAGTGCTTGGCAAGAAATATTTTTTAGCTTCTTGCAGAAGACCTTCTTGCTTCAGATATCCGAAGAGAACAGAAAAAACATCATTCCTATCGCTATCCTTGAGAGAAACAAGACTCTCAAGAGCAGTCATTTCTTCTTTAATCTTCTTCTCGTTTTTCCTTAAAAGACGAATTTTGAGTTTTGGAGCAAGACTATAAAGAACAAGTTCGACCGGACTTGGTTCTTCTCCATCATTGACCGTATCTTTCCTTTCCTGATAGTCGTTCATCCTCTCTGGATAGGCAGCTAACAATTTTTCATTAATTTCAGTATCCTTCATTTTTGTTTTTCTTTCCCGTGTGTAGGATTGTAACACAGGAAAGGTAAGAATTAAGTTTAGTTTTTGCGCAGTATCCTCTTATCTGTGGTAAAATTTTCATGGGAGAAAATAATTCATGAATACAGAAAAGAAATTCATTGTCGAAACCAGTGCACATCATATCCATGTCACTCAGGAAACTTTAGAAAAATTATTCGGAGAGGGAGCACAGCTCACTGTCAAGAAATACCTTTCCCAGCCTGGACAGTTCGCATCCAACCAGCGTCTTGATATCATCTATCATGCCACGATCAAGGACAAGAAGACCGGCGAGAGGGTAAAGAAGGATTTCACCATCAAGAACAGGTCGATTTTAGGACCAGTCCGTAAGTTCAACCAGGTTGAGATTTCCTTAACCGAAGCTCGTTCCTTAAAGGCTATTGTTCCGATTCGTGAATCCGGAAGGATTGAAGGTTCCTGCCCGGTTACCTTAGTCAATCCGCTGAACGGAAACTCTGTTGATATTCCGGAAGGAAGGATTGTCGCAAAGCGTCACATCCACAGGACTCCTGCTGATGCCGAAGAATTCGGTGTCAAGAACGGAGACATCGTCGCTGTTAAGATTGTTTCTGCCAATGGACGCAGCGCTATCTTCGGAGACGTCGTTATCCGTGTCAGCGAGAAGTTCTCTTTAGCTAGGCACATCGATACCGATGAATCCAATGCAGTCGGTGGAAATGCCACTGGCGTCTATGGAACTTTAGTCAAAGTCGATTTCTAGTTCCTCAGAAAGAAAATGCCGAATTTTCTCGCTCATTCTCTAGTTGCTAAGCGAGTAATGGCAAAGGAAGGGAAGAACGACAGCGGCTTCCTTGCCAGCGATACCGAGGATTTCTTCATCCTTGGTTCCTTTGGTCCGGATGCTCTTTTCTACGGAGGGCTTCTTCCGCAGAACGGATTACACCTTGGCTATGCAAGGAAGAAAATCGGAAACAAGATTCATAAGACCGATGCCAAAGACTACTTCCGTTTGCTTGTCAATGAAGTCTACTCCATTGATGATGTCAAGAGCCGGAGACAGTTCGAGGCTTTTACACTCGGACAGTTATCCCACTATCTTCTTGATAGTATTGCTCATCCCTATATCAGGTATGAGTCCGGTTTTGATTCCAATGGCCGAATCACAGGCAAGTTCCATTATGAGCATGCCCACTTCGAATCGAGGATTGATGCTGCTCTTGGAAAAAAGTATGGCATCAGCTATTATCTCGAACCAGACCACTTCCCAGTCTGTTCCAAGAAAGAAGTACTGAGCTGTTTAGAGAAGCCTTATGATGATGTCCTGAAATCCAGGCTGAAATTAAAAAGACTTCCGAAGAATTACTACTCTTCTTGTATCAAGAACTGGATCAGCATCTATAAGCTATCCAATAAAAAAGGAAAGTTCTTCACTTTCTTGTATGGAAAAAGCCAGCTCGGCGCTATTCGTACACCAAAGGATGTCGATAGGAGTGTCTTAAACGAAGAAAAACAGGACTGGAAGAACCCCGTTACCGGGGAAATCCACAACGAATCCTTCATTCAAAGGCACGCTAAGGCGACAGAACTAACCTGTGCCTGCTACAAAGATCTCAGGAAGCAGGGATTCAACTATTCTGTTATCAGCAAATACTTAGATGGCCTTGACTACTACGGAAAGGCTATCGGAAGCAAAATGACGATCTGGAATCGAGTAGGCTAGGAAATGGAAGGTCCTCTTCCATTTCCGTCGCCTCTCACACCACCCATCGTGCCGTTCGGCAA
>URQF01000081.1 GCA_900549915.1 uncultured Mollicutes bacterium | reverse complement strand
GCATACAATACAATATCTTCAAGAAAAAAGGAAATGCCCTAATCAACAGCATTTCCCCTTTCTTGCGATTGCCCTAAGAAAACTCTTATGAATAAGGAATTACTTCAGTATGTATGTGATCGTTTTCAGTACAAAACCGAGAATAAGAACTTTTGTCTTTCTGATTTCTCAACTATAATAGAAGCGGAACTTATCATGGAGGATTTGATTTATGACTAAAGGCAATGTTGTTAGGACGAAAGGCGGCAAAGTACTGGTTCTTGCCGATAACAAATACTATATCGTCAAAGGAAACGGAGAACTCGGATCTGAGATTGAGTTCGATGAACAGAAATCTCTTCCGATGCCTTCTTATCTCTTTGCTATTGCAACGAGGGAAGAAGAAAATCTTGACGATACTCTGGATTTCATCCAGACCCAGTGGTTCAACAATAAGAAGTAGTATAGAAAGAGGCAGTTTGCCTCTTTTCTTTTTCTCTTCTTTCTCTGCTTCGATATAATGAAAGCAGTGAGGAGAGAAACATGAAATTCAGATTACAAGAACATCCTTCTGTCTGGGCGTTTCTTGGCGCCTTGGTTTTGCTTGCTGCTTCTTTTGCGTTAGCTTATATCTACAATTGGAAGATCTATGCGGTGATACCGATTCCCTTAGCTGGTATTGCAGTAATTGTCTTAGGGTATTCTTTAATTAAGGATATCCTTGATTTCGAGAAGAAAAAGAATGAGCTGGAATCAAAGGAAGAGAAAAAACATGACGAAGGAAGAGATTAAAAACAGTCTGAGCTTGTTTCCAGGAGAATGGAATTCGCTTCTGCAACAGGAAAAAGAGAAGCCTTATTATCAGGAACTCATTGAGCAGGTCAGTGATCTCTATAGGACAGAAACGGTCTTTCCACCTTATAACAAGGTCTTCCATGCCTTGGAGCTTACTTCTCCTAGCAACATCCGCTGTGTCATCATCGGACAGGATCCTTATTATAATCCAGGACAGGCAAACGGACTTGCTTTCTCTGTGAATCCGAATACGGCTCTTCCAAAATCCTTGATTAATATCTATAAGGAACTGTTCTATGAATACGGATATCCGATTCCTAAGAATGGATGCTTGGATGACTGGGCAAAACAAGGCGTGTTGCTTCTCAATGCTTCTTTGACGGTCACGGAAGGAGAGCCAAACAGCCATTCCAGGCTTGGATGGCAGACCTTTACGGATGATAGGATTCAGAGGATTGATACTTTTGATAGACCGATTGTCTATCTGCTCTGGGGCAAATATGCCCAGAGCAAAGCAGAAAGGATTAAGAATCCGAAAGCCTGTATTATCAAGACCAGCCATCCGTCTCCTTTATCGGCTAACCGAGGCTTCTTCTGCTCCGATTGTTTTAAGAAGTGCAACAAGTATCTGAAAGCAAACGGGGCTGGTGAAATCGATTTCCAAATCAAAGATTAGTGGTTTTTCCCTTGTTTTCTCTTTTGGTAGCCCTTTTTAAAGTAGAAAACCACAAGAGATAACCTTATAATAGTTATAGTTGTGTGTTGTTCATCAAAGCGAGGTATCATTGATATGACAGATGAAGAATTATTAGCGAAGATTCAAGAAGAAGCAGATAAGATTGCCGATAATTTTGTTTTCAAGAAACATGCGAAGAGGGATTTGATTTATAAGGAAGAGCAGACGGACGGAACGACAATCTGCTACGTCCTTGGATCCGATAGGCCGCTCCTTGTTTATCGTATTTTTGTCCTTGATAAGGAAGGAAACGTCAATGAAAATCCGGATATCCAGAACGCTGTTAACCTTACTCATCACTTCAATAATGAAATTAAGCCGACCAGGAAGCTTGTTCCTCCGGCTATCGAAGAAAGCAATGAATACGAGATTCTCTTAGAGAACCGTCTTCCGGATAATGGAGTCGAAGTCAAACTGAAATCTACTACCGGACGAAATGTCACGATGGTTGAAAGGTATCGGTACTTCGATTATGTCAGCCGTGTCTTCTTCGTTGCCTGTGTTGCTACTTCTTTCGCCGGACAGTATCTGTTCTCTGTCACTCCGGATAGCAAACATATCCGTTTGATTATCGATAACGAAGGCAAACTCCGTGACCGTGTCAACAGGATCACAGAGCTTCTCCAGGCCCGTGTTCTTCCTTCTTATCGTACCATTGCAGATGGTGCTAAGGCCTTAACGGATCATGACACCCGTGGACGTGTTACCTTCAATCAGCAGGATGGCACTAAGGTCGATTATGTTTCTAACTTCTGCTATGACGACTTAGAGAGTGGAAACCGTTTCGCTTTCTTTGTCCAGGAAAAGGATCCGAAGCAAGGCTTAAGGTTCATCCAGGATATTGTCACCGGACGTCTTTCCTTATCCCAGGCTTGGGATGATGCCCAGAAGGCTGCTGCTGAAAAGGTTCAGCAGTACAGGAAGGATAAACCGGAAGAATTCAACAATAAGATCTGCAACTTCTTTGCGGATTCCCTTGATCTCCGTTATAAAGCCTTCAAGGATGGCAAGCTGACTGCTGAAGCAGTCCGTCCTGCTGCTCCGGAGACAAAATAACCGGTATAGAAATGAATAACCGGTTCTTTCAGCTGGATAACGGCAATGGACTCAAAGGAACTTTTTCTTCCTTTGGTGCCGGTGTCCGTTCTCTGACGCTTAAAGGCAGACCGCTTATTTTGACAATCAAAGACGATGAGGTCTATTTTTCTCAGAACCAATTCTATGGAAAGACGCTTGGCCGTGTAGCCGGACGTGTTCCAGATGAAGTTCTGATTGACGGAAAATATTATTCTCTTCCCGGAGATGGTCAGCATATCTGTCTGCATGCCGGTTATACCTCTTCTCTGTCCTTTAAGGAATTCAAAGGAGAGGAATTCGAGAATGATGAGGAAAAGGGAATTGTATTCACTTATCTATCGAAAGATGGTGAAAACGGATTCCCGGGTAATCTTCTCGTCCATGTCTACTATTCTTTCTTGAAAAACGGGAAAAACGATTTCCGTATTCGTTTGAATGCTGTTTCTGATAAAGATACCTTGGTTTCCTTATCCAATCATAGGTATTGGCTTTTCCCTGACAGCAAAGATGTATCTTCTTATCATCTTCAAGTCAAGGCAAAGAGAATCGGACGATTCAGGAAAGGTACAGAGCTTGTTGTCGGAAGGGAGGAAATCCCATCCTACCTAGACTTCAATGACAATCCGAATCTTGGAAAGAAACTCGATGAGAGGAAAAAAGAAATTCCGGAAATCGGAACCTTGGATCATACCTATCTTCTGAAAGAGGGAGAGGAACGCATTGTTGTCGAAGACGAGCATTATCGTTTAAAAGTCGATACGGATTTCGAAGCTGTCAACTTCTATGTCGACACTTCCCATACCCCGATTGACTTCTCCAATAGCGATGAATTACGGACAAAAGACCGTCGAGGCATTGCCATTGAGCCGGAGACTTTCCCGCTTAGGTCGAATCTTGTTTTAGTAAAAGGTAAACTCTATTCACACGAAATGGTTTATCATATTGAAGAAAAATAAGGAGAACCGAAAATGAAAATCGAAGAGATGATTAAGCAGATTCCGGATCTTTCTTCTCGCCCTGCTGTTGCTCTTGAAACAACTGTCTTGACCCATGGAAGGCCGTATCCGCAGAATGTGGAATGTGCTCTAAAATGCGAAGAGGAAATCCGCCGTGCCGGTGGTGAGCCGTATACGATTGGTATCATCAATGGACAAATCAAGATTGGTCTTACCAAAGATGAAATCGAGTATTTAGGCAAGACTAGGAATGCCGTCAAGGTTTCCCGTCGTGACCTTCCTTATGTCATCGAGAAGGGCCTGAATGGTTCTACCACTGTCGCAGCTACGATGATCTTAGCTCATCTTGCCCATATCCGTGTCTTCTCTACTGGCGGTATCGGCGGTGTCCATCGTGGATTCAATGAGACTAGGGATGTCTCTGCTGACTTAGAGGAATTCTCTAAAACGGATGTTAATGTCATCTGCGCTGGTCCGAAGGCTATCCTTGATATTCCTCGTACCCTTGAATACTTAGAGACGAAAGGTATTCCGGTTATCGGCTATAAGACCGATAAGAGGCCTCTCTTCTACACTTCCACTAGCAAATATCCGCTTGATATCCATGCCGATAGTGCTGAGGAGCTTGCCCGTATCCTCCATACTTCTGATGTCTTAGGACTCAAGCAAGGTTCTTTAATCGTCAATCCTTGCCCGGAGAAGTATTCCTTGGATGCAGATAGGATGGAAGGCAAGATTGAAGAAGCTCTTGCTAGGATGGAGAAAGATCACGTTACTGGCAAGAAAGTCACTCCTTACCTCTTATCCAAGCTTGTTGGACTTACCGGCGGCAAATCTCTTGAAACCAATAGGGCTCTCATTGAGAATAACGCCTATGTCGGTGGTTTGCTTGCCAAAGCACTTCTTGAATTAAAGTAAGATTAAAAGAGGCAGCCTCTGAGAAGAAGCTGCCTTTTTTGATGGCTTATTTTCGTTTGATTTCTTCTTTTTTCCTCTTCCGTGGTAGGAGGAAGTACAGGACAGAGAGCGTGAAAAGAAGTGCAAAAGAGAGAAAGGTAATCAGAGAAACAAAGCACCTTGAATAAAAAGGAGTGAAGAAGGTAAGGCCGGTTGTTCCGAAATGGCTATTGTAGTAAGGATTCATGCAGAAAACACTTAGGATTCCAAGTAGGATACCAAAAGCAAAGCCAAGGAAAGAGGAGCCTAGGCATCCGATTAAACTATCTTTCAACAGTTTTTTCCGTGATGTTCCAAGGAAACGAAGCAAGATGTATTTCCGTCGGTTTGCGGCTATGTAACCAAAAATGAAGATGACTAAGAAACCGGGTAATATCCAAAGGAACAGCTTTCCGATTTGTTCTAATCGTAAGGAATGGTAAGTGAATCCATCCCAAGTGAAGAGCCTTTTTCCTGTCTTTTTATCGGTGCAGATAGGAGCATAAAGGAAAACATTGATGAACTGTGAAGGGGCTGAGCTCAGAAAGGCTTCTTGGTTTCTGCTGTTGTTCGGAACAAAGAAGAGACGGCTTTGGTTTAGATAGGTTCCTTGTCCGCAAAAAATTGTTTCTGTTTTAAAAGAGTAGATGAGCCGTGCTTTCGGATCCAGTCTGTGATTAGCGTCTGTTGGATCATAGTCTTTGTATTTTAGTGCGATTGTATTCGGATTTTCTGCTTTATAGATGCCGACAATTTTAAAAGAACCTTGTTGCTCCCGTGATTTTATCTTTGAACCGATTCTAAGTTCAGGATTATTCCTCTGACATATGTCAGGAATTATGCACTCGAATTGCTCGGTAGGATATTTTCCTTCTGTTAGTTTCACTTTGTCTGGATCATTATCTTGGTAGATACAGATTCCTTCGAAGGTCTTTCCTGGAATTTTATAGTCTTCTCCGCCTGTTTTGGTGTTTTCGTTAACCCTTAACCAACTGGCATAGACCACTGGATATACGATTGTTTCATCTGGAAGCGGGTTGAAGGTCGGAAGAACAGGTGCTGTTTGTAGGAACACCTGATTGCATGCTTCCTGATAGGGTGATTTGGTCCTGACCTCTCCAGTATCTGAAAAACTGGTAGTGGTTTCTGTTGATTTTGCAACAGAGATACTCCAGAAGGAAAAGATGGTGAGAAGGACACAGAAAACAGCAAGAAGACCATGGAATTTCTTGTCTGTTTTGAAGCTGCTAAGCAGAGGGCTTGTATAGAAGCTCTTCTTTTTCTTCACAGTAGTCTCTGAATCATCAAAGGCTCCTTCTTTTTCCTCTGTCAGCTTTCCATCCTTCCTTTTCAAAATAAAAGCATCTTTTGTGAACCATTCCGGCCTGTTATCATGGGTAGCAAAGATGACAAGACGATTCTTCGAGAGTTCAAGAACATATCTCAGAATCTTCTCGGTACTAAGAGGGTCTAGATTTGCAGTTATCTCATCTAGAAGAACAATCTTTTTATCAGCATAGATAGCTTGTCCAAAACAAAGACGCTCTTTCTCGCCTTCACTTAGTTCCTTGCATTTCTCGTTAAGGATGTTTTCTAGTCCAAGATCCGTAAGGATTTTCTTTGCCTTCTCTTTGTCCTTTTTCTCATAAGGGAGAAGGAAGTCATCGATTACCTTCCTATCCTCGAAGAAAAGGGCATCCTGTGCAACATAGGAGACATAATTGTCAGAAAAGGATTCTCTATTTTTCTTAGATAGTTCCTCTCCTGAACAGGAGATTTTTCCTTCGTAGTCCGTC
>URQF01000080.1 GCA_900549915.1 uncultured Mollicutes bacterium | reverse complement strand
GCATACAATACAATATCTTCAAGAAAAAAGGAAATGCCCTAATCAACATCATTTCCCCTTTCTTGCGATTGCCCTAATGGAATCACACTTGCTTTTCTGTTTTCAAAGGAAAAACAAGAATAAAAAGCGCTTACTTTTTTGGTTTTTTTCTTCTCTTTCCCTATAATAATTTCAGAAACTATGGAATCAAAAGAAAAGAATATGAGCCCAAAGACAACGATCCGCAATAAAGAAGAAATTCTCCACATCCTAGATAAGTCCTATCGTTTTACTCTTGTCCATCCAATCACCCGGGCAAGGAAAGAATTCGACAGGCTGAAGGAGAACCAAAAAGTCTTGATTGATTTTGATTTCACTCCTTCTAGCTATTTTTCACTATTCTTCTTCTTGAAATTGAGCTGCTATTCTTCTTTTCATCCAGAAATCTATGTCCTATACCGGGCAGTATATAAAATTCCTACGGATGAAAGAAGGGATGTATTCGTCTTCCTTAAAAGTCTTGGAATACAAAAAGACCATATAAGAAATGCTTATCGTCACGCAAGAAATCCAAGGAATGATTTGCTCGACTTTGCGAAAGAAGAAAATATTCACTATCTTGTTTCCAATGATACGAACGATGACCTTATCAATTCCTATAGGTATCGTTTTTTAGTACAAGGCATTCTTCAAGGTACTCTTCCTAAGGAAAGGGTTGAAGAAGAAGACTACTCTGCTATTTTGATTCGTCCTTTTAGGTACATCAAAGAAAAAGACATCCTACGCTTTTTAGATGCTCTTAACATCCATTACGTCTTCTCTGTGAAGTACCGGTTAGAGAAAGAAACCGCTCAGCTTTTAGACCGGTTAGAAAAAACCTACTCTCCTTTTACAAAGCCGAATGTTCTGAAAAGCAGGAGGAATGTCTGCCCCGAGAAGATTCTCGGATATGAAATAGACGGAAAAGAAGTCTCTTTCCTTGATAGTTATAACAAAGCCGGTCTTGAGAAAGATAAGAAAATCCAGGCTTCCAAACTAGAAGAAAAGGCCTTATCGAAGGCAGAAAAGGAGCATCGACCCCTTACAATCGATGAAACGTACAAAAACTGTTAGACTTTCCCTTACCAAAGGTAAGGAAAAGAAAACAGGTTTATGATAAAATATTCCTATGAAAAAATCGCTCTTTGTTCTGATATCCCTTTTTCTGCTACCTTCCTGCTCGAAAAAGCTCTCTTCGGACTTAATTAACCAAGACAGAGCTTCTTTTAGGGCCAGGGATAGCAGTGCTTTTGTTTCTTCCTCGGATCCTTCCCTTCCTTTCTCTTCGGAATTCCTTAGGAACCAAAGCCAAGGAGATTACTTGTACACTTTTAACTGCTTTGACTTCCAAAAGACAAGGGAAGAAGTACGAAGGATGATTTCACCCGACGAAGGAAAGAGTGTTTTCTTCATCGGATACGACTCTTCCTATACTTTGCTCAGTGAAGGAACCAGCAACAAAGAAAAGAGAGAAGTCAAAGCCATTGGCATCCACTTCTCTTCCACTGTTGAAATCACTTCCTGCAGAGCTAGGAGGAAAACAAAAGACGTGACGTTCTATTTCACATGTTCTAGGAGCAAATAACAAAATGGATATCCTAAATCAGATTGCAATTGAGCTGAAACTAAATCCTGTCAATGTCAAAAAAGCCGTCGAGCTTTTAGACCAAGGAGATACGGTTCCTTTTATCGCTCGTTACCGTAAAGAGGAAACCGGCGGCCTTACCGATGAAAACAGGCGTGATATTGAAGAAAAGCTTCTCTCTTATCGAAACCTCGAAGACCGAAAAAAGACGGTCCTCAAATCTTTGGCGGATCAGAAAATCGAAGATCCAAAGCTTTTGGAAGAAATCGATAAGTGCAGGACAAGGGCAACACTGGAAGATCTCTATCGTCCCTATAAACCCAAAAAGACAACACGTGCAAGCAAGGCAAAAGCTGCCGGACTGGAACCGCTTAGCCAATACATCAGGACGGATAAAACCGGCCAACTCGAAGAAGAAGCCGGAAAGTATCTTTCGGAAGCTTATCCAACCAAAGATAAGGCAATCCAAGGCGCCCTGGATATTCTGGCTGAGAAAATCTCAGACAATCCGAATTACCGTTTCTTCAGGAAGAACCTTGTCAGGAAAGAAGGGTATCTCACTTCTACAAAACTGAAGGATGCTCCGCTCGATACTTTTGACAACTATGAGAATTACAGCAAGAAAATCTCTGAGCTGAGAAGCTACAACGTCCTTGCTATCAATCGCGGTGTAAACAAAAAGTGCCTGACAAAGAAATTCGTTTTCCCGGATGAGAAAATCAGGAATCATCTTGAGACTTTTGAATTGCCAAGCAATTCTCCTTATGAAAAGAGGCTGAAGGAAAGGATTCAGGATAGTTATGACCGTCTGATTTCCCCTTCTGTTTCCAATGATATTTTTTCTTCCTTGAGGGATCAAGCGAGCGATGACTCGATTCAGGAATTCAAATCCTCTCTTCGAGCGACTTTGTTAGTACCTCCGCTAAAGGGACGCCGCATCTTAGGATTCGATCCTGGCTTCACCCACGGCTGCAAGCTTGCCTTCATCGATGAAAATGGAAAAGTCTTAGATACCTATGTTTTAAAAGATCCGTTCCATTCAAAGACAGGAGAAGCTAGGGCAGTTTCCGATTTGAAACGACTCAGGCTGAAAAACAAGACCTTTACCATAGCACTTGGTAATGGAACCGCTAGCCGGGAGAGTCTTGCTCTTCTTCAGAGAAGGAAGAAAGAAATTCCGGAACTTGCCTCGATGGAAATTGCCATTGTCTCGGAATCTGGTGCTTCCATCTGGTCTGCTACGAAACAGGCTCAGAAGGAATTCCCTGATTATGAACCAAACCTCCGTTCCGCTGTCTCCATTGCCCGCAGAAGGCTTGATCCACTCGCTGAGCTTGTGAAAATTCCACCGGAATCCATCGGTGTCGGACAATATCAGTACGATATCGAAAAGAACAAACTGTCTTTGGCCTTAAAAGGCGTCGTTGAGGACTGTGTCAACTATGTCGGTGTCAATTTGAACCAAGCTTCTGCTTCCCTGCTTTGCTATGTCTCTGGCATCAGCAGCAAGGTTGCCGACTCCATTGTCAAATACCGGGATGACAACGGACAAATCACTTCCCGCAAGGAATTACTGAAGATTCCGTATCTTGGACCAAAAGCCTTTGAAAACTGCGCCGGCTTCCTCCGTATTCCGGAAAGCAAAGAGCCTTTGGATAATACTGCCGTCCATCCGGAATCCTATCCGATTGCAAAAGCAATCAGGAAGGAATATCAAAAGGGCTCCGAAGAGGAGACAAAAGAGGCACTGAAGTCTCTTTCTCAGCAAGATAAAGAAAAGCTCTGCTCTTCTCTCTCCGTGGGAAGGCCGACTCTAGAAGATATTCTTAAGGAATTGATTCAGCCTAGCCGTGACCCTCGTCTGGAAGCAAAAAGCGCAAAGCTTCTGGATGGAGTCAACGACATCAAGGACCTGAAGGTCGGAAGGATTAGGGAAGGAACGATCCGCAATGTCACTGGATTTGGTTTCTTTGTTGATATCGGCGTTGAAATCAATGGCCTAGTCTATTTGACCGAAATCCGCAATGGAAGAGTGGATGACCCACATCAATACGGAAAACCAGGTGACATTGTTAAAGTCAAAGTCATTAATGTCGATTTACAGAGAAAGCGAATTTCTCTCTCAAGGAAAGGAGTATAGAAGAATGGAAAACAACAGCTATTACGAAGATAAGACTTCGGATAAGGGACTTATTGCTATTTCAGACAAGGTCTTTGTCCAGATTGCCAATGATGTCCTAAGTGAACTCAGGGAAGAAAAGAAAGGTGCTTTTTCTCTGGAATACGGAAAGAAAAAGGGATATATCCGGGCAGAGATTACGAAAAACAATAAGGTTACGATTTCTGTCGGAATTTTCCTTCCTGTCGGACAAGATACCAAAGTCCTCAGCGATATCCAAAAGGAAATCTATGATGAAGCTTTCGAAGCAACCGAAATATCGTCTTTGAAAGTCGATAGGATCCTGCTTGGATGCTATCCGGTAAAATAGGATGAAAGATATCAGCAAGGAACGCTATAGGAAAAGGCGGAAAAGATACGGATATCTTTTCGTCGTACCGAGGATTATTGCTATCTTCTGTTTTGTAGGTCAGATTTTAGTCCAGTCATCCTTGAAATTCGACAAAAGGGACACTTCTCGGTATGTCGATTCCATGTCCTCTTTATCAAGGCTCTTCTCCTCTTCCTCTCTGACAGCAAGGTGTCTTAGCGGGAAATTCGATTTAAAGCTTCTTTATTCCTCTTCCGCAGTTGTCACTATCGCGATTGGCTTATTCAGGGTCTTCGCTTCTTACTTTGCCGGAAAGGGAAAAGGAAGATTGCTCTTCTTTGCAAGGATTGTCGAAGCCCTTGATAGGCTAAGGCTGATTCCCTGCATTATTCTCTCTTTAAAAAGGACATACCCTCTGACCAGGAGTCTTACGGATTTCCTCGTCAACGGAATAACCCACGCCCTTGCCTTAGCCCTGCTCATCTACTCTCAGTTTGTAGTAAAGGAAATCCATACATACGAAGTCAACAAAGGAGACATCAAAGAATGAACGAAGAAATCAAGAAAATGAAATCGTATACAAGAAGAGATGAACGAAGGAAAACTAGGCAGGCTCTTTATCAGGTCATCAGGTTCCAGGAAAAGAACGAAGACTATGATGCTACGGAGATTATCTTAAATAGGTTCAATGTCAAATCCATCGACCTTGTGCCTCCTTTCTCTAGGCTTCTCTATGTCACAGCGTTAGATCATTACGATGATATTAAGAAAAGGATCTCGGAACACCTCAGGAACTGGACTTTCGATCGTATCGACGATGTCCTGAAAGGACTTCTTTTCAGGGCCATCAGCGAAGGTTATTATGTTCAAAGAACCCCACGGAAAGTCGTCATCAACGAAGCTGTTAATCTTGCAAAGGACTTCCTCTCCGAAGAGGACTATAAATTCGTAAATGCCCTCTTAGACAAAGTCCTCCCGAACTATGTTCCAAAAGCCTAGTTCCGCTTTTTCTGTCAGCCAGCTTTCCACGATTCTAAAGCAGTGTTTTGAAAACCCTGCTTTCAAAGGAATCTCTGTTTATGGTGAAGTCTATTCCATCAAACCAGGACGATTCACCTACATTGACCTTGGCGACCAGGGCATCAAGGAAACGAACTCTCCTCTTCTGAAAGTAGCTAGGAGCTACTATTACACAAGTGATGTTCCTCTAAACGAAGTCAAGATTGGAGATGTCGTCTGTGTAAAAGGGGATTTAAGTTACTATCCGCATGGCTCTTCCTTGACCTTTTGGGCAAAAGAACTGACAAGGGTGCAGTCCCAGTCCGGGAAAAGCCTTCTCAAGAAGCAGGAAACTCTCAAAAAGCTAGATAAATTAGGCTATTTAAAAGAAGAGAGAAAGCTTCCGATTCCACGTTTCTGTCAAAGCGTGGCAATCATTACCGCCAAAGAAGGAGCTGCCTATCAGGATAGGTTAAAGACCCTTCATAGGCGCTTTCCGGTATCAACAGTGTTATTTCCTAGTATTGTTCAAGGCGAAAACGCTGCGAAAAGCATGGTAAAAGCCTTGGAAAAAGCAAAGAAAGGAAACTTTGATGTCATCATCCTTGGTCGAGGAGGAGGCTCTAAAACCGACTTGAGCTGCTTTGATGATGAAACTTTAGCTCTATCCATTGCGACTTCTAAGATTCCAGTTATTACCTGTATTGGACATACGATAGATGTTGCCATAGCAGACCGTGTCTCTTCCAAACAGGCAATTACGCCGACCGAAGGTGCCAGTCTTATTAATCCAAGCAGGGATGAAATCCAACAAGAACGGCAGTCCTTTGAAGAAGATCTCAGCAATCGTTTTACCCAAGTCCTAAGAAGTTATGCTAGGAGGAATGAGTCTTACCGTGCAAGACTGTCTGCATTGTCCCCTTTTAACCGGATCAAAGAAAAGAAAAACAATTGGAAAAGGTCTTTCCTTGCTAGGAAGCAAGCCTTTGCTAAGACTTTGAAAGCCAAGGAAATTGCGAATCAAAGGCACGCTTCTTCTCTTTACAAAGACTTCTCTGCTATGCTTAGGAAGAAGAGAACAGAGCTTGAGAATTTCAATCGTATTCTTTCTCTTTATGATCCAAGTCAGATCAAAGACAAGGGATATGCAATCGTCTTAAAGAATGGAAAGAAAATTACTTCTGCAAAGCAATTAGTATCTGGGGATAG
>URQF01000079.1 GCA_900549915.1 uncultured Mollicutes bacterium | reverse complement strand
ACTGTGATTCCCGAAGAAGGGTTATCCTCTTTCCCTGAAGATAAGATGGTAGAGGAAGATGGATTACCTTATGACAGGCTCTGCTTTGTTTATGAGAGGCCTGAAATCAAAACGGAGAAAGAACGCAAGGCAAGAGAAGTTTTTTCTCTTAGGGTTTCTTCTTGCTATGAGAATCTTTTTAAGAAGGAGCTTGGCTCGAAAGTTGTTGTCTCAAGGAAGATGCTTACTCCGAAATATTCGCTTCTTTCTTGCCAGTGTGAAGCAAAGAAGAGGGATAGGTTCAAGGATCGGATTATCTCTTTGCTTCAGAAAGAAGAACAGGATATCGGATCTTATTTTGAATCTTCCTATAATCAGATTCGGACTCGTCAGGTTTTGTTCAATGAGGAACCCTCCCTGCTTTTAAAACGAATCAGCGAGAATGCATGCTTTTCTCTTTCTGATGGAGATGAGGATTACTTCTCTCCGCTGGATAGGAAGAAAGAAAGCATTCGGAAGCAGCAGATGGATAGGAAGAAAATCCATCAGTATATTTTTCTCTCTAAGCAGAATGTATAATGATCAAAAATGATTTCGGGCATTTAGGCTGCCCTTATTATGAAGAAAAACTCGAGAACGGAATCACTTTGATTCTGATTCCGAGAAAATCCAAACTGAAATCCGCTGGCATCTACATCGGAAAGGGAAATCTTTTCAATGTCAGGGAAGCCAATGGTGCTAAGAGGTACAAGGGAACTGCCTTCTTTGCAAAAGAGAGGATCAGGAGTCCTTCTTTCAAAGAGGAACTTGCAAGCAAAGGAATCATCGGAAATAGCCGAATTGATTATTCCTATACCTACTATTCTTTGGACTCCCTTGAAGATGTTTATTCTGGACTCAAGAGGCTTAGGGATAAGATTGTAAAACGGGATTTCAAAGAGGAAGAACTCGAAGGGATTAAAGCGGCTCTGCTTCCAAGGCTGAAAGAGGAAGAAAAAAAGCCTGAGAATATCTGTGAAAAGAAGAGGCTGAAGAACAGGTATTTTGCTTCTCCTTTAAAAGACAGTGTGCTTCCTAGTGAAAGCGATTCTATTTCGATTCATGCCTCTTCTCTGAAACGCTTTGTAGAGAATTATTATGTTCCAAAGAATAGGGTAGTTTTTGCTTCTTTGGATGAAGCTCCATCGGTCAGGATTCAAAAGCTTTCCGGACTTGTTTTCCCACCGGATCTTACCATCTGGGAAAAGAAATCGAAAATCAGGGATGAGAGCAAAGTCGTGGAACGCCTTGGAGAAGAATCCTTTGATGGAAGGGGAACCTATGTGAGCTACGGATTCAAGTTTCCGATCCGAAAAGACCTTTATGAACATTATGGAAGGGGTCTTTTCCCCAAGTATGAGCTCATGAGGAAGAATTTCTTTGTTTCTCCGCATCTTATTGCTCAACTGAATGAGAAACAAGCAGACCTCTTATCGGCCCATTTCTATCAGGGTGGCGAAGATACCTATGTCAGCCTCAATAGGCGGGTCATCGATGAAAAGCCGATTCTTGATTTCCTTGATCTTTATTTCTCAAAGCTCGACAATCGTATTAGGAAAGACGAGTTCAATACTAGCAAGAGGGAATACAAAGCAGCATCTAGGAAAAACCTTGCTCTTCCGAATAAAGTCATTTCTGAGTTTGCACGGAATTTCCCGAACCATATCCCTTACACTTCGTTGGTTTCCCTGGTGAATAAGGAAAACTATTCTGGATACCGGCGCTTTGGAGAGGATATCTCTTCTTTCGAAAAGGCTGCTTTTATCTTAAAAGGAAAACGTTTCAATGGATAAACAATACCTATCCTGTACTGCAATCAATAACCAGAATCTAGCAGTCTACGTTGCAAAGAAGCTCACATCAACGATTCTGACTTCTTTCCGTCTTTATATTGACGGGAAGTTTTCTCTTCTTCTGAAACCGGTTTCCCGCTCGGAATCTAATTCTGCTTTGATCTATAACCTTAACCTTCCTAGTGGATTCTCGTTTATTCCAGGCAACCGGTATGAAGTACTGACTCCGCATAATTTCTTTGTCCCCATCAACATTTCCTTTTTAGGTAGGACCAAAAAGTTTGAGGAAAAGTACCGTTACGATGGTGAACTTGGTGCAATCTATAGTAAGAAGAAGACGGTATTCCGTGTGTTCTCTCCTTTTGCCGCTTCTAGGAGCCTAATCCTTTACTTCAAAGGCAAATGGAAGAGCTTTGTCAGGGAAAAAGATAGTGAACATGGTATCTTTGAGATTTCTCTCGATGGCAACTATGACAAAGCAGGGTATCTCTATGAAGCTGAAATCTTCGGAAGCAGGTATCGTGTGGTTGATCCCTATGCGTTTGCTTTATCTTCCAATAGCCGCCTAGGTTATGTCATCGATAGGAACAAAATTAAGGCAATTCCTAGCAATAGAGATAAATTGCCTAAATTTGAGAACGAGACTCATGCCGTTATCTATGAAGCACATGTCCGGGATAGGACATCTTTAACATCTAGGAAAGACAGAGGAACTTTTGCTGCTCTTTCCAGAGGCGGAGAGAAGAACAAGAATGGTTTTCCTCTTGGCAGGGACTATATCGCTTCCTATGGTTTCACTCATGTTCAGCTTAGGCCGGTTAGGGATTATCAGACCGTCAATGATGAAGCGGTCTTTGACAGCTATAACTGGGGATATGATCCAAGGTTCTATTTTGCACCGGAAGGCTCCTATTCCAGCAATCCTATGGATCCTTATGCCAGAAACCGGGAACTGAAGGAATTGATTTCCTCTTTCCATGAGAGAGGAATCCGTGTCAATCTTGATGTTGTCTACAATCATGTGTTTTCTCAGGACTTCAATTCTTTAGGATTGCTTTGTCCGGAGTATTATTTCCGTCATAATCCGGACAATACGTTATCCAATGGAACGGGCTGTGGAAATGACTTGGAGAGCCGGAACTACAGGGTTAAGAAGCTGATTAAAGATTCTATCCGTCATTGGATTGATGCTTTTGACATCGATGGTCTTCGTTTTGACTTGATGGGCATCCTGGATGTAGAGACAATTAAGGAATGCTATGAAGAAGCCAAAGCAAGGAAGAACGATTTTAGGTTCTATGGTGAAGGCTGGGATTTGTATACGAATCTTCCAGGAAGCGAGAAAGCGAGCAGGAACAATGCCTACAAGATTCCTTTCTGTGGCTTCTTTAATGACCGCTTCCGTGATGTTGTCAAAGGGAAGAGCAATGCTTCGGAACTATCCGTCCGTGGTTATCTTCTTGGTGACTGCAATTACCGGGATGGATTCAAACATGTCAGGCTTGGATCCTGTGTACCGCTTGCTTTTGCTCCACTTTTTTCTTCTTATCATCAGTCCATCAACTATGTTCAGTGCCATGATGATGCCTGTCTCTATGATAAAATCCGGATTGCTAATCCAGATGCCAAGGAACCAGAAGTCAGGAAACGAATCAAGAGGATCAACGTAGCTCTTCTGTTTGCCCTTGGTGTTCCTTTCTTCTCTGAGGGACAGGAAATCGGAAAGTCCAAGTCCTTTAATTTCAATACTTACAATGCCGGAGACAAAATCAATGGTTTCGACTATGCTCTTGCAGAAAAGCGAAAAGACAGGATGAATTTCCTTAGAGATGCTATCAAAAGGAAAAAATACTTCAGGCTTCGTTCGGGAAACGAGTATGAAGAACTCGATAAGCACAGGGACTTCGAAGATCTTAATAACGGTGCTCTTAAGATCAACTATCATAGGAAAGACTTTGACTTCTATTTGATATTCAATCCGACGAAGGAAACCATCAGGTATGATTTCCCGGAGGATGTCAGGATGATTTTCAGTGATGGCGGAGATGTCTCGGATAGTCGTTTCAGGGTACATCTTGCGATTCTCCCTGGCTGTTCCGTGAACGTGTTTTATAAAGAAAAAGCCAATGGCAAGCTTTCGAAGGAGGATAGATAATGAGGAAGTGGGTTCGTCTCGCACTGACGGTATATCCGGTACTTGGTCCCTTAGGCCATCGTGCCAAGAAGCATCGCCGGCATCCAGAAAGAAAAACACAGGTTGAATGCTTTGAAGATGTGAAGAGAGCAGCTGAAAAAGCAAACAAACGGGGTTTCCATGCTGTCTTTTTCGAAGAAGGAAAAGAAAACCTTCCCAAAGGACAAGTTCTCTTCACCTGCAATCATGTCTCAGACTTTGATCCAAGGGCAGCACTCTGCGTCATCGACCGTCCGATTGCTTTCTTATCGAAGAAAGAGGTCCGGAAGATGCCGATTTTCGGATGGATTGTCGATTATCTTGGTTCTACCCTCATTGATCGGAATGACTTACGAAGCGAGATTAAGGCGTTCCGTGCCATTAAATCCCAGCTGGAAACAGAAAAGGAGCTTTCCTACTTTGTGTTCCCAGAAGGAACCAGAAGTCAGGGACCGGAATTCAATTTAGCTCCTTATCATGCCGGAACCTTTAAGATTGCGATTCATAACCAGCTTCCGATTTGTCCGGTTGTTAGGTATTTCCCGGAGCGTGTCTTCAATCAGCACTACCATTATCATAAATACCCCATTCAGGTAAGATATCTGAAGCCGATTTATCCGGAAGAGTATGATGAAAGGACCAACCAGGAAATTGCCCAGAAGGTCCATGATGAGACGTTAGCAGCCTTAGAGGAGAGGAAGAAAAAAGATCCAAGGCTTGTCAAAGAGCTCAACGGATACTCCGATAAAAAACTAAATAAGGTCCTTCACTATAACAAAGTCACGAAGAAGTCATAAAAAGGCTGCGGTAACGCAGCCTTTTTGCTAGCAAATGGTAATTTCGGTTTCAGCCGACTTGATTAGTCTATCTAGGGTTGGCTTTAGACTATTGAATATTTCAGATGCTTCTTTTGTCCTTTCAAACGTATAGTAATAGGAGTAGTCACTGCTATCCGTGATTTTATTTGTTTCTCCAATTTCTATCTTGCGGCGCTCTTTGCTGCTATTCGAGGACAGCGTGAAGAAATAAACACCGACTTCTTTAGCACCATCTGTTGTTTTTTCTTGTTTGAATTTAGAAGTGTTTCGTATGGTATAGTCGAGCTCGATGATTTTATCTATCCTATCTTTGGAGAGTGTCTGGGTTTTAATAGAAACAAATTCGTTGACTTTTTCTGCTTGTTTGATTGTGTAATCAAAATCACAGACACTAGCATCCCTTTTCGTTTTATTGACAGACACTTTACTGCAGGAAGCTAGAAAGGGAAGTAATAAGATTAATATTTTCTTGTTCATATTTATTATTTAGTTATAAATGTCCTTTGTTCAAACTCATCGGATAATACATAATAATCACCTGGTCTATTCCGCCAATCATAATGCGAAACGATGTAATCCTGAATATATTGGCCTCCGTTGCTGTTGTATTTTCGCAATTTTGCATAGCCGACACCAAGAATTGCATGTCCGTTTATATGGACAATGGCTGGATTGTTAGAATGCATTACAAAGTTAACATAATCTTGGTATTTTGTCGAAGTTCTAACTGCCGTTGAAATCGGACTATGATTATGAAGAAAATCAGTTAATCCTTTTACGGCCATATCTCGGCGAGTCCCATCTTCGTAATCGGTAAGCCTATCTTCTGCCAATTCGATAATAAGTTTTTTAACAGCTTCTTTATTGTCGTCGTGCTTTAAGGGTAGTATTCCAGGGTAAAAGTCATACTGACTATAATTATCGTAAAAGGATATAAGCATTGCGGCAGAAGTAGGGGTACATCCATTGACGACGACTTCGTTATAGTATTCAGGACAATTATTTATAATTCTCGAATATGCTTGACTTGACGAATCAATAGAGCAAAGATTGCTCGGATTGCAAATATAGGAATAATTATCAGATGATTTGTTGGCTAAGCGTAACCTACGATTGCTGGTTTTCAATTGATTTTCAGGATTATTGTAGGATTTCTTTAGAAACATAGTTTCAAATTCTTCTTTTGACGGAAAGTATTTACCTTCATAAAAGGAGCGGAAATTTTTTGTGGACTGATCCATGACAATATAACCATTGATTTTATTGTCGTTACGGACGCTAAAGATAGAAGTCTGATTGTCTTTTAAAGTGAATTCAAAGTCCAATGAGGAATTATTCCAACTACGAATACAATCTTTTAAAACAGTAAAGTTTTTCTGGATGATTGAAATTTGTGCCTGAGAATCTACAAGAATATTTTTGGTGGAAAATAGACTTACGACCAACACTAATTTGGCAATGTTCATTTTTAGCTCCTCCTTTTTGCTAAAGCATTGAGAACAAATGACAAAATAATGAGTAATTGAAGTTAAATAAATGTTAATTCACATATGGTGAAAAGTCAACAAAAACAATTGAGAAGAATAAACAATAGTGTTGCTATCCT
>URQF01000078.1 GCA_900549915.1 uncultured Mollicutes bacterium | reverse complement strand
GGAGCTTTCTTCGAAACTTACGGGGAAAGTATTGCTTATGCAAGGATTCCACTTGGCGGTGTTCTGATTTTTAAAGGAACCTTCAAAAATCAGAAACGTTGGATGAAGTTTCTTGGAATTGGCATTTTGGTCCTCTCTTTGTTAGCGTGTATCTATTTCCTTGCTGATTCTTTCACTTACAAACATAACGATTATGGAATGAGACTTGAAACGATTCCAGCCTACATTATTGCCTCTATTATTACATTTGCATTTACTGCAATATTCTTTGCAATTATTAATGATTCCAATTCAACTTATTTGGTTCAAATTGGAGCAATCGTTCTCATTTCTATGCTCTTGCAGTTCTTGATTATGTCTTTCCTTAAAGTACTTGCATGTCGTCCTCGTTATCGTTTTCTTGTTGATTCTAATTTAAATACGGATGGTGTTGTATTTCACTCTTGGTGGCAATTCAATTTTCATGGTTTTAAATCCCTTGGGGACTCCTTCAAATCCTGGCCTAGTGGACATTCTGCAACGGCTTCACAGCTATTGCTATTACCTCTGATTTATCCGGTTCTGAAATGGCAATGGAAGGGGGGACGTTCTTTATTGTTTGTTTTAGCCCTTGTCAGGACATTGGTTATTGCCTTTTCACGCAGGGTTTATGGTGCACACTTCCTTAGCGATGTTTCCTTTGGCGTTTTTGTCGGTTCTTTAACCGCTTTCCTTACAAATAGGGCTATGTATTTGATTGTCGGGCGAAAGCAACGGTCTGCAGAATGAAGTGGAAACTGGTTTCTGTTTCAAAAGAGACAGATCATCCTTTTCTTAATTTTTATGTCAGGCACTATGAAGTCGAAAAGAACGATGGAAAGCATCTTTATGATTACTACGTTTCATCTCGTCGCAAAGAGAATGAATTATTAGCACTAACCCATGATTTTTCAACTCCGGAAGGCATTCTTATTTTGTTATATTCTTTTAACAAAGAAGAGAATCAATACTATATCCTGTTAGAGAAGCAGTTCAGACCTGCCGTTAATGGTTACCTTTATTCAATCCCTGCCGGTTTAATGGAAATCAGTGATAATTCAATCCAAGAAGCCGCAAAACGGGAATCTAAGGAAGAAACAGGTGCTATCATTGACCATGTCGAGCTTCTTATTCCGCCCTCTCCTTCTTCCACTGGTCTAAGCGATGAAAAGCTTGCACTAGTAAAAGGGGAAGTTATTGATTTTTCCAAAACCGACAGGGAGCCTTTTGAAGACATAGAATTTTCATTTTTGCCTATTTGCAAAGTCAAAGAAATGCTTTCTAACCCAGATAAATATACTTTTTCATTCAACGGACGTCTGAGCATTCTTTTCTTGATTTCCCAGTTGGAGAATAAAATATAAAATCTTCTTCCATACTCTTTGTTTCGTGCTAAAATCTATAAGTAATGAACGGTCTTCATTACACATATAAATAGGAGCGATTTTCAAATGGAGACTTTAGCAATTCAAGGTAGGCAGTGGGGCGATGAAGGCAAAGGGAAGATTACAGATTATTTTGCATCTAAGGCGGATATCGTAGTTCGATCCCAAGGTGGAAATAATGCTGGCCATACAATCCAGCATGATGGAAAACGTTTCGCACTTCGTCTTCTTCCAAGCGGCATTCTAAATCCTTCTGTTGTTAATGTGCTTGCAGATGGCATGGTTATTGATTTATCTTGCTTAGCAAAAGAAATTGATAATCTTGTCGAGAGCGGGCATAGTGATTTCAATCTTATTATTTCAAAGCGGGCTACTCTTCTTCTTCCTTACCATATTGAATTAGATAAAGCTCGTGAAGAAGCTTTAGGAAAAAACAAAATCGGAACGACTAAGAATGGAATCGGACCTTGCTACGAAGACAAGGCAGCCCGTCTTTCTCTACGGGCTGGCGATTTAGCTTATCCAGAGTATGTCAAAGAGCGTCTGGAATCTATTCTTCCATTGAAAAATCTTGAATTGAAAGCCTATGGTGCCAGAACCTTTACCGTTGAAGAAATCAGGGAATATCTGAATAAATATTCTGATTTAGTTCTTCCACGTCTTACCGACACCTCTAATTATCTCCAGAAGGCCTTGAAAGCTAACAAGAAAGTTCTTTTTGAAGGTGCCCAGGGTTCAATGCTCTGCTTGACTTACGGAACGTTCCCGTTTGTAACCTCATCTTCTCCTCTTGCAAATGCAATTCCTTCCAATACTGGACTTCCGGGCGGCTCTGTAGCAAAGACTTGTGGAATTGTTAAAGCCTATACTACCCGTGTCGGCGCTGGTCCGTTCCCATCTGAAATCGAAGATCCTGAAATTGCACAGATTATCCGTGATAAAGGCCATGAATATGGAACTGTCACTGGCCGTGCACGTCGTATTGGATGGTTGGATGCTGCTCAGCTCAAGTACGTTGCCTCTATCACTGGTGCAAAGCATGCGGCTTTGATGCTTACAGATGTTCTTTCGGTCGTGAAGACAATCAAAATCTGCACTAAGTATCAGATTAATGGTATGGACATTGATTACAGGCCTTCTTCTCTCCCAGAATTGTACGAGGTCACACCAGTCTATGAAGAACTTCCTTCTTGGACAGAAGACATTTCTTCCATCAATAACTATGAAGATCTCCCGGAGAACTGCAAGAATTATATTCGCAGAATTGAGGAATTAACTGGCTTATCATTAGATTTAATTTCAGTTGGTCCTGATAAGAATCAAACAATAATCCGTAAGGAAATCTTCTAATGATTGACCGATATATTACAAAAAAGAGGAAAGGATTGTTTTCGGACGAATCAAGATTCAATGAATATTTGAATGTTGAGCTTGCCTCATTACAAGGGTGGTCTGAAATCGGCGTTGTCCCTCAAGAAGATGTCGATTTAATTCGCAAGAATGCCCATGTCAATGTCAAGAGAATCAGTGAAATCGAAGCTATCACGAAGCACGATGTCATTGCATTTACCCGTCAGATTTCAGAAACATTAGGTGAAGAAAAACGGTGGGTTCACTATGGTTTGACTTCAACCGATGTTGTGGATACCTCATTATCTTGTCTTTACAAGAAAGCAAATGAAATCATCCTCGAAGACCTCAATACCTTAAGAGAGAAAGTTAAAGATAAGGCCTTAGAATACAAGAGGACTCCTTGCATCGGACGAACTCACGGCAGGCATGCTGAAGTGACTTCATTTGGATTGAAATGGGCAAATTATTATGATGAACTAAATCGAGGCATTGACGCCTTTATTAGTGCATCAAAAGAAGTAGAAGTCTGCAAACTCTCCGGAGCCCTAGGTAATTGGGCAGATATTGATCCAAGAGTACAAGAAATTGCTGCAAAAGAGCTTGGTCTCTCCTCAGCTTTAATTGCAACGCAAGTTTTGTCTCGGGACCGTCACGAGCATTATGCAGCTAGCAGGGCTATCTTAGCTTCAACGGAAGAAAAGATAGCAACAGAGATTCGTAACCTTTCGCGAACTGAAATCCAGGAAGTGGAGGAAGGCTTCTCGAAGGGACAAAAAGGATCCTCTGCTATGCCACAGAAACGAAATCCGATTTCAAGTGAGAATGTTACCGGTTGTGCGCGCAGGATGAGAGGCTATCTTCTTCCAATTCTTGAGGACAACGCTCTCTATCACGAACGTGACATTTCACATTCTTCAGTTGAACGTGTTGCTTTAATCGATAGGATTGAGCTTTTCGATTACAGGACTGAGCGTTTGACAAGAATCATTGATAATTTGGTAGTGTTTCCTCAAAACAGGAGGAAGAACATTTCTCTCACCCATGGTGCAATCTATTCTTCACGAGTGCTTTCGCTTCTGATTGCTAAAGGATGGTCCCGGGAAAAAGCATATGATACAATTCAACCTTATGCGAGGATTGCCTTGCAGCAAGGTAAGGACTTCCATGAATTGATATCGAATGATTCTTCTATCCGTAGTATGGCTACGGACAAGGAAATCGATTTCTGTTTCGATAACAGCTATTATCTGCGAAACAGGGATTACATTTATAGCCGTCTTAACCTATCTTAAATAATTCTTAAGACGGCTAAGGAGGAAATTAAAATGTACTCTTTATCCACCGTCTTTGCAAAAAATACAAGTTGTATAAATGGAGGGTCTTTCTCTCCATTTTTTCTTGCATTCCGAACCATTCGCTTTAAAGCCGAATTCAGCAACCCCTCTGGTTCTTCCATGGACCGTGTTGCCCTTGCCTGGATTGAAGATAATTTGGCCCGTCGTCAGCTAAGAACAAATGACACTGTCATTTGTCCTTACGGAGTAAATAGGAATAGGTCGCTTTTGCAGCTGTGTCCATGTTATCATCTCCATTCTCTTCATCTTATTCCGAAAAATTGCCCATCCTTGTACAAAAACTATATTAAGTATTGGGGTGGCGAAATCAAGGAAGTTCCTTCTTCTTTCAAGAGAAGTGACTATCTGCGTCAAGCCCAAAGGCTTGAAAGAGAGCATGAAGACTATCGTGTCTTAGATTCTTACTATCAGTATCAATCTCTATTCGAAGATAGGATTTACGAGAATGTCGTTACCCATATGAAAACAATCATTACTCCTATTGGTTTTGATAATGCACTGCCCGGCATTAACTTCTTTGCCCAAGCTAACCCTACAATGAATGTTATTGGTGTCCGGCTAAAAGATGAATTCCTGGCTGAACCATGCTATGATCAACTCAAAAAAATCATTCGTATTTCTGAAAAGGATGCCTCGTCGATGGCTATAAAATTCCGAAAAGAATGTGGATATCCTATCGGAACTCATTCCGGTGCTGTTCTAGCAGCAACAAAAGCTATCACCAAAGACTCTTCTTTCGGTGGTGAGATTATCAGGATTCTTCCAGATAACACAGAACATTCTAGGATTCAGAAAGACCTTCACTTCTAGGCAAATTAAAAACCCTATGTCATTAACCTGGCATAGGGTCCTTTTTGATTGACTTAATTTAGAAGAAAGTTCCGCGAGCTGCTTCTTTGGTTTCCTTGCTTGCAGTGAAAGGAATACGGGTAGTATAGCCATGACGAGAGGCAACGAATTTCTTAACAGGCCACTGCCTGATGTCGCCATTCCACTGTAAGACAGAATCGTTATAAAGTTCACGAGCAGCTGTGATTTCACGCTGAAGGTAGCTATTCTGCTGGAGGCAATCAGCAATCTCATTGTGAGCCTTTAAGTCCGGATATGCTTCAAAGGCAATGTTGACTTTGTTGCCAAGGGAGTCGAGTTGTCCAGCAACTTTGTTACGTTCTTCGTCACTAACAACCGAACCACTACGGAACTTTGCAACATCGGTCCTGACTTTTTCATCTAATTCGATAGATTTGTCTAAGAGCTTAGCTGCATTTTTCAGAATCTGGACACGCTGTTCCAAATAGTTATCAATAGTAGATGCATTGGCTTGAATCTTCTGCTGAAGTCTCTGAAGGTAGTTCTGTGCTTGCCTATACTTAGCAAGGAAAATAAGACCGGGAATGATACCTAATAAGAAAAGCAATACAATAAAGACAATAGTACCAGCTCCTGTCTTTGCCGGAATCTGCTTCTGAATAACATTAACATCACGTCCTTCTTCATTGATCGGACCAGTAACTTCATCTAATTCGTTCATTTGTTTTCTCCTTTTTTCAGTATATCGGATAATTTCTTCAAAGCGTTATCGAGGCCTTGATTTCCTGAATTAACTCCGAAGATAATTTCATCATTATTATAAATGAGGGTTCCTGGGGTGTCAATTGAGCTTATAAGCTGATGGACTTCATCCTCTGCTATTTTTACACCCAGTTCTTTATTAACTAGAGAAGTTTTCCTAACTGCGAATTGTGTTACTTTACTAACACGAGAATAGGTGTAATAGCTAACAGAAACATTGTAGACATTTCCATCGCTTGCAGTCTTTGGAACAAGGATTGTCTGTGGGTTGGCATGATAGGCTACCGATTCAACAGAAATCAAATCAAACTCTGCAACGGAACGAATATATTTAGATTTAAGAATCCTGTCAGTGGAAGCACCTGTCGGTAGTAAGAAAGAAGCCGGAACCCGATTTGACCTAGCTTCATGGTCGTAAGGAGAAACAGCAAACCCGTATTCACGGCCATAAATATATTCAAAAGGTTTATGCTGTTGATAAAGAGGAACGCAGAATATAGGAGCGAGTTGGTAATAGAAGGATTTGAAATAGTCAGACATCGTCTGAATAAAACGTTCACGCCTAACCTGGAAATCGAAAATATATTGACCTCCACAATCAAAATCAACCGAATAATTTAAAGAATGATTTGTAAGAATGTAATTCAGCCTCTTGTTCTTAAAGAAGCAGAAATCATCTCCATAAGGGGAATTCTTGATCAAATCTAGCCTGTTAATTTGGGCCAGAGGAGTAAACCTAAGACGGAACTGAACTTCATTGTTTCGATTCCTAGCAAAGAAAAGAGAATCAAATTCTTCATTGCTCCT
>URQF01000077.1 GCA_900549915.1 uncultured Mollicutes bacterium | reverse complement strand
ATAAAGAAGGAAAGAAATAAACCCGAAGGAATGATAGAAGTCTGGATTAGAGAACCTTGCATAGCTGATAGAGGAGAACTCGCTTCCTTGCTTCTCTCCGACTTTCTGTAGAATAAAGGCAATCAATAAGCAGGCAGCTCCGAAGAAGAATAGGATCAAGTTTATTTTCTTCTCTTTATTTTCTTCGGTTTCGTCTTTTTCTTTTTCACACTCGCAGACTTCCATAATCCACCTCACTTGAATATATGTTCATATGATAATCTGTTCATATATTAAAATCAACAGATTTTCTTTTATTTGTCCTTGTAATTGCTTACAAAACAAAAAATACCGATAGAAAAACAAAGAAAACAGAAAAATGTAAGGGATTACAGTTTACAAACTCGAAATATAGGCATATAATTCTTTTCGTGGCAGTACAAAAATTTGGAATCTGCCCGTGAGCAAAAAGAATTTGGCGTTGGAATTATTCCAGCGACAACTGCTGGAAAACAGCGAATACGTAACGTATCGCTAAACCGAAAACACTGAATCTTTTTGAAAGGCACAGATTCTGCTCGGAAAAAGATTGTATTTTGGTTAGACCATTTCCTTCCAAGAGTGGAAGGATATTTTTGTTTCGAAACAAAAATCCGGTCTAGGAAAAACCTAGACCGGAATATCTTTTGATTAGACTTAGCTTAAGTAGACTGCTTTGTCGATTAATGAATTCAGGAAAGAGGTCTTGCCTTTCTCTGCCATACTGTAGCCAAAGACAGTCTTTGCATCAAAGATTTTTGCTTTGCCGTAGTAGAAAGCATAGGAATCTGTTTCCTTCTTTTCAAAAGTAATCTTGGTTTTATCGAAGGATTCAATAACATCAGTGTTTTCTATAGTGAAGGAGATTTCTGCTGAGAGATTTCTTTCAGCTCCGTTGGATTCTTCATAGTGTTTCTTCTCAAGATCAAATAGAAACCATGCCTTTTCATATTCCTTGTTTTGTATAGTATTTGCCTTGTCTCCGCATTCAAGTACAGAAATTGAATACTTGCAGGTATAGTCATCATCCTGATCGAAATCGAAAGTAATAATCTTATGCGGATTCTTTTCTTTTAGGATATCGAAGCTTTCCTGGAACTTTGAAAATCTTTGATAATCGAAAATATGCTGGGAGCATTGTCCTACAACGTGTTCTTCTGAAGCGTTTGGCTTTGCCTCTTCAGAAGATTTTGGTGTACAACCTGTTAGAAGAAATATTGAAAATAAAAACAACAGCTTTTTCATTTCGCTTTCTCCTTAACTATAAATTAACGTTTTCCCGCACTTTGAACAGTAGGCATACGTATGGCCATCGCTTCTATACCTGTTAGAAAAGTAGTGGTTTTCGTATTTCCAGACACCACATGTACAAGATTCTATGTGATAGGATTTGTTTTCTCCGTCTGGCTTGATTTTGGTGAAATGGTGAGAATGATTTGGGAAGCCCTTTGGATGGATGTTGGACTCACAGGGACAATGCGTGTGTCTGTAATAATTCTTGGTAAACAAATAATTGTTCGTACAAGAGTGGCTACCTGAAGGAGTAATTGCCGTCGCATCCCAGAATTGCGTATATCCGGTATCCTGTAGAGACATGTGGGTAGATGAACCAACCCATCCAGGATGGACATAGATGGTGTCAGTTGCAGAATTATAGTCATAAGCAACCATTGCATGTCCTGATTCAGTCGTGTTTCCACATCGTATTTCGACCGGTATTCCCTTTTGAATCATGTTTATTGCAAACTGTTTTGGATTGTTTATTTCGTATTTGACTGAGAATTTAGAGGAAAGATTATTGTTCTTAATATAATATTGCGATAAATCCAGCAATTCATTTAATGTCAAACCACAAGGCGATTCTGTTTGATCAAACTTATATTGATGGAATATTTCTTTTCCCCTTTGGATTAATTTCAACTGGAAATATGAGCCACTATGTTGCTCAATGAAATTATAGTATTCTTGATTGTTAAGAGATGCTAAGGCAGGTTCCTGATATATGCCAGGTGATTCCAAATCCAGTGAAAACTGATCGTCGTGCAATACTGTCGGTACATCGTAAGTTTCTGGAATTACAGCATCATCCCAATACGTATCCATAAAAGACAACATCCTTCCAAGCGCAACATAAGTGCACGACCCTTTGTCGTTTCTACCGTAGTTTGCCGTAAGATTCTTAAAATAGTAAGATGAGAAATTGTTTTTCAACTGTATTTCATCACAGGACGAATTTGAAGTAATTAAAGAAGGCTGAGTTGCTTCGCTTCTATAAGAGCCTACGTCTTTAGGAGAGAGTTTCGGACATACCGTAAGTAGAGAAAACAGTAGCACAAGCTGCATTTTCATATATGGTATATTCTCCTTTTTCTCATAGCTTAATCTCCCACAATCGAAATTGCAACATAATTCAAAAAAATATACAATCATTTTAACTCGAGTCTATTGTTAACCAATCTTTATAGCCAGTGGCTTTAGCTTTGCAAGTGGTGCTTTACTATTTTTCCTCATTTTGCCAGAACTTAGAATCAAAAAAACACAACATAGGAAAACAAATTCAGTCGGCTGCACAATTTCAGCCCATTTTCCTATGGAAAACATCGACAAATGCTCTCCAATTTACTGAGATTGGGTTTATAATGTATAACGAGAAATTCAAATTGGAGGTTGTCATGGAAAAAGAGAAGTTCTCGTTCAAGTCGGTCGATGGAAACACCGCGGCTGCTTTAGGTTCTTATTTGTTCTCTGAAGTTGCTGCTATTTACCCCATCACTCCGTCCAGCCCGATGGCTGAGAATGTTGATGTCTATGCGTCTCAGGGAAGGAAGAACCTTTTCGGTGAAACTGTTAAGGTCAGGGAGAGGCAGTCCGAAGCTGGTGCTTCTGGTGCTGTCCATGGTGCTGCTCAGGGCGGCGCTCTTGCTGTCACCTATACTGCTAGCCAAGGTTTACTCTTAAGGATTCCGAATATCTATAAATGGGTCGGTGAGGAATTACCGGTTGTTCTGCATGTTGCAGCACGTTCCTTAGCTACCCGTTCCCTTTCCATTTTCGGTGATCATGGTGACGTTTATGCTATCCGTCAGACCGGCGCTGCAATGATTTGCTCCCAGTCTGTCCAGGATGTCGCTGATTTAGCCCCGTTAGCCCACTTAGTCGCTATCAAGGCTTCTTCTCCGGTTGTCCACTTCTTCGATGGTTTCCGTACTTCGCACGAAATCCAGAATGTTGAGTTCGTCAATCACGATTTCTGGAAGTCTATCCTCGATAGGACTGCTGTCGAGAACTTCAAGAAACGTGCACTGAATCCACATGGCCATCCGGTCACTCGTGGTGGTGCCGAGAACGACGATATCACCTTCCAGGGACGTGAAGCTCAGAACCTTCACGAAGAGAAGATCGTTGATGTCGCTTGCGAATACTTCGAGAAAGTCTCTGCTGCTACTGGCCGTAGCTATGCTCCGTTTGTTTACTATGGTGATCCGGAAGCCGAGCGTGTCATTATCGCTATGGGTTCTGTCACTGAGACTGCAACCGAAGTTGTCGATGACTTAAGGAAGAAAGGCGAGAAAGTCGGCTTACTTAAGGTCTACTTATATCGTCCGTTCTCCGTTAAGCATTTATTAGCCAGCTTACCGAAGTCCGTCAAGAAGATTGCTGTTCTTGATCGTACCAAGGAACCTGGTGCTGCCGGCGAGCCGTTATACCTTGATGTTGTCGCTGCCTTAAAGCAGGGCGGACGTAATGACATCTTCGTCATCGGCGGACGTTATGGTGTTTCTTCCAAGGATACTGCTCCGAAGCATGTCAAGGCAGTCTATGACTTTCTCAATGCTGAGAAGACCTGGACTGGATTCACTGTCGGTATCGAAGATGATGTCACTCATCTTTCTATCCCGGTCGATGATTCCTATGTCATCCCGCATGACTATACTTCCTGCCTCTTCTGGGGCCTTGGATCCGATGGTACTGTCGGTGCCAACAAGTCTTCCATCAAGATCATCGGCGATGAAACCCATCAGTATGCTCAGGCTTATTTCGCCTATGATTCCCGTAAGTCCGGCGGTGTTACCCGCTCTCACTTACGTTTCGGTCATAGCCCGATTCATTCGACCTACTATGTCGAGAATGCTGACTTCATCTCCTGCTCTCTTGATTCCTATATCTTCAAGTATGATAGGCTCTCTTCCTTAAAGGATGGCGGAACTTTCTTACTCAACACCAACAGGAGCGATGAAGAGCTTGCTAAGACTAGGCCGAACCGCAGGAAGCATCTCTTAGCTGAGAAACATGCTAAGTTCTATGTCATCGATGCAAACAAGATTGCCCTTGCCATCGGTATGGGCCGTCATACCAACACCATTCTCCAGTCTGCTTTCTTCTATCTGAACCAGCAGATCAGGCCTTACAAAGAGGCGAATGAGTGGAGGAAGAAGTTTGCTGCTAAGACCTATGCCAAGAAGGGTCAGGATATCGTTGAGCTGAACTACAAGGCCATCGATTCCGGAACCGAAGGCTTACGTGAAGTCAAGGTCGATCCGAGCTGGATTAACCTTCCTTCCAAGAGGGACCGCGTCAAGACCGGTGACGAATACTGGGATGAGTATGTTGCCTACATTGGCAACCTCGATGGCTATAACCTCCCTGTTTCCACTTTCCGTAAATGGGAATTAGAGGATGGTACCAGGGAAGAGAACGTTACCCTCAAGGAAAAACGTGCTATTGCTGACCGTGTCCCGGTCTGGCATAAGGAAAATTGTATCCAGTGCAACCAGTGCTCCTTCGTCTGTCCGCATGCAACCATCCGTTCCTTCTTACTTGATGATAAGGATATTGCCTTATTACCGGAAGAAGAACGTGCTGATGTTATTCCGGCAGTCGGCGGTGCCAATGTCAAAGGATTAAGGTTCCGTATCCAGGTCTCTCCGAGGAACTGCGTCGGGTGCACTCTTTGCGTCAACCAGTGCCCTGGCAAGAGGACTCCGAAGAAGGATGAGAACGGCAACATCGTCAAAGATGAGAACGGCAAGGTCGTCAGGGAAGCCCATAAGGCACTTGAAATGGTCGATGCCAAGTCTCAGTTCGACCGGGAAGAAGCTGCTCAGATCCTTTACAAGAGGGAACCGAAGACCGGTTATTATCCGGCCGGCACCTTAAAAGAGGTTGCTTTCTCTAAGCCGTACTTCGAAGTTTCCGGATCCTGCGCAGGATGCGGTGAAGCTCCGTACTATCGTCTTGTTTCCCAGCTCTTTGGAAAAGACAGGTTAGTTGCTAACGCAACCGGCTGCTCCTCCATCTACTGCGGATCCACTCCGAGGAGTCCGTTTGTTACCAACAAGAACCACGAAGGTGTTGCTTGGGCGAACTCCTTATTCGAGGATAATGCTGAATATGGTTATGGAAGGCGTTTAGCCACTGACTTCAAGCTTTCCACTATCTGCCAGATCATCTTAGACAACGAGAAGGATGTTGAACCTGAACTCAAAGCTGTCTTAGATGAATATCTTGCCAACATCAAGAATAAGGAACACATCCGTTCCATCCTGCCTCGCAGGCTTGATCTCATCGAGAAGAGCAAGAACGAAGGCATCAAAGCCTTACTTCCGAGGAAGAACGACTTACTTGATAAGTCTGTCTGGATTATCGGTGGTGATGGCTGGTCCTACGATATCGGCTTCGGCGGTCTTGATCATGTCATTGCCTCTGAAGACGATGTCAACGTCCTCATCCTGGATACTGAGGTCTACTCCAATACTGGTGGACAGGCTTCTAAGTCTTCTCAGACTGGTCAGATTGCAAAGTTCGCAGCTTCTGGTAAGAAGACCACTAAGAAGAACATGGGCTTAATCGCTATGGCTTACGATCACGTCTTTGTTGCTTCTATTGCCTTAGGTGCCAACCCGGCACATGCTATCAAGGCCTTAAAGGATGCTGAATCCTATAATGGTCCGTCCTTAGTCAGGTGCTACTGCCCGTGTATCGAACAGGGTATCCGTGGCGGTCTTGGCAATGCCATCAAGCAGGAGAAGAGGGCTGTTGAGTGCGGTTACTTCTTAACCTACACTTATGATCCGCGTCTCCGTGAACAGGGCAAGAGCCCGCTTGTCATGGCTGGCAAGACTCCGGACTTCGACAAGCTTCAGGACTTCTTACTCACTTCTACCCGTTATTCTCAGCTTCCGCGTGTCAATCCGGATCACGCTCAGGAACTCTTCGATAAGAACCGTCGTGCCGCTGAACAGCGTTATCACGATATTCTCCGCTATGGCGGATTAGAGAAGTAGTTTCTCTGAATCAAAATCCAAAAGCAGGCTTCGAAAGGAGCCTGCTTTTCGATTGGCTTCGGATTAAATTACCCCCAGAATTCATGAAATGCTTGTTTGTCACATGAACTAATGAAGAGGGTAACTGCCTGGATTCCTTTTAAAGCGAAAATCGGTTGCTGCCACCATGCTAATTTCTTTACTGTGTTT
>URQF01000076.1 GCA_900549915.1 uncultured Mollicutes bacterium | reverse complement strand
TCCTTAGCCTATGCCGACCGGAGAATCAGGCTCCAGGACGGTCTGGTCATCAACGACGAGAGGAGAAAGGAAGGATACGTTAACGAATGGAAGACTTGCGGAGATACTCTATTCCTTCCTTATAAAAAATCCCTTGATCAAGAACAAGAGCAGCAGATTGATGATATTCTCTCTAAAGGCAATATTCATCATATCCGGCAATTAGATAGTGGTTTCGAAAAGACAAAGGAAATACCTAGCGATAAGGAAGCCTTTTCGGCGAAGAATATAAATTTTGATAAAAAATCAAAGAGAACAATCACATGGCGGTTTACTAAGAAAGGAAAACTAGGTTCTTTTAGGAACGCTACTTTATTTGCTTTGCTCTTTGTGATTTTTGTTGTCTTTCAGACTTTTGTTTCTTTTGATTCTTCTCGCGTCAGGAGTAGTAATCTTTCTTCTGATCGGAATGATGTCGTTTTTTCCAAGGTTCAGGAGAATACGGATAATTTTGGTTCTTATGTTGATATTAGCAAAGAAACGGAAGAAAAAGTATTATACGGAAATGATGTTAAACATTATCCGATTGTCAGTTACTCAATAACAACGGAACAGGGTTCTACTTCAGGTTTAATTGATTGTGGATTCAAGCTCCAGAATGATGCCAAGCTTCTGAATCATCATGGATTCTATCCGAATGGAACTCAAGGAACGGCCATTGTGGATAGGGATTATTTGAAGAAGCGGTTTGGAGAAAAGGACGGAAATGTTGAAGTCTTAGCTGGAAGTCTTGAGAACTGTAAATCTGGGTTTAATCTTATTATTACGGATTATATTGCAGATGCTAGGATTGATTCCTATTATGAGGGTCCCTATAAGGATTACAGCTATGAAGATTTGATTGGACCGGTTGCCGGATATTCTACTGTCAAATACAAATTTAGGTCTCAAGCTACCCAAAGCATTTGTAAAATCGGATGTGTTATCAAGACAAATTACAAAGAGAAATACAGTCTGCTATTGCGTGCTTATGACGAAATCAAGAATCAAGACTTCAATCCTGTCAGGCTTGCGAGGCTTCAGCAACAAAAAGAATACGAAACCTATTTTAATGATATTGTCAATGGCGAACTAACTCTTGGATATACATTAAATCCAGACTTTTATTCGCAGAGGAAAGATGGTGAAAATTCAGACCGAACCATTATCTATCTTAGCGGAATCTTCTTCTCTCCAGGGGAAGCCCCCGGTCAATACGATCAGCAGGGAGCTACGACCTGGTCGAGTTATGGCGGTTATGAGAGTGCCTTGAAAGATGATGAAGTTGTTCTTCCTGCTTCTTATCGGGCCCTGCTTTTTGTTGCCTTAGGAAATCAAGAACCGGTTGGCAAAGAAATCCATCTATACAAAACGGATAATGGCGAAAGAGATGGAAAAATCACTGGTGATATTAAGCTGAAGATAAAACGTTTCTCTCAAAATGGAGCATTTGCCTTTAACTATAAAACGGGAAAAAGAGTCAATGCGATGCAGGCAAAAGTGCTCGGATACTTAGTTCCGATTAATGAGCCTGGATTTGCAGATTCCCTTAGTTATGCTACGCAAGAAGGTCTTACTATCTGGGATAAGGATAACAGCATTTATTCTAGGATACGTAAGACATTGCTGCTGTTTACCGAATTGTTTGAATTTGTTGAAATAGCTCTTGCTGTTATTAGGATGATTCTTCTTGTCGTAATCGGCCGGGATAATATCAAAAAGAACAAATACCAGATTGGTGTCAGGAAATCGTTGGGAAGGAAGGACCGAGATATTCGGAAAATCTTCAGGACAAAAAATATTCTCTTTGAATTTGTTTCTATTTTCTTTGGTATAGTTGCTCTGCCTGGCTTTTATGCCTTCTCGAATAGGGTTGTTGAAAAAGCCTATTCTGCCGAATTGAAGATTGCAGTTAAGAATCTGAAGGTGTTCTATTTCCATCCGGTATTGCTTGTAATCGATGTCCTTTTCCTTATTCTCTATTTCATCTTGGTGGCTTGGATTCCACTTTTGACATTAAAGAAGATAACCCCTGCAAAAATTGTTAATAATAAAGATGAGTAGTAAAAGCAATCCTAAATAGCAAATGAAAAAGGGCACTTTGCAAGGTGCCCTTTTCTAATCTTTGTTAATTACGGAAGAATAGAACCGGTTGAACAATAGAGCTCATACCATTCGGCTCTTGTCAGTTTAATTTTTGTTCCATCGATGGTCTGTTGGATGTGGTCTAAGGACACGGAACCAGTCACGACCTGAACGTTATCTCCGAGCCTTGAAAGGAAGGCAGTTGCAATTGCACAGGGAGAAGTATGATATTTTTCGGCAAGCCGCGAGAGGACATCCTGAGTCGGTTTCCTATGTTTGTTCGTAAAGATTGAGCCATTGAAGAATCCATACTGATAAGGAGACCAGCATTGCAGTGCCCTGTTGTGGTGTTTCCTATAGAAGAAAAGATGGTCAGAAAGGAGTGGTGTCTGATCTGGGTTGTTCGTATTGAAGATCTGAGAAAGGATTGCGGGTTGACCGAGGGAAACCTGTATCTGGTTGAACTCAATCGGAACCGGGCTTCCGTCTTTCAAGTAATCGATGATTTCTGTGTCCCTATTCGAAACACCGAAATGTTTTACTTTTCCCTCTTCGTAAAGCTGTTTGAAAGCAGCATGGATTTCTTCATTGTTCCTAAAGACATCGGGGCGATGAAGTAAAAGGCTATCGACATAAGTAAGTCCCCTTCGATTGAGAGAGGCATCTACTGCTTCAAGGATGTGCTCTTTGGATAAATCCCTGACAGTTCCTTCCCCTGGCTTGCGGACAATTCCGCACTTAGTCTGGATAAACCTCTTTTCCCGGAGATAAGGTTTCAGTTTCAAAGCAGCACCAAGGTTGCTTTCACATTGTCCACCGGAATAGATGTCGGCAATGTCGAAATAGTGGATGCCTTTTGCTAAAGCACCTTCGATTAAGTCGGCGACTTGTTCTGGTGTAAGATCCCGGATACGCCTTAAGCCAAGAATAACCGGATTGTTTTTGACGTAGTCTTGCATTGGTTCTCTCCTTTTATTTGATTAAATCGACAAATTGTGCTCCGCATGCTTTTTCAAGGTCTTGGGGTGTGATTTCAATTTGGTAACCTCTTTTGCCGCCGGACACCAACCTCTTTTCCAGTTTTAAAGCAGATGAATCTACGAAAGTGAGGAACGGTTTCTTCCTTCCAATCGGTGAGCATCCTCCATGGATGTATCCTGTTAAAGGCAACAATTCTTTTTGAGGAAGCATCTCAATGAATTTCTCGCCTGCGGATTCAGCAGCTTTCTTTAAATCCAATTCTCCTACCGCTGGAAGAACAAAGACATAATGCTCTCCTGATTTTCCATAAGTTACTAGAGTTTTAAAAACCCTATCTGGATTCTGGTTCAGATAGGCAGCGACTTCGGTTGCGGAAATTGCTTTTTCTGGATCATAGGTATGAATCGTAAACGGAATTTTCTTTTGCTCTAACAAACGCCTCGCATTGGTTTTGGAAATTTTCTCTTTTGACATTTTCTATTTCAGGACCTTTCCCTGGAAGTCACGTACTCCATTGTTGAAATCCTGTGCACTCCTCCTCTTTTTACCAGGACGCTGAAGGAGCGTAAGACGTACTTGACCCTTAGTTAATTGAAGAATGATATCTTTTTTATGGGCTAAGACAATGGTTCCTGCTTCCCTGGTCTTTTCGTCATTGTATTTTTCAGCTTCATAAATCTTAATTGGCTGATTTTCTAATAGAAGGTATCCGCCAGGGGTAAGAGAAAGAGCACGGACATGATTTACGAATTCTTCGGATGAGCAATCCAAAGAAAGATGCTCATCTTCTTTCTTGATCCTGTGTGTAAAAGTGACAAGACTTGGATCCTGTTTCACAGGTGTGAGTTTTCCTTCAAAGTAGAGAGGGAGTTTCTCAACAGCGAGTTCTAAAGCGGCATCTGCCATTTTCTTACATAGGGATGAGTAGTTGTCTTTTTCTGTGAGTGGTATGACTTTAGTCCCATACCTGTCACCGGCATCCCTTTCCTTGACCCTTTCCCTGAGGGTGACACCGGTTTCCTTATCTCCATTTAGAAGCGCATACTGCATTGGTGCAGCACCGCGATACTTTGGAAGTAAAGAGCCATGGAGATTCAAGGGCTTGTATTTTCCCAAAGATAATACGGTTTCCGATAGAATCTGCCCAAAGGCAAAAGTGAGCAGCAAATCCGGTTTCCACTCTTTGACAATTTCATAATCGTTATTCAGCTTATGTGGCTTATGAAGCGGAATATGATATTGGTTGGCGATTTGGCTAACTGGAGATTCTTCCCTTACTTTATTTCTTCCTTTTTCCTTATCTTCTTTTGTAACGACACCGACAATATTCCTTCCTGCTTTGATTAGTCCTTCCAAACAAATGGCTGAAATTTCCGGTGTACCTAGGAATACAATGCGTTCGTTCATTATCTTCCTCCTTATTCCATATTATGGTATCATAAATCAGGGGATTTAGAACAATGAGGATGGGTAGGAAAATATTGTCAAGCACAGAATTTAGAGTCAGCAAAATTCTGATCCTTTATCTTTTCAGGTTTAGGACAGGATGCAGGCTTGGTTACCTTATTGAAGTTCTCTTTCGGAGATTCGTTTCTGCTAAAAAATGGGTCAATCCTGGCTTCCTCAAAGGACCCTGGCTTCCCCTTTATGGATTTGGTCTTGTTGTGAGGTTCACGTTCTGCGGAATTCTTTATAATTTCCTTCCAGAATCGGTTTCGCTCTATCTTCCGTTCCAGGGGAGGTATGGAAAGACTTATACTCATGGAGCAAGCTGGAATGATCTTATTCCAATCTGCATCAGGGGTGTGAGCCTGATTATTCTCGAATTCATTGCGGGTCTTATCTTTGTCAAAGGATTCAAAGTCCGCTTATGGGATTATACAAACCAAAAAGGAAACATTAGGGGTATCATCTGCCCCCTCTTCTCTGTAATCTGGTTTGCGGTTGCTATCCTATATTATTATCTAATCAACCCTTATGTGTACGCATACGCAGAAGATGCCTTTATTTACCTTTTTGGCAGTACAAAAGCACAGGAAGCGGCCCATTTCGGATCTATTTTTATCCTTGGTCTTACTTATGGTGTATTTGCAATTGATATTGTTGTCTCTGAAAACCTCTTTGCCAAGGTCAGCAAAGTTACCAAACAGTCTGTAATTGCTCAACAATATGAAAAAATCCGTGAAAATCAAAAAGAGAACGCAAAGAGGAACAAAAAGCGTTTCTATGATGCCCTCCCGCAGCGTTTAAAGGATGGATTAGGCGAAAAAGACAAGCTAAAACCGGCAAAGAAAATCAATAGGTGGAGGAGAAAAATCCTCTTGAAAGACCCTGAAAAACAGAAAGAAGACAATTACGAAAAAAACGGACGTCCAAAGAAAGAAACAGATGATTCTTCTTCTAATAACTAGGGCTTGAAAAGAACAACCGAAGGTTTACTTATATAGTCCAAAGATAAAAAACTATTTTTGAGGTAACGAATTTTTAATCCTTTGTTGAAAAGAAAAATCCGCAGTGTATAATTTAGCTTGTACAGAATCTATTGGAGGGGTTATTAAAATGGATAAGTACATTAGCTGGATGGAGAAGAATCCGAAGTGGTTGAAGATCGTCCTTTGCTTCTGGATCTTAGATTGGTCTTGGGCAATTTGGCGTATTTGCAAGGCTGTCAAGCATAACAATAGGGTTGAATTAATCTTAGCGATTCTCTGGATCCTTGTTGGTGGTACCATTGGCTGGATTCTCGATATCGTCTTCATATTCCTCAACGATTATCCGTTCTGGTTCAAGTAAACAAACTAAAACAGCCGCTTCAATGGCGGCTGTTTTAGTTTGCATTGAAAAAGGCCTGTATGGAAACAGGCCCTATTTTTATTTGTTATAGTTCTTCCACCTAATGTCGGTAGCTTCTTTGATGGACTTTGTGACAGCATCGACTTCACTCTTTTTCCAATCTTTTGAATCCTGACGGAGGAAGGAGGTACGATCAACGCGGTTATCGAAGACACCAATCGGAAGATGGAATTTCTTTCCTTGGCTGATAATAGTAATCGTATTCTTCACTTCTGAGGAATTCCTCAGGTATTCCCTATCATCTACTCCGTATTCGTTCCTCCTGACAGTCAAAGGAACGCCATGGAAGAGGTTCGATCCTGGATCGTTCGGATTTGCTCGGACAAAGTTTTTCCGACGGGATTCTTCTGGTGTTACCCAGATATAAAGAATGGCTGCGTCTTGTAGAAGATCTGGCGCAAATTCTTTTAAGCTATATTGATAGCCCCTAGTTCCCTGAAGTGGCAGTTTCGAACCGTCTTTTCCGCCACGGGCTGCCTCAATCACAATCGTCTTATCTTCGAGATCGGAAGAGCACACGTCTGAACTCCAGTCACGGCTACATCTCGTATGCCGTCTTCTGCTTGAAAAAAAAAA
>URQF01000075.1 GCA_900549915.1 uncultured Mollicutes bacterium | reverse complement strand
AAAATAATGCTGGTGATGGGTGTGAATTATCTATAGAACGTTTTCTGTATCAGCTCGTTGATAATGATAATGATGAAACCGATAAATTTGCCATTCCAGAAAGCGAATTGTGGAATTATACGTTAGATGTTGCTAAGGAATATAAGCTTGATGCTGAAGATAAAGCAAAATATGAAGGAAAACAGGAAGACAGGTATAAATTAAACTACTTTTATCAATATCTTTCAGCACTAGAATCAAAATATGGTTTTGATGGAATCGCTGAATTGGCAGAATGCTATAACCTTTGTCCTTCTTACCCTTTTCTGAAGTGTGAGAATGGAACTTATAAAGTTTTATGGAAGAGAAATTTGTCTAATACGAAGTTTGCTTGTTATCGATATAATAATTTTCGAATTAAATTGTATAAAAGCAAGGAAGACCTCTACCCGATACTCCTCTCTGGTGATAATCCTTTCTCAGAAACTACTATTAATATTTCGGATATATACTATGACTATTATATTCTGGATAACAATTTGATTTCTAAAATAAAATCCGCAGGTAGTCAGGCCTGTCTTTCAATAGAAAGCTATTATTTCCCAATAGGTCAGTCTAATTATGACTATCTTGGATCTGTCGAGGGTCCGAAAGCCATGGTGGACTTCTGATAATAGGAGGAAGAATATGAAAACTATTAATTTACTTGTTTTTGCTTTAACTGTTTGCTTGTCCTCTTGCGGAAAAGAGACTGGACTTTCTGTAAATCAGAGCCAAACTGGCATTTGCCAAGATGAAATGGGCAATGCTTATCAAGAAGGCGACCTAACGAAAGAGAATGTCTTCGAGCATCAATATAATTTGATCGCAGATAACATTTTCGCAAAGGAAAAGAAGCCTATTTGGATTGATACAAAGAAGAATCCGATTATTACGACAAGTGCTTTTCAATTGATACCAATTACCGTATGGATTGGTTTTAATTATTCTCTTGCGGAGTCTTCTTCCTTCCAATCTTATGTCCCAGTTCTTTCTTATCAATATTCTAGTCCAGGTACCGATATCTATTATTCCTATAAGAAACTCCCCAAGATGCAGGAAGCTGATTATAAGACAGAAAAATATGAATTCCCTAGCCGGAATTCCTATTATCTAAGTTATCACTATAAAGAAGAAATTTTTATTAATCCTTCCTATGCCTTAGAAAAATGCAACACCTCCAAAATAGAAAGGAACTGGGGAATCCGAATGTATGATGAGAACACAGACTCTTTCTGTGAACCGTCTCATTTTTACTTTCTTTGTGATTATAGGTTGGATTCTTTCCAATTGAGGTTGAATTATTCCGATGATCGAACACAATTGGAGTATTACATCGACTAGATCAGGAGGTCTGACAATGAAAAAGAAACTACCATTTTGGTTAACATTGCTCCTTTTGACGGGCTGCAATGGAAATAATGATGTTAGTAATAGCGGCGTTTCGAATCCACAAGATTCTTTTCTGACGGATGAAAACGGCTTTCGTTATAAAGAGGAATGGCTAACAAAGGAAAATGCCTTTGAAGAAAATATCAGCGAACACGAACATGAAGAACTTGGGATAAGCGGAGAATATTTCGGAAGGACAAGATTTAAGGTTCAAGCGGATCCGTCTTCTTCCATGCCCGTTGATATTATCTATGGGACTAGTTTTGACCAAGACTATCCCAAATTGCGTGGGAAAGAAATTTTTCTTCGTGCTTCTTTCACACTTGTGGACAAAGACAATCAAGAGAGTATACAAACAGAGTATGATATTGCTTCTTTACCGAAATTCGAATTTAACTCTTATGCCTCATTTGACGTGTGTTTTTTAAGTCGAGATATTCGTTATAATATCTTTAACACATTTGGCCATGTTCCGGTTGACTTCTCCGTATTCAAAGATAAGATTTCGAACACGAAAAGTTCCTGCCTGTATATTAGTTCATATGCTTTAATGAACGATTCTTTTCCAGCTAACGATGTGAGAAGATACAAAGCATCAACAGTTGACAATGATTCCATCTACTTTCTATTTGATAAAAATGGAAAGTTGGTTTTCTCTGAAAAGCCTCTCTCTATGTAAAGAAAAGCTGTCTTAGGCTTTGCTACTAGAGCGAATAGCAATTGCGAAACATTCTGGATTGAATTTGTAGCAAAATAAAACAAGGTATCTTTCGGTTTTAGCCTATCGATACCTTGTTTTTGTTAATCAATCAGATTCTCAGCAGAGAGAGCGAACTGTGCGTTGTAGAGGGAAGCATAGAAGCCATTCTCAGCAAGCAGGGATTCATGGGTTCCCTGTTCAACAATGTTTCCATCCTTCCTGACTAAGATGAGGTCTGCGTTCTTAATGGTGCTTAATCGGTGTGCGATGACAAAGGAAGTCTTTCCTTTGCTCAATCGGTCCCTGGCTTCCTGAATCTTTTCCTCGGTTCGAGTATCGACGTTACTCGTTGCTTCATCGAGAATCAGAAGCGGAGCTTTCTTTAGCCTGGCACGGGCTATGGTGATCAGCTGCTTCTGTCCACCGGAGATTACGCTGTCTGCCTTGATTTCGTAGTCGAGTCCGCCTGGCAGAGAACGGACGAAGTGGGTTAAGTGGGCATCATGAATTGCATTCTTGATATCGTCTTCTGTCACGTCTTTGTTGTTGTAGACAAGATTCTCTTTTAGGGTTCCATCAAACACCCAGGTGTCCTGAAGGACCATTGCGAATAGAGCATGGACCTCTTCCCGTTTCCTGTCTTTGATGTCGATACCATCAATCTTGATAGAACCAGAATTGACTTCATAGAAGCGTTCCAAGAGGTTGACCCTGGTTGTCTTTCCGGCACCCGTAGGTCCGACGATGGCGACTTTCCTTCCTGGTTTGATCTTTGCAGAGAAGTCGTGGATGATTTCCCGGCTTTCGTTGTATCCGAAGCTGACATGGTCGAATTCGACTTCACCTTTTGTTTCTTCTTCCTCTCCCTGAAGGAAAACGTATTTCTTCTTGTCTTCGTTTTCCCTTTCCTTCTCTTCAAGGAAGGAGAAGACACGCCTGCCACTAGCAGCGGCACCTTGAAGAGAGTTCCTAGACTGTGCAATCTGAGTGAGTGGGTTACGGAAGAGGTTGACATACCTTAAGAAGGCTGTGATGGTTCCCATGGTGACGCCCCTAGAACCATTGACCCTGAACAATCCGCCGCTTAAGCAGACAAGTGCATAGCAGACATAGCTCCTAAAGGTCCTAATCGGCATCCTTAAGCCGCCGTAGAGTTCCGAACGGAACCTGGATTTGGATAAAGCCTGGTTCTTATCTTCGAATCGTTTGTTCCTCTTTTCTTCGGCGTTGAAGAGCTTGATGACCCTCTGTCCATTATCGTTTTCCTCGACAATGCCGTTGACATCACCGACATCCTGCTGACGTTTGAGGAACTGAGGTCCCGCAAACTTCCTGATGAAGAAGAGAAGAATAGCCCTGACTGGGATCCTTGCAATGCAGATGAGGGCCCTTGCCCACTGGGTTGTCAGCCTGGCAATCCTAGCTCCGATAATCCTGAAGAAAGAGTAGATCCTCGTTGCAACAGACTGAGAGAAGGACTGACCGATCCTGTCGACATCGTTGGTCAGACGGGAGAGGATATCACCGATGGAGTGGGAATCAAAGTAGCGGAGCGGAATCTTATTGATCTTGATGCTGATCTGCTCTCGTAAGTCCTTCGTATAGAAACTAGAGATAGCAGTCCTGATTAAGGTTGATAAGATATTGGAAACGAATGTGACGGAATATAGGATGACAAGAATGATTCCGTAATGGAACACTTTGTCCCTGTTGACGTTGTGTCCTACCCTTCCGTCATTGATGACGTTGGTTAAGTCCGACAGAGCCTGTGGTGCATAGATGCCAGTGACGACACAGACAATCAATAGGATAAAGGAAACAATCCTCCAGCCTAAGTATTTCTTCCAGGACTTTCCGAGTTTCAGGAGAGTCTTTTTGGTCTCTTTGGAATTCCTTTTCTCTTCGGGAGAGATGACATTTACTCTTCTTCTTCTCATAAACCGAGTTCCTCCTTGGAAAGCTGAGATAGTGCGATAGAACGATAGGTAGGACAACGATTCAGAAGTTCTTTATGGGTTCCATATCCGATCCTCTTGCCTTCCTCTAATACGACAATGTGATCGGCATCCCTGATAGTTCCGATTCGTTGTGCGACAATGACTTTTGTAGCATCTTTTGCCTCTGCCTTTAAGTTCTGACGGACCAAAGAATCGGTCTTGAAGTCTAAGGCAGAGAAAGAATCATCGAAGACGAAGAACTGAGGATGGACAGCAACGGCACGTGCGATACAAAGACGCTGTCTTTGTCCTCCCGATACGTTGCTTCCGCCTTGTGCAATCGGAGAATCGTATCCTTTCTCCCTCTTCTCGATGAATTCATCGGCACAGGCGACTTTGGCTGCTTTTTTCCTCTCTTCATCGGTCCTGTTATTGTTGCCAAGTCCGATGTTCTCTTTGACAGTACCGGAGAAGAGCAGACCTTTCTGGGGGACAAATCCAATCAAGGAATGAAGGGTCTTCTGTTTCCTGTCTTTGACATTCACGCCATCAACAAGGACTTCGCCTTCGGTTGCATCGTAGATACGTCCAATCAGGCTGGCAATGGTACTCTTACCACTGCCTGTCCTTCCGATGATAGCAAGGGTCTCTCCTTCTTCTACCTTGAAGGAGATATGTTCGAGCCTGTTTTCCTTAGCATCCGGATAACAGAAGGAAACATCCTTGAATTCAAGGCTTCCTTTCTGAATCAGAGGTTTCTCTGCTTCTGGATCCTTGATGCTGTTTTCTGTTTCAAGGATTTCATTGATACGTTTTGCAGAGACATTGGCACGAGGAATCCTGAAGAACCTGAATAACAGCATCCTGAAGGACCTGATAATCTGAGTGGATAACCTCATCCTAGAGAGAATCTGCGGATAGGTGATGTTACCTTTGTTGATTCCATAAGCACCGATCCAGTAGATGGCTAAGGAGATTCCGTTCCTGACAAGGGTTAATAGCGGACTCCTAAGAGACCTGACGGAACCCGTAAAGAGCTGGACTTTCGTCCTCTCTTTATTGGTAGAGGAGAACTTATCTTCCTGGTACTGTTCTCCGTTATAGGCACGGACAACACGGATGCCATTTAGGTTCTCTCTGGTGATTCCGTTCCTTTTATCGAGGAGCTTCTGGGTAAGGCGGAACTTCGGCCTGACAAAGACCATAACCCTGATAAGGAAGGCAATCCTGAAGATAACACCGATCATCGTCGGTACCCTTAAGGTCCAAGAGACGGACTGAATCTTGCATATTGCCCAGATTAAAGTAATCGGAGCGGAGAAGAACCTACGTAAGATTAATAAATAGGTCCTTTCGAGCTGCTGGACATCGTTTGTTGTACGGGTAATCAAAGATGCGGTGGAATACTTATTGATTTCGGCAAGCGAGAAAGAAGATACCTTTTCGTTTAAGGAAGTACGGATCTTAGTTGCAACACGTGCCGAGATACTGCTTGCGAAGAAGGAAATGACAACCTGTGCTGCAACAAGCCCAAAGGCAACAAGAAGCATCCTTCCAGCCGAGATCCAGAGATCACCCGGAGTGATGGCTGCAATATCCTTGATGGTGGCAAGCATCGAAGCATCAACAGACGGATTCCTCTCTAACCTCTTCATTAAGCTATTCCAGCTGAACGTCGATGGATTATAGAAAGCAGAGGCTCCCTGCCTTCCAGACTGTTCCCTAGCGGCAAAGAACTCACCTGGATTGTGATTATAGTTTAGATAATTGATTTGTTTTGTAATGGTTTCAATGGAATCCATTAAGGTCCTTGTCAGATAGACCTGTAGGACAGTCAAGCCTAGGATCAGTCCGACATAGAACCAATCACGCTTGGTTAGGTTTTTCCTTAGTTTGAACATTCTGTATCCTCCTTTCTTCGAAGACGTCGATCCTTTCATCGGTCCTTTCAAGGTACGTCTTCCTCTTCTCTTCTCCCCATCGGTTCACCCTGGCTTCTAGGAAAAGCATTGTCTTTTCCTTTAACTGGGTGATTCTTGTTCTTCCCTTATCGGTCAGAGAAAAGTAGGTTATCCGTCCATCGTCTTGATCCTTTTCCCGGATAATCCTTCCTTTTTTCTCCAATGACTTTGCAATGTTAGCCACTCTCCCGGTTCCAAAACCGAGAAGTTTTGCAAAGTCACCGGACTGTACTTTTTTGTGTCTGGAAAGATAGAACCTAAAGGCTTGTTCTCCTTTCACTGGTGTATGTCCTCTTTGAAAGCGTGAAAGCTTTGCAAAATGGGAGCCAGTACGGCGGATATCGTTTAACAGTTCTTCATCCACTTGAGTATCCCTCCTATCAGATGTCTCACACTGTGAGGTAATAGATATTATAGTGTCCTCTTCCCTGAATTCAAGAAATACTTTTATAAGGAGCCGACCTGTACGGAAGGAGACGCCAAGGAGAGAAGATGCACCCGCTGCGGTGAAGTACTGGAAAGCAGAACAATCCAATCGCCAGGTCATTCTTATGGTGATTGGATAACAGATAAGGAACCTAACTATACTGAGGAGGGCGAAAAACATCACACATGCTCCGTATGCGGACATAAGGAGACGGCAACTATTGCTAAGATAGAAAAGAAAGATAATAAATCTGGTGCAGTCATTGGTATTGTTTGCGGTGTTCTTGGCTGTTGTTTTCTTGGGATTGTGGTGCCATTGCTTAAGAAGAAACGGAAGTTTGACACTTCGCGTCTTCTGAGGCGGCAATAACGCGGGCTTTCTTATACTACGTATAAGGGAGCCCTTTT
>URQF01000074.1 GCA_900549915.1 uncultured Mollicutes bacterium | reverse complement strand
GATTCTATGTCTTCTAAGGTTTCCTCGATTGCTTTCTGGATTTTTTCTTTATCTTCTTCTGAATAACTTGCAAGGACATCCTCGATTGCTTTGTCATAGTCGTTCTTGAATTTCGTATTTTCCTTTTTCCAGCAGATATTCTTCCTTAGGGGAAGGATATTGTTGGAATAAGAAATCCTGTTTTCATACATCCTGACAGCTAGGATTGGATAGCCAGCATAATGCTGCCACCTAGTCGCATTGTCATTGCTAGAAAACAGGTCTTCTTCTCTTTTTACAGTGTACTTTTTTGTACAATCGGAAGAAGCAACAAGATAAAGAGAATCATTGATTTTCTCTACTCTGTTGTCGGACAATGCCGTATAGGCTTCATATACTTTTGAAATCCGGGTTTTCATCTTCATTCTATGCCTCAATTTATTCTATAATAATCTTCAGTTTGGTATTAGGGGGTCTTGATTAAAATGGAAGAAAAAGAAACAGCGAAAATAACTATCGATAAAGAATCAGCTGCCGTCTATAAATGGATTAAATTATGCCAGTCTATTATTCTCAGGGTACTGGGAGTTATTTTCTTTGTCCTTGGCAGGAGGAGCAAAGATGGTGGCATCAAGGAAGATGTTCTTTCTTATTCCATCGGCATTGTTTTTGCCGTTTATGGAATCAGGAATATTCTTTCTGGATACCTTTTGAATCGTAATGTTACTAATAGTGATGTCCTTTTCGGACTTAGGAGCATTTCTTTTAGTCTTGTTCTTTTCTGCAAGACAGACATTATTACGATCAGGTTCCCTATTTTCTTAATTACTTTCCTTTATGCTCTCTCGGCAAGGAGGATTGTAACTGGTGTTGATCATATTATCGGAAAAGGAACGAAGAAGAGCATCACCCATGGTGTCTGGGATTTCATTGGAGCTGCTGGACTTATTGGCGGGACCACGACTTATCTTATTTTCTACATCAAGAAGAACCCGGATTTGTTCCGCTTTGTTCTTAGGATTTTAGGTATTCTGGTCTTCCTTTTTGGTCTGGTCTCTGGAATCATGCTACTTGTTCGTGTCCATAACACAAAGAAAATCAGGAAAGAGGAATCCTTCACTCAGCCTGTTCAGGAAAACAGGTCGACGGAAGTTAGGAACAAAGATGTCCGTATTATCAATCTCTCTGATTTGAAGAAGAACGGTCGCAAGAGCACGAATAAGGCAGGCTACAAACCAGCGGAAGAAAAAAAGAGGATTGAAGACACCAAAGAAGAACAAGAAGAAGACAGCGATAACAACAAGGATGGTTCTTCTTGGGCTACTTTCGTACCAAAAGAAGAGAATAATTCGGATAAAAAAGACCGGAAGAACCGGAAAAAATAAGGAAACCTATGGTATTCAAGGAGATTCTTAAAGCAGTCAGGAAAACCTATTCGGTTTCTTGCTGCTTTATTGCTGACCACAGGGAATTGCAGGATGAAGTCGTTGAAGATTGGCTGAAAGGAACTTCTTTCCCTGAGGAAAAACAGTCCAAAGATTTTTCTGCAAGGTTTGCGATTCCGTTGAATACGATTTTGAATTCGATAAAAGAGGGAAAAAATGAAACGAATACTGACCATTCAGGATTATAGTGCAAGGGGACGTTGTTCTCTGACAGTCGCTCTTCCGATTCTTTCTGCTTGTGAAATTGAGACCATTGGTCTTCCAACAGCCGTTTTGTCCAACCATACTGCTTTTGCCTCTTTTACTTATCATGATCTTACTTCCGAGAGGCTGAAGAGTGTCGAAAACTGGAAAAATTATAATCATCATTTTGATAGGATCTATACTGGCTATCTTGGAAACGGACAGATTCCGATTGTCAGGAAGATTATGGATGAACTGAAGGAGAAGGATACTAAGATTGTTGTCGACCCGGCCTTTGGAGAAAAAGGAAGACTCTATTCTGGATTTGATTCGAATCATGTCCTAGCTAGGAAAGAGCTTGCTAAAAAAGCAGATCTCCTGCTTCCAAATCTGACGGAAGCCTGTTTTCTCGTAGGGAAAGATTACCAGAGTGATTTTTCAATGGAAGACTACAAGCAGATTCTGATGCAGTTAAAAGAGCTGAACCATAAGAATGCTGTCCTGACTGGTATCCATAGGCAAGATGAAGTCGGTGCCTTATGGAACCAAGGTGGTCAAATCGATACCTACTTCACAAAAGCAGTTCCCGCTAGTTTCCATGGCGGAGGAGATACCTTCGCATCGAGTCTCTGTGGATGTTTATTGAACGGACTTAGCAGGAAAGATGCTGTGAAAGTCAGTCATGACTTTACCCATCGTGCAAGGCTGGATTCCCTAAAAGACAAGACGGATCCTCTTCTGTACGGATTAGAGTTTGAAAAGGAACTTTCGTATCTTCATCATCAGATTGCTATCTATCAAAAGAAGAATGAACAATAAAAAACTTCCTTGGGGATGACCACCCAAGGAAGTTTTTATTTTACTAACTTTCCGATATCCGGATTGCAGGCACCTGGATAGTTCAGTGTCCTTTCGGAGACAAGACTTCCGAAGGCAACGGCTTCTTTCAGGCTCTTGCCTTGGTGCAGAGAATGAAGGATACCAGAGAAGAGAGCATCACCTGCTCCGTTTTCGGAAGCGATGTCTTTCCTTGGAACGACCTTCCTCTGTTCGATGGAATCTTTGTTTCCAAAGGTGATTGGTCTTGGACCATTGGAGATGACAACGTTCTTTACTCCTCTTTCAATCAGGTCTTTGGCAAGAGAGATTGGATCTTTTTCTTCGTTGAGCGCGTACTTGGATTCAAGGACATTGCTCTTGAAGAGGTAGATCTGGGAGAGGTGCGGAACAAAGCGGGTGACTTTATTCGCAGAGACAGTCTCGACTAAGAATTTCTTATCCGGATAGGTATCAAATAAGTAGTCGATGACATTCTGGTTCCTGTTCGCTTCGAGTACGATGTATTCGTGTTCTCTGATTACAGAATCGAATGGTTTCCTGTCCTCTCCCCGTAGATGGTCGAGGAAGGATGTCTCGCAGATCGCAACGAACCTGTTTCCGTTGCTGTCTAAGATGACGTTATAGCTTCCGGAAGGATAATCGAGGTCTGGAACATAGGCTTTAATACCCCTCTTTTCCAGATTCTTTTTCCTTTCCTGGCCCCTGCTGTCTTTTCCGATTGCCGTAATAAAGGATACGGAATCGTGAAGGTGAGCAAGGTTTTCGCAGACGTTTCGACCGACACCACCGAAGGAAATCGTCCTCTTTCCGATATTGGAGTCACCCCTGATTAAGGGATTATCGGAACGGGAAGAGAAATCGATGTTGCTTCCTCCGATGACTAAGATGTCCGACATGGTCTGTTATCCTTAAAGAAAACTAAAGGCTGTAGTCCCTGGTGTCGTTCTCGTCTGCCTTCTCGATATCCGAGAAGCTGGCAGGAACAAACGTTGCACGTCCGAAGAGCGTAATCTGAATACGAACTTCGCCCTTGGTTGTATCGATATCGACAATTTCGCCTTCGGAATCCTGGAAGGTGCCATTGAGAATCTTGACCCAGTCTCCGACCTTGTATTCGGAATACCTTTCGGGGTCTTCGATGTGCCTGCGTTTTAAGACCGGCTCGATTTCCTCACGTGGAATCGGGAACGGCTTCGCACCTTTACCGGAAGAACCGGTAATACCAGAGACACCTGGAGTATTACGGACAACGAACCAAGTCTCATCGGTCCTGATCCTTTCAACGAAGATGTATCCAGGATAGTAGTTCTTGGTCTTGAACTTCGGTTCCCTCTTACCGGTAACCTTGTTCTTGCTCCTCTTCTGTTTTCCATTCTCGTCTAAGACTGGTTCTTGATAATCGGCGCAGATAACACGGAAGATCTTATCTTCCCTGTTGAAGGATTTTGCACGCTTCTCTAAGGAATCCTTGACCTGATGCTCACGCTGGGAGAAGGTGTTGATGACATACCATGCTTTCTGAGGAAGTTCAGCAGCCTGGGCTTCATTGGCTTCCTGTTCTTCTTCATCATCGTCTTCCTCATCTGGGTTATAAACGTGCTGATGAACAACCGGTTCAGCCTTTAAGGCTTCCTCGGATAATTTCTTTTCTTCGTCTTCCATTAGAATAATCCTCCTTTGATTTTCCTTGCTAACCTAGCTATTTCACCAGATGTGGATGCGCTCGTAGAATCCTTTGGATAGATTCCGGCGAAGGCTTTCCTGATTTCCCTTGCGGCCCAGTCGAAGAGAGCAATCCTACCTGCAGTGACAATGGCAATAACAAGAACGACGACGACAGACTTCCAGAGCTGTTTAGCATTTGGCCAGCGGACACGTCTTGCTTCCTCGTTGACACCCCGGAAATAACGTTTCCTTTTATTCATTCCTATTTTCCTTCCTTGTGGATGGTATATTTTCCACAACGTGGACAGAACTTTCTTGCTTCCCTGCGCTTGGAATCTCCCTTTTTCTTGGTGGTTTCATAGTTTCTTGCCTGGCATTCCGAACAGACGAGCACAATGTGTTCACGCATGGTTTCTACCCTCCTTAATCCAAATAAAAAGCCCCTTTGTAGGGCTGCCAATATTATAGTGGATGAAAAAGAAAAAAGAAAGAGTCAGTGAATATTTTAAAATCTTGATATTTACTCCAAATCCTTGGCCGAGTAACGATGCATATCCTCATGAGATTTCCTACTTCTTGCAAATGCCGGAATGCAGGAGTCCATCATCGAACTAGCTCATAATTCGGGACTACCCTTCTGCTATAGCTGTAATATAAACTCAGATACAAAATGCCGCATAAAGAGGGACGATCTCTTTATTGCCCTCAACACCGAAGTTTCTGGCGGAGTGCTTAATCGCATAAGCAGGCTTGTAGGTGTCCATATAGACCTTCAAGCTCTTGGTTTTGGTGTTGTCGGCTGATTTGACCTCAAAATGATGTGATAGTCAGGAGCAGTCTCGTAAAAGTATTTGAGTGAAGTCAAAGCCTTTTCACATAACTGCCCCTCATCGAATACGATCAGTGCTTTTTCCTTTACAATAGTCTGACCTTCGCTTTGGGACAAAATCGGCATTAGATAATCAGGGCTGATATTTTCCTCAAATGCTTCGGTCAACTTTGGATTAGTTTCCAAATTGGAGTAGTCACATTTTCGTAGTTGGCTCGTCCGAACTCTACAATGAAATATGTCTTTCAGACAAGTCATGTACCCTGTAAAATAAGTGGCTTGCGATGCTTGCTTTTTTCTAAGAAATCTATGCTTTTTCTATACATAAACTGACTTCCTTTTAAAGGCACCGACCTTCGTATAACAGATATTCGTGAAAAAACAACTTAAAAAATAAGCAAAAAAACACCAAATCATACGAAAGAACTTACAAATTCATCACGAAGCGACATGAAAACTTATGCCTCTCAATACGAGATTGCATCAAGCTGATCAAGCGTGGCATTACATGAAAATAGGCTGACAAATTGCACAAAAGAATTACCGGTCTTCCAGGAAGCACCTATATACCGCTGTCCTGTCCTCCTTAAACAAACTTTATGCTAATTCCAGTGTTTTTTAAATGAAAACGAAAAGAAACAAAGCGGCTTTACTTTGTAGAAAAAAACTAGACTTTTAAAGTGCTGAGGGAGCTATAATCGAGTAGTTGCTTTTGTGGTGCTTAGAAAAAATGAGGAAATTTTTAACTTTTTTGACAATTGCCTATTGCAAAATATTTATCCGTAAATGATATCCTGTTTTATTTTCCCTGAATTAGAAATTTCAATACGCAACCCAGAACGGAATTGTGTCATCCTAGCGTAATGGCGAGCGAATATCCACCATCCACGCCCTTTTATTCGAAGCTCGTTTACGCGGGAAAAGAAACTAATGCTATGCTCATCCAAATTTTGCAGTGCACGGATAGAGGGGTCCAGTGGCCAGGAAACATTATATTGCTCATCGAGAATTTTTGATTTCCATGATTTAGTATTGCCAGGTTTTAAATCATTAGAAATTTCCTGTGAATTACAATTATATGTATAAGACATCCCGCCGCTTAATTCAGCCTTTATTATTCCATCACTGTCTGCACTAATACCCCCTTTGAGCGATGCTGTAGTACTTGTGTTCGATTGCAGGTATGAGGCATCGATTACGTTTCCGCTTGACTTCCTCATGGCCCTATAATTCTGCACGGCATAATCCGGTTCTGCATCGATGATGTATTTGCTTTTGCAATCAAATATTCGCTGTTGCCCTTCTGCAGTCTTTACAATCCCAGATTCTATGACCTCCGTTTGGATTGTATAGCTGCAGAGGAGTTTTTCCTCTTCTGGTTCAAGATAAAGCAAATTTGTGAGAAAGCCAAAAGCTTTGATCTTTCCTGTTTCTTCTGTTTCTTCAATATACGCTCCATCTTTAGAGACAATAGGATCACAATCAATTTCTTCACGACTGAAATTAGCACTGACTTTTAATCCAGCCTGAATCATTTGCTTCCCGACTTGTTCTTTCTCTAGTTCATCGAATCTGAACTCTGTTGTTAACGGCACATCTTCATCACTTTCGTTTGGGTTGTCGAATAAAGCGTTTGCCACTACATTTACACAATAGTTGGCGTGGTTAGAAGAAAACAGATAGCAGCCAAGATAAGTTTGTAAATTGGCGTAATCAAAGGCAAAGGAAGGAGTATTAAATGGAATCACTTTAGATAGTAAAGAACCATCAACTGAGTTATCGGCAATGGCTATTATATTTCCTTTGTCCAGATAACTTTGTATTTCGTTGCCATCTGCATGGTAAAAAAGATCAGCATCATAAACTATGCATCCGTAATCGTTTGATTCAAAGTTAAAAGTAGAGTTTGAAATTGTTTCCATGTAAAGTTGTTGTCCTTGGTCTCAGGTGCATTGGCTGTCAAAACATAGCGCAATACATCCTGCTTGCCTGGCAAATCTACGAGATACTCGTGCAAC
>URQF01000073.1 GCA_900549915.1 uncultured Mollicutes bacterium | reverse complement strand
TTGCTGGCCATTTCCTTTTAAAAGCAAGGATTGACAGACTCTCTGTTGATGGCACTTTAAACCTCATGACCTCAAATAGAAAAACAGACTTTAAAATCTCCGATTTTATTCGTTCTATGATCTATGCACAGGTATTAAACCCAGGTTCCAAATTATCCGCTTTTGAAAATGTCATTCCCAACATTTACGGAGCCCGGACTTTTTCCTATGATCAGATTCTGGATGAAATCGAATATATCGGCAGTGATTATCAGAAATATATCGAATGCTTTAATCATGGCATCGAACTGAATTGGCATAGAAATACCAAGAAAGCCTTTTTTGACTGCACCAACTACTATTTTGAAATCGATTTGGAAGATGATTTAAGAAGAAAAGGACCTTCAAAGGAAAACAGAAAAAGCCCGATCATTGGACAAGCTTTAATGTTGGATGCTGAACAAGTCCCTATTGCTATGGAAAGGTATCCGGGCAATGAATCGGAAAAGCCCTATTTGAGAAAAACAGTCGAAGACAGGAAGAGCAGATATGACATCAGCTCTAAGATTATCGAAGTTGCGGATAAAGGCTTGAATTGTGCCAAAAACATCTATTATCTTCATAAAGAAGGGAAAGACGGCTATATTTTCTCTAAGTCGTTCAAAGGAAAAAGCTTATCTCGAGCAGAGAAAGAATGGATTGCTTTAGATAACGATGATCAACTTTGGAAGGAAGTCAAGGATGAGGAAGGAAATCTCCTTTATCGATATAAGGAAACTATAGGAAGTTATGAATATAAATTTATTGACGATGATGGCAGAGAAGTAAGATTCCAGACGAAGGAAAAAAGAGTGGTAACCTATAATCCATATCTCGCAAGAAAGCAGATAAGAGAAATAGAGAAGGAAGTTGAAAAGGCTCGGAATTTATCCGTCAAAGGCTTCGTTAAAGAAGAGATCGGAGACAAAGCGAAATACATCAATATCAAAGCCAAAGATAATAGTCAGACAAAATTTGAAGTAGAAGTTAACGAAGAGATGGTTTCCGAAGCAAAGAAATATGCAGGATATAATCTTCTTATCACTTCTGAATGGAAAATGACAGCTAAAGAGATATACAAGGCATATCATGGCTTATGGAGAATCGAAGAGAGCTTCCGGGTGAGGAAAACGTATCTTGAAGCAAGACCGGTTTTCTTGCGAAACAAAGAAAGCATTTATGGACATTTTCTGATTTGCTACCTTGCTTTGACTGTCCTTAGATTGTTGGAATTAAAAACATTTGAAGATAAGATTCCAATCAGTGCTTTAGTAGACTTTATTCGACAATATACAATCACAGAAACAAAAGAAAAAACATATATCAATAACTCGACAAGAAGCTCAGTATATGAACAGATAAAATCAACTCTTGGAATACTAAAGTTGGGTAATTTATATTTGACTCAAAAAGATGTGAATAGCCTTTTTGATATTGATGTTTAACACTAGAAATTTAGGGGTCTAGCCGAAAGACAGGTAGTATACAGATATTTACCTCAGACTGCAAGAGTTTTCTTTAGTTTTTTGGTGGAACTTCCGTTTGATTTCCTAATCCGGATGACAGAAGAACCAACCGATGATTATTATACCTGTTAATTTGCTTTTTTTGTATTAAAATAATTAGGCACAATTTCGCTATTTAATATTGTTACTAATGATTTAGGAGGCGGACAATGAGCTACGATTTCAACAAAGTCGAAACCAAATGGGAAACCATATGGGAAACAGAAAAAATCTATAAAACAGATTGCTATGATTTTTCTAAACCGAAATTTTATGTCTTGGATAGGTTCCCTTATCCTTCTGCCGTTGGACTCCATGTCGGACATGTAGAAGGCTATACAGCAACGGATGCATTAGCACGAAGGAAGAGAAGGCAAGGATTTAATGTTCTCCATCCGATTGGATTTGATGCATTTGGTCTTCCGGCCGAACAGTTTGCTATTAAAAACAACAAGAATCCTGCCATCTATACCAATCAGAACATCGATAATTTCCGCCGTCAATTAAAACGGTTAGGTTTCTCTTATGATTGGGACAGAGAAATTAAGACCAGTGATCCGGATTATTATAAATGGACCCAGTATATCTTCCTGAAAAGGTATGATAAGGGTCTTGCTTATGAAGACTTCCGCTTAGTCAATTGGTGCCCTGCTCTCGGCACTGTTTTATCCAACGAGGAAGTGGTCGATGGCAAGAGTGAGCGTGGCGGCTTCCCGGTCGAACGTCGTCCTAGGAAACAATGGGTCTTGAAAATCACCGCTTATGCGGATAAGCTTCTTTCTTCCCTGAATACAATCCAGTGGCCTCAGTCCACTTTAACCAGGCAGAAGAACTGGATTGGAAAGAGCACGGGTACCGAAGTTGATTTTAAAGTCGTGGATTCCGATAAGATTATCAAGGTTTACACGACTCGTGCAGATACACTCTTTGGCTGCACCTATATTGTTCTTGCACCGGAACATCCATTGGTCAAAGTTCTTACTACCAAAGAACAGCAGGGTGCTGTAGACGAATACTTAGCCAAAGTGAAATCCAAGTCCGATCAGGAACGTACCGATGGTTCGAAAGAGAAGACCGGTGTATTCATCGGCGCTTATTGCATCAATCCAATCAATAACACAAAGGTGCCGGTCTATATTGGAGACTATGTCCTTGCCACGTATGGCGATGGTGCCGTTATGGCCGTTCCTGCCCATGATCAGCGGGATTATGATTTTGCAAGGAAACATGATCTTCCGATTATCAAGGTCATCGAATCCGATGTTTCCAAAGCTGCCTATGAAGGTGATGGTGAACATATCAATTCCTCCTTTGCCGATGGAAGGAATAACAAAGACGCTAAGAAAGCAATTACCGATAAATTAGTTGAGTCCGGGTGCGGAAGATATAAAGTCAGGTATAAGCTCCGCGACTGGCTCTTCTCTCGTCAACGTTATTGGGGTGAACCGATTCCGGTTCTCCATAGGGAAGACGGCACGACGAAGGGTGTTCCTTATGATCAGTTACCTCTGGTTCTTCCGGAAAGGTCCGATTATAAGCCGGCCGGTGATGGACTTCCGCCGCTTGCGAAAGAAAAAGACTGGGTCAACACCACCTTTAACGGACAGAAAGCTCAGCGTGAAACCAATACAAGGCCGCAGTGGGCTGGTTCTAGCTGGTATTATGCCCGTTACATCGATCCGCATAATAAGAAGGAAATCGGTGACAAAAAACTGCTTGATCATTGGCTCCCTGTCGATGTCTATGTTGGCGGTGCTGAACATGCCGTTCTTCATCTTCTTTATGCTCGTTTCTGGCATAAGTTCCTCCATGACGAAGGTATCTTCAAATCTGAAGAGCCTTTCCAGAAACTCTATCATCAGGGATTGATCCTCGGTCCGGATGGACAGAAGAGGAGTAAATCCTTAGGCAATACCGTTTCTCCGGATGATGTCATCAAAGAGTATGGTGCAGATGCCCTTCGTTTCTACGAAAGGTTCAAAGGCCCGGTCGATCAGTCTAGGCCTTGGTCCCCAGATGGACCAAGAGCTGCAAAGCGCTTCTTAGATAAATTCTTCCGTCTCTATGATGATGAGGAATTCGTCTCAAAATGGACGGATGAAGAAAACGAAAGCCTTGAGTTTGTTTATGCAACAACGATCAAGAAGTGCACGAACGACTATGAAATCCTCCATTTCAACACTGGTATCTCTCAAATCATGGTCTGCGTCAATGAATTCTATAAAGCAGACAAGCTTCCGAAGAAGAGGCTTTTAGGATTAGCTCAGCTTAGGGCTCCGATTACTCCACATCTTGCAGAGGAGTGCTATTCGAAATTAGGTTATGAAGGGGTCATCGACTTCGTTAAGTGGCCAAGTGCAAACGAAGATAAGATTTCTGCACGTCCTGTCACTTACGCAATCCAGGTCAATGGAAAGCTCCGTTCCACCATTGAGTTCAAGAAAGATGCAACTCCAGAAGAACTGGAAGAGCTTAAGAAACTGGCTTTAAATGACCCGAAAGTCCTTCCGTTCTTAGCCAATAGGACAGTCGTTAAAGTTATCGCTGTCAAAAACAAGATTGTCTCTATTGTTGTAAAGAAGAATTCTTAATTCGATGGAAAAGAGAGGCAGAAAAATTCCGCCTCTTTTTTATGGAAAAAACCAAAGAAATCTATAAAAGCTATCCTATTATAAAAAGAATTTTAAAGCAGAAGTCTATTATGGTTCCACTCAAGAGGATTATTAGAATAGGTAATTCTAGAAGGCAATGAAACCTTGAAAGCAGCAACAATCCATGATTTCGAACAATAAGAAAAACCTCCCTTTGTTGATGTGAAGGGAGGTTTTCCTTTGTGTGGATGGTTACCTAGCTAAGGAACCCATCGGGTCCCAGGGTTCCAGTTCAATCGGATCGGATTCATAGGCAGCAAGTTCTTCCGGAGTAAGATATTTCTTGTTGACAACAACCTGGTAAACATATTCATCGAACCAAGAGTCATCCATCGTGAAGAAGCCTTCATGTCCGAAATCAGTTCCCCATGAATTCTCTACTTTCCAACGATTCGGCTTATCATTTACAAGATTTACGCCAGTAAGAGTCCTAGCATGAGTCAAGCAAGATTCTCCGTAATCGAGACGTTCTGCTTTACTCCTATGAAAGGAAGTAGAAAAGAGATCTTCTACATCATAAGCATGAGGAGAGAGCAAACCATTGTCTCTCGTAGAGCATTGTCCGACATCACTGCCAAACCAAACAGCCTGTTTGTCTTTCCTTTGAGCAAGAGCAAGTCGCTTCAATTCCTCGATGGGAAGATTAAGATAACGGATTCTCTTCCCGCCAACGACATTGCCAAGATACTTGACAGTAAAGGAATGCCTATAAGGTTTGTCTTTCGTAGGAGCGTTGATAACAGAAACATAATCCGAAAGGTTCCTCTTAACATATTTTTCGTAGAATTCTTTCGGAGTCGAATGGAGGGAATGGAAGATTCCTTCCCCTTTGGCATTTGATTTTTCGTAGTATTCGTAATCGAATTCCACAGGCGGTTTTCCAAGGCAGATTACAAGCCTAGAAAAGATCTCATTAAGCCTTTTCTCTTTCCTAGAAAATAATTCATCAAGGGTAGACCCCTGTTCGAAAGAGGAACGGAGAACATTAGCATCTTTTCTAAGCTTTAAAGTAATGTATTTATCAAGGTCAGCAGTATGACTAGAAGAATAAGTTTCCGGCCTTGCTTCTTTCGGACAGATTCCGTATTTTTCCGTCAAGGAAACAAACCTATCCCATTGTCCGCCATCACCGATTGGGTCCTTAAGAAGGAAACTAACAAGACGAGAAGAGAGAGGCAAGGATAAGGTATCTAGGATGTTCCTTAAAAAGAAATTGGATTTTTCAAGTTTGTCGAAGAACAAAGGATAGTTCTGAGAGAGTTCCCTGTTCTTGATATTCAGGTTTTTCCTGACTTCAAAACGCCTGACATTGGTTGCTGCAAACATCCAGCAACGGCCAGAACGCATCTGATTTGTCGGCTTGCCGCCTTCGACTTCTAAGGAGAAGGCAGGAACTAAAGTACGAGGAAGATAGGGATTGGTACAGGCTTCTTTGATTCCGACTCTTGAAACAGAGCACTCTTTGACAGAGTTTTCTTTTTTGTTTTGATATTCCTGATGGAAGGAAGAAAGAAGGGAAGAGGAAATTTCTCCTTTTTCCATTATTTCCTTTCCTTCCATAAAGTATTAAACGGAAGAGTTTCAACAGGCTTAGACTCTTCAAACTTCTTTACGATTTCCGGATTGATATATTTCTTATTTACAAAGACTTCATAGACATACTCATTAAACCAGGCATCATTCCTGATATAGTAGCCCTTCTTACCATTCTCGTCTCCCCAAGAATTCTCAACCTTCCAGCGATCCGGAGATTCTTTGTCATCCAGATTGACACCAGTAAGAGTCCTAGCATGGTTGCAGAAGGAAGAACGATAAGTAAGACGGCCGGATTTATCAAGTAAAGGACGGAGAGAGAAAAGTTCATCGGTTTTGATGATTCCTTCGGCAAGATAGCCGTCTTTCCGCCTAGACTGAGCAAGGACATCACTACCGAACCAGATAACATCGCCGCCTTTTAAGGATTCAATGCAGGCCTTCTTCAGTTCGGAAAGAGGAACATTGAAAAAGACAACCGGGTCGCCGCCAATGACATTATTGACATATTTGCAAGTATAGGACTGATACCTTTCCCTTCCTTCGATGGGGGCATCGCAGAGAGAAACATAGTCATCCAAATCAACACCGATATAGTTATCAAAGAACTGTTTTGGCGTCCTCTTATCCAGACGATGGAATTTATCATCTTTATCTTTATATTCGAAGACAAAATCCTTAACCGGTGTACCGATGGAAATCTCAAGGACACGATAGATTTCATCTAACCTGCCTTCCTTCCTAGTACGTAAGACGTTTTCCTTTGTTCCGTTCTTGACAGCCTCACGGATTTCTTTCCTATCGCGTGCTAACAGAGAAGTCAGAAGGGTATTGAGCTCGTTGGTTGCGGTGCTGACGGTGCGATCTGGCATAAAGACAGAGGGAACCACACCGTATTTCTTAACGAGGTTCGTGAACCTTGTGAAATGGCCTCCATCACCGATTCCGCTATCAAGAAGGAATACATTGAGACGGGAGTCAAACGGTTCACCGGCAAGTTCCCTGGCACGTTCTAAGAAGAAATTTGCTTTTTCAAGCTTATCATAGAACTGAAGATAAGCCTGGCTTAATTCAATATTCTTGACATTCAGTTTCTTCCTAAGAATAACGCGGAGGACATTGAGACCCGCAAACATCCAGCAACGTCCAGAAGAACGCTGATTGGTAACATCTCCGCTGTTGACATCAACAGAGAAAGTGTTGATCCTTTCCCGCTGGGTCTTTTCATCAATAGCCGAATTGACAATGCCGTTCTTTAAGACAGCACGCTGGGCAACAAGGTTCTTTTCTTCTTTGTTGAAGTCGTCTTCGAAATTCTTAAGGTCTAAATCCCGGATAACGTTTTCCATAGTAGAATTTTCACTCCTTTATTTGTTATAGTTTGAAATCAACATGAGATTATAT
>URQF01000072.1 GCA_900549915.1 uncultured Mollicutes bacterium | reverse complement strand
CGTGAAAAGAACTCACTTCAGGATTAATTCCGTGGACTGGGTCAACTTTACTCTTTCCTGCAATGGAACAAAACTTGATCTTGGCAAGAACAAGATGGAAGACTTTAGCCGCTCTCTTGATTTTTTAAGCGGCGAACTCGTCCGGTCCTTTGTTCTTGTTTTAGAGGACGGAAGCAAAGTCCGTCTTACTTTCTCTCGCTTTCTTTCTAGGAGTCATCCTCATATTGGATTCCAGAAAGTCAGAATCGAGAACCTGTCTGGTAAGAAACTTCATTTTTCTCTTTCCTTTGCCTTAGAAAACAATGTCATTCATTGGGGCAAGGACTGTTATTGGACGAGAGAAAACGAAATCGTTTATAACGGCAAAGAAACAGCAATTTCTGCAAATACACTAACTTCCCATCAAAAGCTTTTTGCAAGATATGTTTTATCTTCTTCAAAAGAAGTTCCTTTCGAAGCATCTATTTCTTCTAGGAGAAGCGAAAGTAAGACTGAATTCGATTTGAAGACAAAGGAAGTCATCTGCTTTGAAAAAGGCTGTGCTTTTGAAATTGATAAAAAGGGAACCAAGTCTTTTACTGAACTTGAAAAAGAATCGGAAGAAGATATCTCTGTTATCAAAGAAAAAGGCTACGAAGGTCTGTTAAAGGAAAACTGTTCTTTCTGGGGAAAGTTCTTCCAGGAGAACGATATCCGGATTGACGGAGATGAGAAGGACCAGCAAGGAATTCGTTTTTCTCTCTTCCAGCTTGCCTCTGCTTATCATGGCTATCAGGAAGATGATAACATTGGTGCAAAAGGACTTACTGGTGAGGCTTATTCCGGACATGCCTTCTGGGACAGTGAAACCTATTGTCTTCCTTTCTACCTGCTTACCGATATTAAAGCAGCCAAAGACCTTCTTTTGTTCCGATACAATACTCTTAGCAAAGCAAAGGAAAGAGCAAAGAGGTTAGATTGTTCGGGTGCTTGTTATCCGATTGCTACTTTGAATGGAGAAGAGGGTTGCAATCTTTGGCAGCATGCTTCCCTTCAATTCCAGCCTTCTACTGGTGTCTGCTATGCAATCTTCCACTACTATAACTTAACCAAAGATAGTGAATTCATTAAAAACTATGGATTAGAAATCCTTCTCGAGGTTTCTCATTTCTTATTAGATCGTGGACAATATGATCAAGAAGGAAAAAAATTCGGATACTATGCTGTTAGGGGTCCGGATGAATTCAAGAGGATGGTTAACAACAATGCCTATACGAATTATAGGGCAAAGAAAACCTTTGAATTTACTCTGGAAATGTTTGAAAAGTATGGGAGTGATTCTCTCTTGGAAAAATGTCAGGTCAATAAGGAATTCCTTTCCAGAATCAAAAAAGCAGCCCAGGACAGGTATATTCCTTATGATGAGAAGACAAAGCTTTTTGAACAAAATGACGGCTTTTTCTCTCTCCCTCATATTGATATTGATTCGATTCCAAACACTGATTTCCCTCTATATTCTCATTGGTCTTATGATCGTATCTATCGGTATGACAGGATTAAACAGCCAGATGTCCTAAGGTTCAGGTTCCTCTATTCCCATTGCTTTACCAAAGAACAGAAAGAGCAGAACTATGATTACTATGAGCCGCGCTGTATTCATGAATCTTCTCTTTCTCCTAGTATTCATTCTATTTTTGCAACCGAACTTGGAAAGAAAGAAGCTGCTTCTCGTTTCTTCTCCTATGCTACTCGACTTGATCTCGATGACTATAACCGTAATACTTTAGAAGGTATTCATAGGACTTCTTTAGCCGCCAGTTTCAGGAATATTGTCTACGGATTCGGTGGACTTCGTTCGGATGGAGAAATCCTTTCGATTGCCCCAACCTGTCCAGAACATTGGAATTCTTATGCCTTTAAGTTCCATTACCAAGGTAGTTCTATTGAAGTAGAAGTCTATAAGAATCACTTTGTGATTCGTTCGGATAAAGCCATTACGATTGAAATCTATGGAAAGAATACTGCTGTTTCTGGTAACAGGGAATTCCCTTTGGAGGAATTATGATTGAACTTTCCCGCGTCTATCCGAAAGGCAAAGATATCTTAAATGCTGCAACTCGTTTTTCTATCGGTAATGGACATATTGGCTATCGTGGAACCCTAGAAGAGGAAAGCGAAAAAGGACTTCCTTGTTTTTCCAGGGTTGGGTTTTACGATCAATTCCAGGATAAATGGAGAGAACCGGTTGCTTATAGGATTCCATTTTCGCTTTCGCTGAAAAAAGATAATCAAAAAATAAGTTTTTCCAAGACAACACAGACTTTAGATCTGGAGGATGGAGTTTACTATCGGAACTCGCTTTCGAAAGAAGGCGTTCTCCGAACCGAAAGATTCGCACCCCGTGTGAGAGAAAAACTGATTGCGGAACAGATTGTTTTCAATGCTTTGGAAGAAGGAGAATATAGCTTTAGCTTAGGCAGGGATGTTAAGATTCATGACATCAACGGACCTCATTTCAAGGAAAAAGAAGTCAGGCGCGAGGAAAATCTTATTCATTTCCATGGCGTTACGAATGAGGGCTATGATGCAGATGAATTTCTGATGATAGATCCGGAAAGGAAGAAAGCAAATCAATTCCGGAATAGTCTTTCTATATTCCTGAAGAAAGGGGAATGCATCACTTTTCACCTTTTATGTTACGTCTTTTCTTCCTTCTTCAACGAAAAAGCTAATATTGACGAAGTAAAGGAAGTCTTCTCTTTATCTTATGAGGAGCTTAAGAAGGAACACGAAAAAGAATTCTCTTCCCGTTTCTCTCTTGGACGAATTGAAATAGAAGGAGATAAAAAGAGGCAGCTTGCTTTAGACTACTGCAATTATCTCCTTGTTTCCCATAAAAGCGAGTATGTTACCTCTATCTCAGCCAGAGGCTTCTCGGGACAGACATATAAGGGAGCTGCATTCTGGGATAGTGAGATTTTCCTTCTCCCTTACTATTTGCTTTTCGATAAAGACGAAGCCAGAAATCTGATACTTTATCGTATCAAAGGATTAAAGGGCGCAAAGGAAAAAGCAAAACGTTTTGACACCAAGGGTGCCTTCTATGCCTGGGAAAGCCAGGAAGATGGAAAAGAAGCCTGCACTAGGTATTCGGTTACCGATCCGAAAACTGGAAAAGGAATCCGAACTTACTTCATTGATAAGCAGATTCATATATCCTCTGATGTAGCTATTGCTTTGGATGAATATTTGTCTCGTTATCCGGAGAAAGATATTCTTCTTCAGGGTGGTCTTGAAGAGCTTTATCAGATAGCCTTTTTCTACTATTCGTATAGTCAGAAGAAAGAAGATGGATTCTATCATCTTGATGATGTTATTGGACCAGATGAATACCATGAACGCGTCGATGATAATGCCTTCACGAATTATCAGGCTAAGAAAGCAGTTGATATCTTCTTCCATTATCTTTCTGTTTTGAAAGAAGAGGAAATTCAAAACCTCCCGTTCTATCCCGAAAGGAAGAAAAACAGGGAAAATCTAAAAGACTTTACTGATAGACTTTACCTTCCGCAACCGAATAAGGATGGTATCATAGAACAGTTCAAAGGATACCTTTCCTTAGAAGACTGTACTATTGAAGATGTAAGAAAGAGACTGAAAGACAAAAATCAGTATTGGGGAGGCAAAGAAGGACCTGCAAGCAAGACAAGAGTCATCAAGCAAGCAGATGTAGTTGCTCTTATGGCCTTGCATACAGGCGCTTTCTCAAAAGAACTTGAAAAAAAGAATTATGAGTTCTATCTTCCTTATACAGAACATGGTAGTTCTCTTTCTTCTTCCAGGCATTCCTTGCTTGCGTTCCGATTAGGAAAGAACGAAGAAGGATATCGCTTCAGGAAGAAATCCAGTCTTACTGATATTTCTGGAAAGAACAAGGAATACGCTGGCGGAATCTATATCGGTGGCCTGCATAGGGCTGCTGCCGGAGGCGCCTATCTCTCTCTGATTTATGGAAGGCTAGGATATGACGGAAAAGACTATCATCCACATTTCAAGAAGGGAATCAAGAAAGTCGTTCTTCATGAAATAACAGATGAAGAAATCTATCAGGTAATCATTACAAAAGACAAAGTGATTAAAAAACGGAGGAGTCATTAAATGGTCAAAGGAAGGATATTCGATCTTGATGGTGTACTGGTCTTTACCGACAAGCTTCATTACAAAGCCTGGAAGAAGAGGGCGGATGATGAAGGAATTTACTTTGATGAGAAAATAAATGACCGCCTTCGTGGCATCTCAAGAAGGGCTTCTTTGGAAATCATTCTTGAAAAAGCAACAAAGAGTTACACGCAGGAAGAGAAAGAAGCACTTGCTGAAAAGAAGAACAAGATTTATGTTGCTTCGATTGAACAGCTCACCCCAGATGCAGTAAGCGAGGAAACCCGCAATACTTTAAAGACCTTGCACGAAAACGGTGTAAAACTTGCCTTAGGATCCTCTAGCAAGAACGCAAAGCTGATTCTCGAAAAGGTTGGCCTGACCTCGTACTTCGATGCCATCAGTGATGGGGTTGGCTTAGTCCATCCGAAACCAGATCCGGAAGTATTCTTAAAGGCTGCTAAGAGGCTCAATCTCCGTCCAGATCAGTGTGCGGTTATTGAGGATGCAAAAGCGGGCATTGATGCTGCAAACAAAGGAAACTTTACCTCCATTGCTTTCAATGGTGAAGCTTATGGATATGATAAGGCTGATTACCACATTAAGAATTTCTCCGAACTTATTAAAATAGCAGAAAAAGGCATTGTCTTTTTCCATGTCTGCAAAGAATACGTAAAGGGTCTCAAAGCTGTGGATGACTTCACAAGGGAAGCTGATGATCGTGAATTCCTTGTGTTTGTTGGTCCATCGGGCTGTGGTAAGAGTACGACATTGAGAAGGATTGCGGGACTTGAGGAAATCAGTTCTGGTGATATCTACATTAACGGAAAACGAATCAACGACGAGGAACCGAAAGACCGGAACCTTGCCATGGTGTTCCAGAACTATGCTCTTTATCCGCAGAGGACAGTCTTTAAGAACATTGCTTTCCCGTTGAAGAACTACAAGTTCAATCGTGAGATTCCCTATGTCTGTGAAAAGACCGGAAACAAATTCAAAGACGGATGGCTTCGTTTTTACGATAAGGTTTTCTACTCTCACTATCTTAAACATCATTACTCCAAAAAGGAGATTAAAGACAAAGTAGAAAATATTGCTTCGATTCTTGGTCTTTCTGATTATCTGAAGCGCTATCCGAGTGAGTTATCCGGCGGTCAGAAACAGCGTGTTGCTTTAGGACGTGCGTTAATTCGCAAACCGGAAGTTTTCCTTCTCGATGAGCCTTTATCCAACCTCGATGCAAAGAGGCGTGCTCAGAGGCGAACTGAAATCACTAAACTTCATAATGATATCAAGACAACCTTTGTCTACGTTACCCATGACCAGGTAGAAGCCAGGACTAGGGGAACAAAGATTGTTTGCAGGAAAGACGGAAAAATACAGCAGATTGGTACTCCCGATGAAATCTATGATCATCCAAAGAATAAGTTTGTCGCTGGTTTCATTGGAACTCCTCAGATGAATTTCATGCCATGTGAAATCAAAAACGAGGGAGCAAATATTTCAATCGAGGTCTTTGGAACCCATTATCTGGTCAAAGCACCTAAGGAAAAAGAAGTTAAGGATGGCAAAGCTACCCTTGGTATTCGTCCTAACGCATGCATTATCTGTGAAGAAAAGGAAAATGTGCTTTGTGGCACTCTTTCTTTAAAAGAAGATCTTGGCGATTCCACAATTCTTTACCTCCATCTAGATGATCTCAATCAGGATTTTGTCATTTCCGCCGAAAAGGGCATCCATAAGGAAATTGGGGAGAAAGTGTACTTTACTTTAAAGGCAGAAGCTATCCACCTCTTTGATTCTATTAGTGAAGAGAGTATTCTTTTATGAAACGAAAACCCATTTTCTTCCTTCTTTCCTTGCTGACAAGCTGCTCATCGCTTCCTAGTGAGTCGCCGGCAAATAGTGAAAAGGAAAGCTTGCCTCCTTCATCTGAAATCGAGACAAGTAATACAATGGATCGAACTTTGATAAAAGATGAGGAGGGATTTTACATTCTTCCATCGTCTTATCTTCCAGAGGGAAGAAAAGAAGAAGGAAAAAAGGATAGCCGGGTTTCGTGTGTTTCCGCAGAAGGAGATAGGGCTTTTAATGAGTATCGTGTTTATTTGAACGATAAGAGAGTCGCTCCTTATAAGGTAAAAACGGATACATCCCATGCTTTTAAAAGCATCGGGAATACAAGAGAGGATTCCGCCCTTAGGCAGCTTATGCTTGAAGGGTATTGCAGAGTCACAATTGAGCTAAAACATCCAATATACCGCACGCCGACAATCCGCCCTCTTCAGTCTGGAGTCTCCTTCGATAGGGATAAAGATTTTCGTACCTTAAGTTTTACAATTTATAATCCTGGGCAATACACCATAGAATTCAACGATCACATCACTAAGACCTTGCATCTTTTCGTGGACTCTTTTTCAGAGGATGAAGAAACCTATAAGAATGATTCGTCCGTCCTATATTTTTCAAAGGGTATTCATGATAAGACAAACGATAAACGGATCCCAAGTGATAACACGATTCGTCTTTGTTCTTCTATAAAGACTGTCTATCTTGAACAAGGCGCTATTGTCCGTGCATCTTTTTTTGCCTACAACCTTGATGGTGTGAAGATTCTCGGACATGGAAGGATTGATGGCTCTGTTTTTGTTCGGAACGCAGATACAAATCAACGCCAGATTCCGATTGATTTCCAGTACTGCAAAAACGTGAAAATTCAAGATGTCAGGTTCACAGATCCGGCAGGCTGGTGCCTTAACCTCTATTTTCTAAATGGAGTCAAAGTCGATAACGTTAAAATCATAACCTCTCGTGCTAACGGAGACGGTATCTCCGTTCAGTCGTGCAAGAACGTGGAAGTGTCTCGTTGTTTTGTTCGCAGTTTTGATGATACTTTGGTTGTCAAAAATTACCCTCGCTATGGGAATTATTCCAGGGAAGGTGAAAGCGCCAACACCATGCCAATGATGTGTGGAATACGCAGTTTACCCATAATGATAGGGGCAAAGAGAACGATGAGCAGCAC
>URQF01000071.1 GCA_900549915.1 uncultured Mollicutes bacterium | reverse complement strand
ACAAAAATTACTTTACATTTATAATACAGCATTATAGAAAAGGGTATCTCAAAAAAGGAGAGATACAAAATGAAACGTAAGTTAGTTAGTATGTTGTCTTTGATGTTTGTTGTCGGCATGGTCGGTTGTAACAACACTCCTACCCCTGACACCGGTAAAGAAAACCCTGGAACCGCTGGAAAAACCACTGAGGCCGTTGAAGAAAAAGTGCTGAACTTATTAGCTGGTTGCGAGGAACCCTATAGGAACGCAGTTGCTGACGCCTTCGCCAAAAAGTACAATGTTAAAGTCAATCGTATCCGTAAATCCTCTGGTGAAATTCAGGCTCAGATTGAGAACGAAAATGGCAATCCTTCTTGCGATGTTATCTTCGGTGGAACCACGGATCCGTACAATGCCTTAAAGAACGAAGGACTTCTTGAAAAGTATAAATCTGCAAACGATGACCAGATTGAAGGTGCTCACTTCAAAGATGCTGACCATTATTGGTATGGTATCTACAAGGGCATCCTTGGCTTCAGGTGGAATAAAGACAAAATAAAAGAACTTGGCTTAAAGGCTCCTTCCACTTGGGATGATCTTATCAAACCGGAATATTCCAAGTATGTCACTTGGTCTCATCCAGAAACTGCAGGTACTGCTAAGCTTGTCATCAACACCATTGTTCAGAAGAAAGCCGCTGGAAAGAAAGTCACTTATACGAACGATGACGGCGAAAGTGTCCAAGCTTATGATGACACCGCTGCAAGGAATTACTTCAAAGCATTAGATCAGAACACAGTTAACTACACGAAATCCGGTTCTGGTGCCTCTAAGATGGTCGGAACTGGTGAATGTGTTATCGGTGTTGGCTTCTTACACGATGTCATTTTCCAAATGGTTGATAAGAAGTACACCACAATCGGAAGGTGCGCTCCAAGCGATGGAACTTCCTTCGAAGTTGGTGCCACTGCTATCGCCAAAGGTGCAAAGAACAGGAATTTAGCAAAGAAATTCATTGATTTCGCCACTTCTCCGGAATGTGTTGAATTAGGTGCTAAGAATGGTTCTTACCAGTTCTTGGTCTTAAAGAATGCGAAACAGCCTCAGGCCGCTATTGATGCAGGTAGGGACAAAGTCGTTACCATGGATTACGATTTTGAGGATGCCAAAGTCAACACTGGTCATTATGTCGCTGATTGGAAGAAAGCAGTCAATGTTGCTGCTCCTAAGAAGTAGTCTTTAATTTTCGAACTCCTTTGAGGGGAGCGTTTGCTCCCCTCAATTTTATTAAAAGAGGTACCTCAACTGTACAGAAAGGGGTAATATGGAAAACGTAATGGATCCTAAAACCTTAAAAGCACAGCAGAAAGAAAACCGAAAACGGGCCAGGAAGAGCCGCCGTCAAGGAAAAATACTCGATGCAAAGAAATTAAGGAAAGAGCCTTTTACTATTACTATCATTCTTGTTTTGACTGTAATCCTTCTTCTCTTTGTCATCTACCCATTAGTCATGGTTCTAGCCAAGGCATTTGCAACTCGTAGTAAAATTGTTGTGGATGGCGAAAAAGTATTTGTCGAAGTTTTCTCGCTCAATGCCTTCCGTTACTTAGTTACGGACCAATATTGGCGTCCAAGGCTTAATTCTTTGATTATCGGACTCATCGTTGCCTTCTTTGCAACACTAATCGGTCTGCTTTTTGCTTACGTAGAAGTGTATGTAAAGTTTAAAACAAAAGTAGTTACTGGCCTTTTCAAGGTCGTGTCTTTGCTTCCGACAATTTCGCCGCCGTTCTTAGTTGCTATCGCTAGGTATAGGCTCTTTGGAAACAATGGTCTTATTACCAACGGTATCTTCCGTAGGGCAGTTAGTAATTTAGCTGGTTTCAGTGGTATTTGTATCGTTGAAATCATTACCTTCTTCCCAACTGCCTACTTGAGGTTACGTGCATTACTTAAGAATATTGATCCTTCCTTAGAAGAAGCCGCCCGAGATAGGGGTGCAGGACGCGGAAAAGTCTTCCGAACGGTTACTCTTCCCTTAATGCTTCCAGGTCTTGGAAATGCCTTCCTTGTCTCTAGGATTGAATCCTTAGCTGACTTCGCTAATCCGTTTATCATCGGTGGAAACGTCGATACCATGTCGACAAAGATCTACAACACTTATAGGGGTGGAAATGGTGTCTATGCTCGTTACCGAGCGGCCGCTAGGGCTGTTGTTCTCCTCTGTATCTCCAGGTTCTTCTATCTCATCCAGAAGTATTGTATTGAACGCAAATCCTATGCCACTCTGTCTGGAAAAGCCACTCGAGCCCGTATCAGGATTGAAGATCGTAATGTTGTCCGTCCTCTTGGAATCCTTTGTGGCGGTGTCTCTATCTTTGTTATTCTTCTCTATGCTCTTGTCTTTATTTGCACTTTCTGGCGAAACAGGGATATCAAGCATCTTGTCTGGACAACCGCAAACTGGGTCGAAATAGGTGGAAAAATGTTTGGAGGCAAGAGTCCTTCCTTATGGAATACGGTGTGGTCTTCCGCATTAGCCGCTTTGATTACTGCCTTCCTCTCCATGCTCATTGCCTTCTTGGTGGTCAAGAAGCGCTTCCCCGGAAAAGGTGCTATGGAGTTCACATCCAGGCTTGCTAGGGCAGTTCCTGGTACCGTTCTTGGTATTGGTTTTGCTCTCGGATTTGTCCAAGGTCTCTTCGGTTCCAAATTCAGGATGGGACTCTATGGTTCAAGGGCAAGGATTGTCATTATCTTTATTGTCCGTTCCCTTCCAATCGGTGTCCGTTCCGGTGTTACTGCGTTGAACCAGATTGATAAGTCGATTGAGGAATCAGCCGCTGATAGGGGTGCAGGGTCTGGTAAGATCTTTGCTACCGTGACGGTTCCTCTTATCAAAGATTCCCTCTTCTCCTCATTAGTTACCTCCTTTGTCCGTTCCATGACTGCTATTTCTGCCGTTATTGTTGTATCCACAGCAAAGACCACTCTTGTCACCTACGAAAGGAATGAATTAGCTGGAAAAGGCGCTTATGAACAAGCAGCCGTCTACGCAACCGTTATGGTTATCATTGCGGGACTGGCAGTTGGCTTAAGGAACCTTTTCATTAAAGTCTTCGGAACAAGCCGTGTCCGGAAAGAAAAACCGGTTTCCCCGGTGAAAGGAAAGTAATCTATGTCATTTCTTGATCGCTTCAAAACAAAAAGCAGCCAGAAAAATGCTGCCTTAATCTATTCTCCAGAAAAGAAACCGGTGCCGGTGCGTCTGGAACATGTTTCCAAAATCTATGAAGATCCGAAAACGCATCGTCACTTCTATGCTGTCAAAGATTCGAACATTGTTATTCAACCTGGCGAATTCGTTACCTTGCTCGGTCCTTCTGGCTGTGGTAAGACCACGACTCTTCGTAGGATTGCAGGCTTTGAATCTCCTGATGAAGGACAAGTCTATATCGGAGATATTCCGGTAAATGCTCTGACTCCGAACCAGCGTGATACTGCAATGGTTTTCCAAAGCTACGCCCTCTTCCCTCATTACAATGTCTTCGACAACGTCGCTTATGGCTTAAAGCTCCGTAAGCTTGCTGTTCCTAAGTTAGATGAAAAAGGCAATCCAGTCCTTGCCATTAACGAAACGAAAGTTAACCAGATTAAGAGGATTATTAAGGACCTTGACCGCCAGCTTAAGACAGCCAAAGACCAAGTGAAGGTACAGGTCGAAAAAGAAAAAGAAGTTCAACTGAAGAACTTAGAAACTGCTCAACAAGTTCCGGAACAGGCCTACGAGTATCGTCCATTCACAAAAGAGGAAATCCGGGAAAAAGTCAGGACGAGGCTTGATCTTGTCGAACTCACCGGAAGGGAATCCCGTAGGACCAATCAGTTATCCGGAGGTCAGCAACAGCGTGTTGCTTTAGCACGTGCCTTGGTGTTAAATCCTTCCGTTCTTCTCTTCGATGAACCATTATCCAATTTGGATGCCAAGCTCCGTGTCTCTAGGCGTACAGAAATCCGCAAGATTCAGCAGCGTGTTGGTATTACAGCCATTTACGTTACTCATGACCAGAGCGAGGCTATGGCTCTATCGGATCGTATTATCATCAGGAACAAAGGATTTATCTCCCAGATTGGAACACCGAAAGAAGTCTACTATGAACCTCAGAATGATTTCATCGCTGATTTCATCGGAGAAGTCAACTTTATTGAGGGTAAGGTTGAATCCTTAGATGGAACAACTAGGATGGTTCGTTCTGGCCATCACTTAACAAAGACCGAGGATCGTTATGGTTTCAAGGTTGGAGATGAAGTTAAGATGGTTGTCCGTCCGGAAGCCGTTCACCTTGCCGAAACAGGCGATAGGAAGGTTAATGTTGTTCTTTCGACCTTTATGGGTTCTTATCAGCTCTACCATGCAAGGCTTGGTGATTCTTTAGTCAAGATTACGGAATACAATCCGCGTGGTCAGAAAATCTACCAAGTCGGCGAAGAAGCTTATCTCTCCTACAATGATAGCGATGTCCATACGCTTCCAAAACACGAAGCGCTGAAAGCCGAAACACTTTACATCGATTAACAGAAAAGAGGTCCTAGCGATGGGACCTTTTTTCTTTAGATCTGATTCAGGAATTCTTTTAGATTATCAATTTTTTGGAACCCACCATAGCTCCTTTTTGCCTTAGATATGGTATCTTTATAGCAGGACTTTCCAAGGAAGGCTTGAGAAATCTCTTCGTACTTTGCAACCCTATCCCTTGATTTATATTGTTCCGGATAGGCGACACTTGCTAAAAAATAGGCATCCATTAAGGCAATTTCAAGGTTCGTATAGTAGGCATTGAAAGGCATTTCGAGGTAGATTTCGCCCTTTTGTATGGCATCGATGGAATCAAACTGTTCTCTATCATCTAGGTAGGTCTGCTTGAACTTCTTAAGACCTGCACTATCTAAAACGATTTTGTCTGGTTTTAGAGAAAGGAAAGCTTCTTTTTCAAGTTTTCCATTCGTCAATTTGATAGAGGAAGAGACTGCGTTTTTAATACTAGAGGCTTCAAATAATGGGAAAGAGGAACTTGTAGAATAGATATTCTTAGTTCCCCAGTTTCCAAGGCATCCGATATAGATGGACTTTTTTTCTTCCTCTTTCCTAGAAGAGGAAAGGCTTTTCAGTTCCTTAGAAGAGGATTGGATATAGTCATTTAATGACTTTGCTTTTTCTTCTTTTCCTAATACTTTGCCAAGAAGGGTGAAAGAAGCAGAGACATTCCTGTCAAACACAGATTTTCTTCCATATTTGACAACCACGACCGGGACACCGACTTGAGTTTGGAGATGATCTGCTTTGGCAACGTCTTCATATTCACTAATAATCAAAGAAGGATTGCAGGCAAGGATTTTCTCAGCTTCAGCGCTTTGGGCTTGAGGACCTCCTTTTCCACAAGAAGGAAGTGTGGAAAGATATTCTTTATGGATATCGTAATAAGGGCGGGAGACGTCTTCAAAAACATTAGCTCCAATATTTCTGTCAATATCTTCGGCAGCGACTAGATTCTCCCTATCTCCGATATAACTGTACCTGCGAAGAGCACCAGCGCCAATACAGAGTACTCTCTTCCGGTTTTCTTCTTTGATTTGGTTGGTTCGACCAACTAAATCGGTAATGGTTACTCCATTTTCTTGAGAATCGGAAACAAAATTGCTCGTATGAGAGCATCCTACCAAACACAGCAATAAGGGAAGCCTTGTTAAGATTTTCTTTTTCATTTTAATAAGTAATATAAGTCCTTTCTTTTTCTTTATGTAAGGTCCTAGGAAGATGGAAAGCATCCCTTAGGATCTCTTGAGACAAATTCTCTATATCGCCGGAATAGAGTGCTTTTCCCTCTTTTAGGATGTGGAAGACATCACCGAATTTCAAGGCTAAGTTAATATCATGCAGAGAGATTAAGATGGTCAGTCCGTTCTCTTTGGCTTCTTTTTTCCTTAGAGAAAGAATTCGGACCTGGTTTTCAATATCAAGAGAAGATGTCGGTTCATCTAAGATTAGGGTCTTTGTTTCTTGAACAAAGGATTTTCCAATCCTAACAATCTGTCTCTCGCCGAGGGAAAGTTCATCGTTTCTTTTTAATAAGAAAGGAACAAGATTCAATTTTTCGGCAACAGAATAAACAATTTCCGTATCTGTTTTCTTCACTCCTATGGATTGATAGGGGAGTCTGCCAAGCAATAAGGTATCATAGACGGATAGAGAAGAGGATGGAATATCCTGTGGCAAATAACCGATTCGTTTTGCTTTTTCCTTTGAGGACCTTTTCAAAAGGTCTTCCTGGTCAAGAATAACTTCTCCGCTTTTTGGCTTGATAAAGCCGAGGATTGCTTTCCTTAGGGTAGATTTACCAGATCCGTTTTTTCCCAATAAGATATTCAGTTTTCCGCTTTCAAAAGACAGAGAGAGGTCTTTTAAGGAATCCTCCTTGGTTTTTGGATATTGATAGGATAAGTTCTTGACCTCAAGCATGCTTTTTCCTCCGTTCATAACGGAAAAGAAGAATCAAAAAGAAAGGAGTCCCTAGAATCGGAGTAATAGCTCCAACCGGCAAAGAAAAACCCTTTAAAAGTATGCGGGCTAGGTCATCTGCAAAAAGCAAAAGGAATGCTCCGAATAGACTCGTTGAAGGAAGAAGATAGGAATGATCGGAAGAAAACAGTTTTCTTGCAATATGAGGGCAGATAAGTCCAATAAAACCGATAACGCCAAGGAAAGAGATAGAGCAGGCTATCCTTAGAGAAGCTAACGATAAAAGAAGAAAACGGACGAATTCCGTGTTAACTCCGGTAGCTAACGCTTCTTCTTCACCCAAAGTCCTTGCATTTAAATGACTGCGGAAAAGGGTGAAAACGAAATAGGAAACAAGTACCATCACAGTCCTAATCAGGATTTCTCTGTATCCGGCTCTACCTAAGTCTCCGAAAGACCAATAAACAGCGCTGGATAATTCCGTATCCGTTGCAAAATACTGGAGAAGAGTTGTGATAGCAGTAAAGAGAGAAGAAAGGCAAACACCTGCAAGTACAAGGGTCTCAGGAGAGAATCTTTGTATCTTAGCTAAGGGCTGCGCCGGCGCTAACGCACAAACAATGATTGGAAAGACAACAGACCTCACCGGACTGACCACCAACGACCGCA
>URQF01000070.1 GCA_900549915.1 uncultured Mollicutes bacterium | reverse complement strand
TAAAATATATCTTATGAAAACAAAGACGAAAAGCGTAAAAAAGAACTTTTTCTACAATAGGTTCTACCAGATATTCCTTCTCATCGTTCCGATAATCACGACTCCGTATATCTCGCGAGTGCTCGGAAGCGAGAAAATAGGGCAGTATTCTTTCTCCTATTCGATTGCATACTACTTCACCCTATTTGCCTCATTAGGATTCAGTTACTATGCACAAAGAGAAATTGCAAAGTATAAAGAAGACAAAGAAAAGCAATCCACTATCTTCTGGGAAATCAATATCATCCGTGCCATCTCTACCCTACTAGCGGTTGTTATCTATCTCGGAATCATACAGATTCCTTATTGGCAGAACTACAGAACTCTGCTCTATATCTTAGTATTAACCATCGTAGCAATCGGAATCGATCCTTCCTTCATTTTTCAAGGAAATGAAGACTTCAAGCAAATAACCATACGAAGTTTTATCGTCAAAGCGCTTGTCGTCACTGGAATCTTCGTCTTCATAAAGACAAGAAATGATCTTTGGATTTACACCTTACTCAATGCATTAAATCCGATCTTAAGTGCTCTGATTAGGGTTCCTTTCCTGAAAAAGTACCTTGTAAGATTCCATAGGAAGGATTTAAAACCACTCAAACACCTCGTCCCTTGCCTTAAGCTGTTTATTCCAACCATTGCGGTATCGATTTATACCGTATTAGACAAAACCAGGATTGGTTTCCTTGTCCAGGGAGAAACAACAAAAGTAGTAAACGGAGTAACCGAAATCATCCGTATCGCTGATATTGAAGAAGGATACTATGAACAGGCCAATCGAATATCCCAAATGCTTGTGACGATAGTAACTGCCTTAGGCACAGTCAGGATTCCAAGAAATACATATTATTTTGCTATTCACAAAGAAGAAAAAGTGAAAGCCAATGTCTACACAGCAATAAAATTTGTTTATTTCTTAGGTTTGCCTAGGATGTTCGGTTTAATAGCAGTCGCAGATAACTTTGGTCCATGGTTCTTCGGTGACGGTTATGAAAAAGTACCTCTCTTAAGGAAGCTCTTTGCCCCATTAGTCATTCTGATTGGATTAAGCAATGTCTTCGGAATCCAATATCTGATTCCAAAGGGAGAAGACAAAAAATATACGATCTCCATCTTAATTGGTGCTGGAATCAATCTTGTCAGGAATGCTGTCCTGATTCATTTCTATCAATCCGCTGGTGCTGTTCTAGCTTCTTTGGCAGCTGAACTCTCCATTACCATTGCACAGAGGTTCAGGGTGAGAAAGACCTTCCCGCCATCCAAAATCCTTGCTCCTATCGCGAAGTACTTCGATGCTGCCTTAATTAGGTTCATCCCCGCCTATTTCCTCAGTGAAAAACTTTCTTCTTCTATTACGCATACCTTATTAATCGTTTTAATTTCTGTTGTGATCTATGGTGGATTAAGGATTCTCTTCAAAGACGAATTTGTGTGGTCCTTTATCACCAAAGCAAAAGCAAAACTGAATTCAAAGAAAAAGAAAGCGTAGCCATTGTGCCGCTTTCTTTTTTTGTCCTTACCGAAGCAAAAGCTTTAAGAATTTAACGAAACAAGGATTCCTTGTTCGTTGATAGTAAATTTATCCGCATTTTCTTCTGTGACTTCAGAGAAAGTCTTAACCATCCAGTCTTTGAACAGCTTTGTATATTTTGCAGACAAATCCGTTTTTCCGGATTGACCATAATAATAGGCAAGGTTTTTCAAGACATTGCCATTGTTTACAAAGGAGGTAGTTTCCTTTTCTCCTGAGATATCAGAATAATCCAGAGTTCCGTTTGTATACCGGGTAGAAAGATTTCCATCCGTGCGGATATCACCATCCGTGTTGCTCCTAACATAGAGGACTGGAACGGAGGTATCATACCCTGCATACGTTGAGGAAGGCAATCCACAAATCGCCCTATCGACACCTAAATACGCTAAGTTTTCCGCTGCAGTTCCATAAGGAACCCTGCCAACGAATTTTCCAGATGAATCCTTTGAATGGAAGTTAACCATTAGCTTATTGACTAGCTTGTCATACTGGAAAGTTTTTTTCGAGGAATCCGTAACAAGATAGTGAGCAGTCCAGTTCTGATAATTATCGATAACTTCAGAAGGATGTCCTTTAATGACAAGATCATAGTCCTTCCCGTAGATTTTCTGGGCATACTTCAAAGCAAAAATATAATTGATGTATTGATTGAATGCATTGACTTTAACCAGGTCACGCTGTTCATCTGTTGGCAAGGCATCGTAGTTTGCATCATCTTTGATTTCATCAATGAAGAGCTTATAATCGGCCTCGGTTTCAAAAAGAAATTCGGTTTTATATTTGCTATCCAGAGATGCATAATTCTCTGGAATATCACTAGAGGAAACGGCTCCTCCGATGCCAAATTCCTTACTGCTTGCAAATGCAGGAAATCCCCTAAAGCGTGTACCAATATAAACAAGCTTATGGGAAGGAACAGAAGTTCCATCCTTCAGACTAGTACGTGTCAAAGTGGAATAGGTATCAGAATAATAAGATCCATACCTTAGTTTGAGATAATCATGCTGTTGCTCTGAATCCAAAGATGCCACTCCATCGGAGATTGTTTCAAATTTCAGATTTGCCTTATAGTCCTTGACCTCATCCCTATGCCCTTTGTCACATCCCATAGCATCAAATAATTTTGTATAGACTCCATCATGGACAGTATTCTCTAAAGAAGCCCTCAGCTGAGAGGAATCCTGGAGCCAGTAATGATAATTATTGATTGCAGAAAGATAGAACGCTTTTGCAATATCGTAATAGCCTTTGAAAGGATTATCATTTCTTTTTTGGATGCTATCCACTTCTTTTCTCACAAGATCCACATTTTTCTTATAGTCATCATAAATTTCGTCTTTTTGTTTAGTAGTTGTTTTGCTTCCGATAATTTTATCTTGGAATGCATTGTAGGATCCCGTGCCGTCTTCTATCCTATAAACATCATACTGATTGTCAGATAACATGGAATTAGCAGCAAAATAGGATCCATACAGGCCATTGCCGTCTTGGAGATAAATGTTAAAGTGCTCATTTCCGAAAACATTCAGTTTCGAAATTGTGTTTGAGACCGCTTGGAAATTGTCGGCTGTGAAACCATCCGATTTATTGCTCTTAATATCGAATCCGAGATTGTGAAAAGAGTCGACAGAATCAATGCCGCTATAAGTTTTTCCTCGTTCGATAAAAGCATAGGTTTCATTTCCGTTCCGGACAGAGTCTAATGCGCTGAGTACCGGAGGAATTGTTGCAATCGTGAAGATGATATTGTAAGAGGTCTTATAAGACTGAGCCAAGGATCCATCGAACAAAGCGGTAAGCCATTCATCTTCTGTTCCCTTATAAGCGGGATGGGTTTCACAATACTTTGAAAACAAGGTTGTGGCTTCGCTTTGGCTGAGTCCAGAAGACACAGATCCTGATATACTTGGATTTTTATGGGTACAAGAAGAAAGACCAACAAGAACAGATAACCTTCCTAACAAAGATATTAAATTTTTCTTCATAATAAAGTAATTCTCCCTAGAATAAATCTTACTTTTGTAAATTATAGGAAAACAAAAAGCAAAAGCAAGAACTTTATAAAGAACACAGGGGTACGAATAAGCTATTCTTGCTCTTTTATTCCCCTCGGATAGCAAAACGAATTCCTGTTGACATGTTCCATTTCTAAAAGCTTTACTTTCTTATCAAGACCAGCAGCATATCCAATCAGGCTGCCGTTTTTGCCTATCACCCGATGACATGGAACAAGGATAGAAATAGGATTGTGGCCAACAGCTCCCCCGACAGCTTGAGCAGACATTCTTGGAATCCCCTTTTCCTTAGCTAGTCTTTCTGCAATCTCTCCATACGTTGTAGTCTTCCCATAAGGAATTTCAAGCAGAATCTTCCAAATTTCTTTTTGAAAGGGCGTTCCAATCAAATGGACAGGAGGAAGAAAGTCCGGGTTTTCACCAGCAAAGTAAATATCAAGCCAACGCTTAGTCTCGAGGAGGACTCCATTCATCGATTCCATATATTCTTTCGGAAGATGGGAGCCAAAATACTTACTGTTTTCAAACCAAAGCGCCGTTAATCCCTTTTCATCTGCCGCGAGAAGGATTTTCCCCAGCGGGGAATTATAATGCATCGTTTTTATCCTATTTTTCATCAAAGTTTTTTATCTTTAGAAGTTTTGGTTTGGAAGTCTTTCCTTCCTTTTATTACTCCACCTGCAACTGCCCAGAGATAGAGACTCGCTACACTGCAATAAGGAGAAAAGCGTTTCCGGTATCTTTCAAACCTCTTCGAATCTATTTTTCGATGATGATAGAACCTTCTTAATCCTCTTTGAATCGCCAAATCATCCTTACTGAAGATATTCGGTCTTTGCCTAGAAAAAAGAAGAATCCTTTCCGCAGTCCAGACACCAATTCCTTTCAATTCACTCAGTGCAGCAATAGCACTTGGATCATCCCTCTTCCAAACAGAATCTAAATCAAATTGGCCCGTATGGACCTTCCTAGCAAAATCTTTGATGTACTCCACTTTTCGAAATGTCCTTCCAAAAGACTGAAGTTCTTCCTTCGTGGACTGCAGTATCGTCTCAGAATTCACTTTCCCGAGTCCTTCTTGCCTGCGTTTCCAAATCGTAGCTTGTGCTTTTGTCGAAATCTGTTGTCCGACGATATGATGGATAACGGAAGAAAAAAGGTCAGGATCTACCTCGCGATAGATAGGACCAACTCTATCGATGACTTCACCAAGTCTCTTATCTCTGCTTTTAAGATAACTCGTCTCTTTCTCTCCGTATTCAAAATATGATCTCATTGATAACCTATCCGAAAGGAATTATACAAAAAAGTGATGCCAAAATCTATTTTCAATAAGCATTAAGATTGAAATTAGAAATTGCTTATTGACTATTTAGTCTTCTTTGCAATAAAAAACAGCCTTAGTTAAAAGGCTGCTTTTATTTATCTTATAATTAGTTGTCCGAGCGAGAGAAAGAGTTCTTCCTCAGCATCGATGTAGAATAGAGAACATTGTTGATTGCCTTATCGGTCTCTTTCTTGACCATCTTTGCAATATTGTCATTGATGCTTTCAAGTTCTTTGACAGAAACAGATTCTTTCTTATCTGCATCTTGGATCAGCTTGTAAGACTGTTCCATGACAGCATCCTGATAACGTTCAATGTGAATCGTATTGACATTGAAATGAGGATCACTTAAAGCCCCAAGAAGACGACTTGCCCAATAGAAGCTCTCCGTTGAAACTGTCCTAGTCGTGTTGGAATAGTAGGACGGAATCTTATCTACATTCGTAAATACAGGTGCGAATGCATTGAAGACATTGGATCCATAGGCAAGCCAGAAAATAGACTTAAGTTCCTCTTTCGCAAACGGACGAATTTCAGAGCAGGAGAGGAAACTGGTACGATTGATACCAATCGGACGATACATCGAACGGGTCTCTGTAGTTCCCTTCTTTCCATAGGGATCATAGATGGTTCCCTGATAATGGGACGAGAGAATATACTTCACTTCATTCAGAGTAATCTTCCGTTCTGGAACCAGTGACCAAGGAAGATCATCGGATTCTGGAGTATATCTGCTTCCCTTATCCCAATCGGTATAATGCGGATTGAAATAACGTAGCCTATACCAAGCACGGGGAGTGTTGTAGACATGATCCGAATCACTATGACTTCCGAAAGCAAGACGAGGGTTGAATCCTCTATCCCTATCGAGAGCAAGTCGATTCTCTTCGACAAATTGACGAAGACCCTTCGAGCAAAGATTCTCTTTTCCCTCTTTTTCGGCATCATCAAAGTCAAAGGAATCCCTTCCGAACTGGTTTGGCATCACGACATAATGGTCATCCGGAACACGCTTTGCAATCCAATTATGTCCACCGATTGTCTCTAACCACCAGATTTCGTTTTCATCGCTAAAGGCAATGCCGTTTGGTTCATAGGTTCCATATTTTTCAAGCAACTCGCCAAGACGGAGAACACCTTCTCGTGCGGAATGGATATACGGAAGAACAAGGAGGACAAGATCCTCTTCTCCGATTCCGCCAGGAACTGCTTTTCCGTTTTCTGTGTGTGGGACAACATAAGGATCAGCGCCTAAGACACGTTCATTCGAAGTGATTGTCTCCGTTGCCGTCCTTGAGACATTGGCACTATTAATACCAGCTGCCGGCCAGACGCCTTCCTTAGGATCGACATTCGGCATCCTCGTATAACGAAGCGGATTATCAGGAAGCTGGAGTGTCAGCTTTCCGCCTTTGTTCTTATAAGTCCGAACCTGGTCTTTCGGCTCGACGACTATCCTCTTCTTGACATGGAAATGTCCAGAGGGGGAATCATCATTCCGGGCAATCCTTGTAGATCCGTTATAACTTGCTTTCTTACCGACTAAAATCGTTGTGCATGGCATATTAATTAATCTCCTTCATTTATCTATTTTAGGCTATTTCAAAGAGAGGAACAACAGATACAATTAAAAAGTTAGTGTACACTACCTATCCATGGTAACTTCTCTGACCCAGGGCTGACTTGCTAAATACCACTCGATTGTCTTTGCCCTTCCAGTTTTGAAATCCATCCTAGGAACAAAACCAAGTTCTTTTTCTGCTTTTTCAGAATCGAGTGCATAGCGCCGGTCATGACCAGGACGGTCTTTTGCAAATTGGATTGTGCCCTCATCTTTTCCTAGATAAGAAAGAATCCTCTTTATGACCTCAAGATTTGATTTTTCGTTTCTGCCAGCAAGGTTATAGATTTCACCGTCTTTCCCATTTTTAAGAATAAGTTCAATGCCCCGGCAGTGATCGCTGACATAAATCCAATCGCGAACATTTTCACCTGTCCCATAAACCGGAATCTTCTCTTTATGAATCAGCTTTTCAATGACGACTGGGATTAGTTTTTCTGGATACTGATAAGGACCGTAATTATTCGAACAACGGGAAATCGTTATCGGAAGATGAAAAGAATGATGATAAGCTAAGACAAGCCTATCTGCACTCGCCTTAGAAACCGAATAGGGAGAAGAAGAATTCCTAGGAGAGTCTTCTCGGAATCGAAGTTCTTTCGGTTTCAGAGGAAGGTCTCCGTAAACCTCGTCTGTAGATACTTGATGGAAT
>URQF01000069.1 GCA_900549915.1 uncultured Mollicutes bacterium | reverse complement strand
ATTTATCTTTAGATAAATAAATCTTCAAAACTTACTTCTTAATCCTAAATTTTCTAGTGCTAAAACCTAAAAACCGGTTTATATTTTTTCTTCTTTTTCCCACCTGTACTCTGTGTATAATAATTATGAAAGGAGAACAAAACGATAATGAAATGGTTCAATAGTCTTCCGAGACTTATCCAGCTCATCCTGCTTTTGATTCCTGTTGTCAACTGGGTCGTCGAAATCGTCGTCCGTGTCTCTGCCCTCATCGAGAAACCGAATGTCAATCACATTCTTGGCTTCATCTTCGGTGTCTGCATCCCCTGCATCGGCGGCTGGATTGACTTCGTCTGGTGCTTGCTGTTCAATCACCTGCTTCTTGCTGCTAACTAATCTATAATCTATAGTAGCAATAAAGGCCATGCCTTACTCGGCACGGCCTTTTTATATTTCTATAGATTTCTTGTTTTTTCAATCTTTTTTCGGGACGGAGAGAAAAGGAAACATACTCACATTGAAAATAGAGATCATGATTTCTATGGTGCATATAATCCAGGTAAAGATATTTCAAATCATGCCAGGATCATTAGGATAGGAGATGATCCGGAAGACAGAAGAGCAAGATCAGCAGCCTATTATCTTTTAAAAAGAGGAGTCAATGGCTTAGCAAGGAGTCCTGCTAAGAAGAACTACAGTTTTCATAGTTAGCCTTTAGACAGAATAGAAAGTGCAATATCTTATCTTAAAAAGATGGGAAACACCAAAATTGGTATTGCAGGAGCATTCACAACTGGAACCCTAGCTCTAGTTGCCGCTTCTTATTTCAAAGAGATAACTCTCACCATCGTAAGGACACCTAGTGTCTTTGTATGGCAAGGTTTTATGCAAGGAATGGCCCGTAAAAGACGAATCATTATTTTCCTACAAAGGACAAGCTCTTCCCTTTAGGCCGTTTTGTTATCAGCATCCAGATTACTTCAAAATCAGAATGACAGACAAAAAGAGAACAATCACTCCTGTACCTACATAATGCTTAATCTACCCTCATGGTTCCCATTTTGTCTTTCCACAAGGAAGGATAACAAAGAGGCTTTCAATCGGTTCGACTCTCTTCTGTTCTCTTTGTTTCAAGGAAGACAGAGATCATGCAAAAGAATGTAAGAAAACATGGATAGACATCGACAGAGTAAGGAGTGAGGAAATTCGTTCCTTCCTTACGAATTCGGTTTCTCGTTTACGTTCTTTTTCTTCCCATCCTCATTGAAATGGGATGAAACTGCTTTAACAATAAAGTACAGATACGGCCTCCCTAAATTCGTCTCAATTAAAGAATCAATTATCCTAGTCTTAACAGAAGCTGCATTCCTAGGACGAATACCATTGATTAGAAGAGAAGCTTCCCACCCGAGTTGAACAAGAATACCCACGATATTCAAATAGAGAATATTTTCCCTCTTTTCCTTCTTGATAGCACCATAGAGAAGATAAAGGGCATAGCCGACAAGAAGAATAATAGCCATCACATAGTGATAGCTTCCAGTTCCTCTGCTTGTCGTGATAGGAGAGAAAGATTTATCCATCTCCTGGAGTGTGGGAGCAACAAGCCACCACCTTAGAATAATCACCGAATACTTTAGTAAAGACTTATCATGCCTTAAAGCAAAATATATCAATAAGAAATTAGTGATTCCATAGCTCCTTGACATCCAGAAGAGAACACCACTGACACCAAGAGGACCTAGAACTGTCGTTCCATACGTAATCACCCGGGTCTTCAAAGCTAGATAGAAAATCAGAAAATCAACTAAGAAATAAAGAATGCCTCCTGCAAGAGAAAAGAAAAAGGCCACTTTCTTTTTCTCTATCCATATCCTCGTTAAAAGAAAAACAAGAAATATCGAATCGAATAGCATGTAAAGAGGAGAGAAGGAACGAGAAGGAACTATATCATTAGACAAAATCATAAAACAAACCTCTAAACTAGCGGGCTTCCCACTATCACCAAAAAGATTATAACGCCTAAACATTCCTGTTTGAACCTGCCAGAAATTCATCAAGGAATCTTCACTTTATCCCTTTTACTTTATTTTGCTATCGCTTTCCTGGTTACACATCTATAATAATTAAATAGGAGCGATTAAAGACCTTTGTTCTTCTGCCATTACTCTTAATTCTGGCTGGCTGTCAGAGGGAGCCGTCTCTGACAAACCCGCCATCTTCGGAAACAAGTGAAATTCTAAAACCATCTGTTTCAGAAGAATTACCTTCTATGACCGAAGCACCCACTTATCGTTTCAGCAAAGAAGTCGATGCTCTTCTGGAAGAGAGCCTTGGTGAATTCATAGCCGAACTCCCAGTTTGCACTGGAACCTCTTATTCCGGTAAGAACGAGTATATTTCAAAGTACGATCTTACTGCCACTGCCCTCTATTGTTTCTCCGATTATGATCCAAACGACCTAGTAAAGACTTATAAAGCCGTTCTGAAAAGGAACGACTTCACCTTACAAAAGGTGAGTGAAGGTGAAAGTCCTTGGGCTATTAAGCGCGTATCGCCAAATCAGATACTATGTGTCATCTTTGACTCCTTCTCTTCCACGCAAGGAAAAGGATTAAGGAGGACAGTCTACATTAGGAAAGATAAACAGACAACCTTCCCAAATGACCAAGTCAAAGCCTTTGTCGGAGAAGAGATTCCAGTAGCACCTGCTTCCTACTACACGGCACAGGTTCAGTCTAATAGGGGAGTTAACGCTCTCATCATTGCCTGCTATGATCCGAAGTCTTCCATCCTCAAAGATTATTCAAAGTTATTAACCGATAACGGATACACCTATAACTCTTCTCAGCAATATGCTGAAAAGGGAAATGTCGGTGTCTCACTCGCTTATAGGAAAAAAGAAGAGTCCATCGAATCCGGGTTTGATGGAGATAGGGACATCTTCTTAATTGCTGTTTACAAATTAACCGACTTAACCGCCGGAAATTCATTATAGAAAGGACAAAAACATAATGAAAAAGTCAAGATTCAGTCTGTTAGCTCTCTCCTTAATCTCTAGGTTTGGAAGGAGTGCCTGCCAGAAGGGAGATTCTGAAAGCAAGCCTAGTTTTTCTGATTATCCGGAAGTCTCAGAATTCAAGCCGACCGAAAAACCTACGGAGAAACCAACGGAAAAGCCGACAGAGAAGCCGTCTTCTGGAAGTACAAACACAGAAAATCCATCCACTAGCACAAGCACCGGCCCGACAATCAATCCTCTTGAGCATGCTTTAAGTGCAGATTATTCCAATGTTACCGTCAACTCATCTGCAATCAGCGATGATGTCGGCAATTCTTCTGATATTATCTATTATTACAATGATTATCAGATTGTTCAGGGAGACTGGGATGGAGTCAGAATCTACCAGTATTACCATGATTTCAATGGAAACTCTTATCAGTGGTTTGAAAAAGATACTTCCAACACAAAAGGAAAATCCGGATGGCTCAATAAAGGCTATGATGATGCCTATGTCGGACTTGGAGGACAAGCTCAGCTCGATGTCCGGAAGGTCATCAAAAAAGTTGCTCAGTACAAAGATAAGGTTATCAATCAGAACGGAACTTATTTCATTGTTGATTCTGCAGCAGTGAAAGATATCGTAGACACCTGCTATGCTTGGTGCAGTGATGTCTCGATTGACACTTTCTCCTTCCTGATTGATTCCACAACGAATCTCTTTAAACAGTTTGCAGTATTTGATGAGGATCTAGATACCGATACTAATAATGCAGTTGCTAAGTTGACGAATATCGGTGCTACAACCTGGGACACAAAAACGCTTCCGGCAGCTCCGAATAGCGATAACATCATTGAATACTATCAATATAAAGGATGGAGCGGACCTCAGATTCATGTCTATATCAAGTCGATTGCCCTTTCTGTCACCGATGAGAGCGCAAAGAAAGACGGCGATAACTATGTCATCGATATCGAGAAGACCCTCCCTAGGAATAGGAAGATTACTTGGGATGCTCCGGAAAATGTCGAACAGGAACGCTGGATCAGGGATTACGGAGACCTGGAGAAGATTACCGATGATGATTCCATTGCTACCTTCGATTCGGGTATCAACTCCGGCATCTTTGTTACTGGACAAAAAGAAGGAACGACGAAAGTCTACTACCAGTGGAAGGACTCCAGTGGCAGTCTCCATACCTCCAATAAAATCTCCGTTCATGTCAATGGACTTCCGAAGCAGAACTTAGAAGGCGCTGTCTATAATCTCAGCTTTACTTCTGTTATCAATCATGTTGTTGCTGCCAATAATGCTATTGTCAACAATCTCCCCTATGGTGTCACAATTAACAAGGGATGCAATGTCGTTTCCGGAAGCGGATTATTCAAAGGCAAAAATGTAAGGACTATCCGCTCTGGTTTAAGCGATACCAGGCAGGAAGAAGCCGATACAAGAGGCGATGGTGTCGTCAGCTTCGATTTCGATGACCAACAGGTTTCTGGTATCTCCTTCTATTATGGACAAAGGTATAGCAACAACATCGAATCCGGACTGCAAAAGATTGCCATCGAGACTTCGAATGATGGTACAACTTGGAAAGAAGCCGCAGATATCACAGACGAAATCAAAGAAAATGTCTCTCTGAAAAATCTTAAGCTGAGGGAAAAGTCTTTTGAGCCAGCTTCCAAAGTCCGTATCCATGTCTATGGAAACAGGATTGGAAAGAACTATGGATTCTCCACTTCTCAAGTTGCCTTCCTTGCCAACGAGAAATGCCATAAGCATTATGAAGCAGATGCTGTTCCAGTTACTGGAATCACAATTGCCGCCAACGAGCAGGCAACAGAAGTCAAAATCGGACAGACTCTTAAGTTTGGTGCTGTTCTTGCTCCAAGCAATGCCACAAACAAAGATATCGAATGGAAAGTCAGCGATGGGACATTAGCAACTATCTCTGCTGATGGAATCTTGACTCCAATCAAAGCCGGAACTGTCAAAGTCAGCGCAGTCTCTAAGCATGGTGCAACCGAAGAGCCGATTGTCTCGAATGAAATCACCATCACGATCAAAGAAGCGGACAAGGTCAACAGTGCCCTCATTGGAAAATGGTGGAATGAAAGTGATGAGTCCATCTTTAACATCACCGCCACAGAAGCCACGATTGAATTCAAAGGACACACTATTACTCTTCCTTATTCTGGAAAGAACGGCAGCTATGATGTCTTTGGAAACTATACGGGAGATAAGAAGACGGCTGGTTATCTTAGGATTAAGAAGAATTTCTCTTATGACAATGAAGCCGACTATATTGTGAATGTTGCAAGTGAGAAAAATACTCTGAAAGCCAACATCTATACCGAAGAGTATCATCTTAGCAAGTATATCAAAGCAACTCAAATGGACCTCGAGATTCCTGGTGATGGTGAAGCCCATGTCAACAAGGAAACAACCGTATCTGCTGCCTTTAGGGATGCCGACGATAACGACGCTGCTGAAGAGTCTTGGAAGATTGTCTCTAAGGATCCGGAAACTGTTGCCATCTATAATGACAGCACCGAAGAATACGGAGCGGAATCTGTTAGGAACAAAGATGATAAGACCATCAAGGGTCTCAAACTTGGTAGCACGACTTTGGAAGCCACTTCCAAGTCCGGAATCAAGGTACCTCTTGAAGTAGATGTCACTCCTATTACAATCGACACCATCAAGATCACAATCAAAAATACAACTCTCTTCGTCGGAGACACCACCCAAGCAACAGCTACGATTAAGCCAGTGGATGCCGATAATCAGGAATTGACCTGGAAATCGAGTGATACAAAGGTTGCTACGATTGATGCAAGCGGAAATATCACTGCCTTAAAAGCCGGAACTACTGAGATTACTGCTACTTCCAAGGATTCCTATGCTACAGAATCCAATTCTGTCACTCTGACCGTCAAGGACAAACCAACTGGTGCCGATATTTCTGAACATGCAGGAACTTATAGTGATGAGGATGGTTCGGTTCAAATCACGATATCCAAATCTGGTGTCGTAACTATCGACTTCGATTATGCCTATACCAGTGCAGAAGATTACGATTTAACCCTGGTATCCTACGATGGCACTACCTTTGTCGGCGAAAACAGTTCATTAACTGAACAGGTAAAACTTGTATTCCAGGACAATGGCAGTGTTGATTATATCTATGGTTCTGAAGCTCCTGTTTCGTTAAGCAAATAGAATTTATCTCAGAACATTTGAAAAAGGGGAATGGCAGGAATGCCCTTCCTCTTTTGTTTGCTGGTTTGCCTCTATTTGGCTTCTTCGCCTACTAGTGTAACAAGCTGATACGTATGATGGATACTTGGAAGGAAGACTTCAAGAAGATCTTTCCATTTGAGAGCCAGGGAGGAAGTATTGATGCAGGGATGAACACCTACGGACTCATCTTCGAATAGGTCTTTATCGACTAGAAGTTTGACCTTGTTCTCTGTATCATTCCTCAAATCAAGAATCGAACAATAGCCTTTTTCGGCATGCAAATATTTTTCGAGTGCTTTCTGATTTCCAAAAGAAAGTCTGGCACTATGAATCTGATTTGAAAGCTCTTTGGTTTTGAATTTCTTATCGCCTGGCATCCTAAGCAAATAGAATTCAGTCTGCTGTCTGTTTGCTAAAAATAGATTCTTGCAGACCTTAGCTCCGATTGCCTTGCTGATTTCTTCGTAACCATCCCTAGAAAAGAGAGCGTCATGATCCGCCCGAAGGAACGAAATACCTAATTCGGAAAGCAAATGATAAACCTTTTGCTCCTCTTTGACTCTGTCCTTAATATCCGATGGGATTCCCTTTTCTATTTTCTTTATCATGGAATGGCTCCTATATTCTTTACCTATTATATTCTTATACTTTCCTATAAATCCGAATAGTAAACCGCTTTTCTTTTTTTTATTTTTATTGTTATTATGATTTTATGCGTATATTGGTTTTAGTCCTTGAGCTGCTTGCGGTATGCTTCAAGCTCGGACGGGGAGCAATATACGAAGTGCTCCGGCTCAACCTCCACCATCGAGGGCTTCTCAACGGAATAATCATGGTCCCTCTCAGGATCGTAATCCACGCGCTTGCGCGTGCGCTCCGTAATGGGATTGGGTTCGGGTATTGCGGAAAGCAAAGCCTTTGTATACGGATGCAGCGGGTTCTTATACAGGTCGTCGACATTTTCAACCTCAACCAGATGGTCATAGTACATAA
>URQF01000068.1 GCA_900549915.1 uncultured Mollicutes bacterium | reverse complement strand
TCAATGTCGCAAAGATCAGAGAGATTTTGCAATATATGCCGGTCACTCCTGTTCCGAATACTCATCCGAGTGTTGAGGGAATATTTATGCCACGTGACACAATGATTACGGTTATCAATTTAAAGAATTGTCTTAATCTGCCACAGACGGATGAAAAAGGCTTATTTATCATTACGAATTTTAACAAACTCAATGTGGCATTTCATGTAGATCAGGTTATCGGTATACACCGCGTATCGTGGGAGAATATCATAAAGCCTGACGAGACACTGACGGGCGAGCATGGCAGCACTGCTACAGGTGTTATCAAAATGGATGACAGGCTTATAGTTATCCTTGATTTTGAGGCTATAGTTGCTTCTATTAGTCCACAGACAGGACTTAGGGTTAATGATATCGATGAGATGGAGGCAAGAGATAGGAGTGATGCTACAATTCTTATCGCAGAGGATTCGGCTTTATTGTCAAAGCTCATCACCGAGTGCCTTAAGAAGTCGGGATATACCAATCTCATAGTGGAAGAGAATGGTCAGGAGGCCTGGGATGTGATAGAGGCTATGCAGGCAAAGGGCGATATTACAAAGCATCTTGACTGCATTATAACTGATATTGAGATGCCACTCATGGATGGACACAGACTCACAAAGCTTGTAAAATCAGATGCAGAGCTTAGAGATATACCGGTTATCATATTCTCTTCACTGGTAAATGAAGAGATGAGGAAAAAGGGTGAACAGCTTGGAGCAGACGCACAGCTTACAAAGCCTGAAATCGGAAAGCTTGTAGAGGCGATTGACAAGCTGATTGATAAAGCATAATATATTTAGATACAAGGGGTGTGGCTTGTTTAGCTGCACCCTTTAATGGATTATAGATGGAGAATACTAATGAGCGATAAATCGACAGAAAACTATCTGGACAATTTGCTGGATTCAATGAATAAGCTGCAGGATACAGATACGAAGATGTCTGGGGCTGATCAGGATGAATTCCTCAAAAAGTTTGAGGACGAGCTTGAAAATGAGACATATGATGAGTATCTGTCGAACTTTGAAAAGGAACTTGAGAGGGAAAATGAGCAGGCCAAGGGTCAGGCTCTTAATGTACAGACTCCGGCTCCTGATGACAAGGATGCTTCACTTGATGATATGCTCACTGAGTTTGACCGCAGGATGAAGGAACAGGAGACTCAGGGAGATAAACAGGAAAACAAAGCAGACAATAATCTAAGCGATGCGGTATTTAATTTTACACCGGCAGATTCTGGGATAGAGATGATGGATGCAAACATGCCGGAAATGGCTGAGAATCCCAAACAGGAGGAGACTCCGGAGAGTATAATAACAAATGAACCTCAGATGGTTGAAGAAATAGGAGAGCCGGATTTGGCAGGAAATGCATCAAAGGATATACTTGACATACTGGGTAGTGATGGTCTGGATAATATCGGTGATCTGCTTGAAGGAAAAACCGCCTGCCCAGATGAAATACCTTTCTGGATGACGTTTGCTAAGCTCAATAAAGTCCAGAACACCTTTTCTTGTCTGCACTTGTCCTACACCAAGGACCACAAAGGCGTGTTCTGGTATCTTGTACCTCTTCCGGAGGAGCTTTTTTTCTTCCCAAGGCACTGGGTAGAAGTTTTCCTTGCTGACAAAGTTTGGAATATAGCTGATTCTTTCTTCGTCAAGTCCGTATTGGATGAGTTCGTTTTTGAAAGAAGGATTGACGACAACAATCTCTTTTGCTTTTTTGTAAAAAGAGATTACGTATTTCTTAAAGATTTTGAAAAAGAGTTTTGGAAGACGGATACTTCCTTCTAAAGTGTCTGGCCTGAAGTGAACAAACCTGATGGTTGTCCGCTTTTTCTTCCTTTGAAAGTAGAAAGAAGGATTAATGCTGTGGATGTGATAGAGATCAAAATCTTTCTTGTGGGAATTAATGGCCACTTCAAAGTCGTTCTCTCCGTATTTTTTAAGAAGCTGCCTTTCTTCAAGGTAGACACTTCCCACTCCCTGTGCTTTCACGCTATCTGCCTTCGACAGCCTGTTAATCTTTAGTTTCTTTGCTTGCATACGTTCTCTTATCCGCTTTAAAATAGCTTTGTCGTTGACCTATTATAAATAAAACGGAGGTAAAAGACATGATTCAGCATTTTAAACCAGGCTTCCAACATCTAGAAGACATCAAAGTCGAGCCTTTAGACAAAGAAGCCATCATTAAGGAGATTAACAGCCTTGATGAAAAGCTTGTTCAAGCAAAAGACGGTGAAGAGGCTGTTAAGGTCGTCAAAGAATATTTTGCTTTGAACGATGATCTTCAGACTGCTGTCTGTTTGATTAATATTCGCTACACAGTGAATACGAAAGATGAATACTACCATAAGCTCAATGATGAGAGGAACGAAATTCTCCCGGCTATTCAGGAAGCTACCAATCGCTTTGACCAGGATTTCTATAATTCTTCTTTCCGTAAAGAACTTGTCGATGCTTTTGGTGAACTTTATTTTGAACAGGTAGCTCTTAGTAGGAAGACCTTCTCTCCTGAAATCAGGGATGACTTGGTGGAAGAAAACAAACTTGTCAGGCAGTATACCGATCTTCTTGCCGATGGGCTAATTGAATTCCATGGAGAAAAATATTCGATTCCTCAAATGGGAAGATTCACAACTTCCAGGGACCGAGAAACCCGCAAAGAAGCTTCCGGACTTGTCTGGGGATTCTATACTCAGCATGATGAGGAAATCGGTAGGATTTATGATCGTAGGATTCATGTCCGTGATCGCATGGCAAAGAAGCTCGGATTTAAAAACTATCTTCCGTTAGGCTATGCAAGAAGGGGACGTCTTGACTGGGATGAGAAGGATGCTAAGGAATACCGGGAAAAGATTTTGAAATATGTTGTCCCTCTTGCCAATAAAATCCGGGATGCTCAGAAAGAGCGTCTTGGATATGGAAAAGACACTCATTTCTATGATTACGCGATTTTCTATAAGAGTGGAAATCCGACACCGAAGGGAACCTGTGAAGAACTCGTCCAAGATGCTAAGACAAGGTATCAGGAACTCTCTCCTGTTGCAAGCAAGTACTTTGATTTCATGGTCGACCATCACTGCCTTGACCTTCTTGCAAAGCCGGGAAAGTCTGGAGGCGGATATAGGGAATATATTCCTGGACTTAAAACTTCCTTTATCTTTGCCAATTTTAATGGAACATCCGATGATGTTGATACATTGACACATGAATTCGGTCACTCTCTCCAAGGCTTCTTAGGTGGTGACAGGATTGTTCCGTCTTATCGTTGCCCTGGCAGGGAATGCGCGGAAATGCATTCAAGGAGTATGGAGTATCTGACCTATCCTTATAGGAAGCTTTTCTTCAAACAGGATGATGCAAAATATCGTTATCAGCATCTCTGCGATGCGATTACCTTCATTCCTTATGGATGCATTGTGGATGCTTTTCAAGCGAAAGCCTATGAGAATCCAGATAGGACTTGGCAAGAAAGAAAAGCCTATTGGCGTTCTTTGGAAAAAGAATATCTGCCTTATCGTCAATATGGTGACTGCAAGTTCCTAGAAGAGGGTGGTTACTGGTATCGTCAAGGACATATCTTCCAGAATCCGCTTTATTATCTTGACTATACGATTGCCCAAGTCGTTTCTCTTGAGTTCTTCAGTGAATCCTTGCAGGATCCAAAGAAGACTTTTGATAAGTATCTCGCTTTCTGCTCTTTAGGAGGAACACTTCCTTTCCGTAAACTCCTGAAGAAAGCGAAAATTGCCAATCCGATGGATGGTGATACCTTGAAAGATGTCAGGAATTCTATCTGGAACTATCTTTCTGATTTCAATCCTGACGAACTGGATAAATAAAGCACTTATCTCGCTTAAATCAAAAGGGACTTCTTCGGAAGCCCCTCTTTTTATTTCACTTCTTGGATCCTCTTCTTCCTTTCTGGAAAGATGTCGAGGATATTATCAAGGCCAGGAGAGTCTTTTTCCCCTGTCCGGTAGGCAGCTTGATGAAGGAAGGTATCTGCAAATAAAACAATTTCAGGCAGTGTGTATTCTTTCTTCAGGTAACCGAATAAGCCAGCCAGGTAACCAGCTAACCCGTCTCCGGAACCCGCTTTTCCAAGAACAGCAGTGGGTAGATAGGAAGAAGCATAAGTTTCCGTTTTGTCTACTAGAAGAGAACAGTAGCTTTTTAAAAGAATACTCCTATTGTATTTCGTTGAAAAAGCAGTGGCTAGATCTTTATAGTCATTTGGATTACGAGAACTGATATTTTTGATATCCAAGAGACGACGCACTTCTCCTAAATGGGGTGTCAACAGAATGCTTTCCGGAGTGAAACGCTCCCTTCCCTCGTCAAGAATACTTTTCAAAAGGGTGATGCCGCTTGCATCGATAATCAGGCTTCCCGAATAAGAGGAAAGTGTTTTTCTAAGCAATTCTTTGTTTTCGTTGGATACTTCCCTTCCGTTTCCAAAAAGAATGCTGGAAAAGGAATCAAGGTACTTTTTCCTTTCCCCTGACGATAAAGAATACCTTTCCTCTAAATCTTTGGATGGAATTTGATTCAGCGGTAATCGGCGAACCCTTGTTTCGCGATTGGACTGGCTTGTAGATACATAACAATAGCCAACACCCGACATATTGCAAAATAAAGAAGAAATCATCACTGCATTTGGATATTCTCTGCTTGAACCAATCAGCAATGTTTTTCCAAAGTCGGATTTAATTCCTTGTGGATTCCGTCTCCAGTAAATATGGTTCAGCCTTTGATTGAATTCTTTCTGATTCATCCTTGGATTCCTTTATAAGAGAAGATTTTCTTTTCTTGTTGTTTCCTTTCCTTTCGGATACTTCGTAATGAAAGGCTTGGATTTCGCTTTGCTGTTTCTTTTGCGTCAAAGTCTAATTGGAGTTTCCTGGCCAAGTGCCTTTTCCGAAACAGACGCTTACCCCTATAAGGAGCATATAAGGTTGTCAGTTTTTTCGATTTTTCAAAGGCCATGAGATGGTCGATGTAATAGTTATTTGCACTGCTCCTGATAGAGGATTCGTGTTGACGGTAGTAATAAATCGGTTCCTTGAAGTAAGTGACTTTGTCTGCTCTTAGCATAGTTGAAAAGAAGAAGACAAGATCTTCGTATTTTACTTGAGAGGGGTCAAATAGAATACGGTTTTTCTTTAAAAACTCACTCTTGTAGAGTCTGCCCCAACAAAAAGTGCGGAGCTTCCTAAAGGGAGAATGCCTGTATTTATTTAATGCTTTCGTTCCTCGGCTGGTGAAACTAGTTCGGGAATAACCTTTGAACGTCTTCTTCCCGTTATCGATATAGTATCCGCCGGTCGCAATATCCGCGTCTTTTTTCCTGATGTGCCGGAACAAAGAGGAAAGATAATTTTTCTGAACATAGTCGTCTCCATCTACGAAAGTGATAAAGGCGCCGTTTGCATGCCTTAGTCCGAGATTACGGGATAGGGAGGGACCATCATTTTTCTCATACCGGTAATAATAGATTTTTCCTGGATGCTGTGCTTGATAACGAGTACTGATTTCTTTTTCCTTACCTTCGCTTTTGCAATCAATCAGGATGATATTGTAGGATTCATCAAAGTCCTGATTCAGTAAAGAATCAAGGCAACTGCTTAGATAGTTTCCTGAGTTAAAGCAGGGAACGATAACAGAAATACAGGTCCTAGACATCCTTAATAGTTTAACTTATCTGGCAAGAAAAGCACTATTTAATTTTCCTTAGCTTTTTCCTACGCTCTAGGTTCGTATAAATGATATGAGAGATATTTGATACCGAGCAGTTGTGAATTTTTGCTATTTCCTTGAAGGACAATCCAAGAAAATACCTGTTCCTGATTTCCTGTTGAGGAAATTTTAGTTTGTCCCTGTATTGATCGATATCTAGTTTCCTGACCATCCTGTCATGAAGGTTTTCTTTTCCACCTACATTCTCCTCAAAGTAGGAGGCTTGCCGGATTCCGTAAATCCGTCTGCCGATATAGTTCCTTTCATTGTGATAAGTCACCGCTGCCGCCTTTGCTTTGCTTTTGCCAACCCAGAAGAACCTTTTTCTTAGTAATCTCCTAAAAGGTCCTTTATTCGGCTGATAGATTTCAATTGCATGCAGAACGGCTTTTTGCCTAGCAAGATAGACCGAGTCGAATTCGAGGAAGCTGCTTCTGTGGCACAGTGTTTCCGTATAGAGAAAGGCGTCGTTCTTGGCACGGAGAATCACTTCGGATTTCGCTATTTCATCGCTTTTCGCTTTTACTGCAAGCTCATCCATGGAATAAGAAGAATAAACAACGCGTCTTTTATTGCTTTTCAGTTCCTTCTCTCCCCGATAGGAACAAACAGAAAATAATGGTAAACAAAAACTTGGTAAGTCGATACAAAACCTTGATTTCATCATAGTTAATTCCGGCATTTGCCGGTTCTCTCCTTTTGCTATTTTTATCCTAAATGGTTATTTCTTCTTCGGATGACGACGACTGGAATTGACCTGCGATAAGAAAACAGCAGCAGCAATAGAAGCATTGAGTGCTTTTACTTTGCCAGGGAGCGGGATGGAAGCAATGAAGTCGGAGTTTTCCCGAACCAAACGGGAAACACCAAAGCCTTCAGAACCAATGACAAGGACGATTTTTCCCCGATAATCGATTTCGTCATAGACATCCTTTCCTTCTCCAGCACAGGAAACGACCCAGTATCCGTTCTTTTTCAGTGTGTTGATTGTTTGATTTAAGTTCGTTACTTGGACAATCGGAATGATTTCCTCACCGCCGGTTGCGATTTTCGAAACGGTTGCAGTGACTTGGACTTGACGGTTCTTGCCGATGATAATGGCATCGACATCAAATGCGGTTGAAGAGCGGATGATGGATCCAAAATTGACCGGATCTTCAATTCCATCGAGCCTGATGATGGTAGAGTTTTCTTTCTCTTGGACAGATGAAAGAACTTCGTTGAGTTCCGAATAACGGAACTGAGGCCTTGAACAGATGGCTCCTTGATGATTCCTATGATCACATAAAGAACCGAGGGCTTCTAAAGAGACCCTCTTTACAGGAACGTTCTTTTGTTTGGCTAATTGTAGAATTTCCTGATCCGGATGGGCTTGGTTTAAAAAGACATGTATGGGTTTCCGGGTACCAAGCAAAGCGTTTTTAACCGGAATCTTACCGAAGACAATATTCTTATCCATGTTGGCATGGCCCTCACTAGTGCATCTAAACTATACGACAAATTTCTTCGTTAGGCAAACTACCTTCGATATTTTTCTTTTTTTCTGCTAGTTTCTGAAATGAAAAGATGAAAACATTTACTCTTATTCCGATGAGGGATAGAGGGAAAGTAGGGTATAATTTAAGTATGCCTTTTC
>URQF01000067.1 GCA_900549915.1 uncultured Mollicutes bacterium | reverse complement strand
TTTTTCAAGCAGAAGACGGCATACGAGATGTAGCCGTGACTGGAGTTCAGACGTGTGCTCTTCCGATCTAAGCTGAATGGCAAAGATACTGTCAGGATCGATGATCGTATCCGCAATGTCGAGGCTGCTGAAAAAGCAGGGTGCTATGGAATCCAGTTTAAAAATGCGGCTCAGAGGTACTCGGACATTCATTCTCTGGATTAAATCCCCTTTTTGTCTTCTTTGTTTATCGCTATAATATTACCCGGTCTAAATCACGGAGGTATTAATTATGCCAAGAATCATCCTGATCGGTGGAGGCTCCTCTTCTGGTAAGAGTTATGTTGCAAGAAATGTTATCAAGAATGTCGGAGAAGAGAATGTCACCCATATTACAAGGGATGATTATTACCGCGATCAGACAAACAGGACAAGGGAAGAACGGAATGCAGTCAATTATGACCATCCTAAGGCCTTTGACTGGAAGCTTAGGCGAAAGCAAATTCTCGATCTAAAGAACGGAAAAACTATCCAGAAGCCTAAGTATGACTTCAAAGTACGGAATCGTAGGAAAGAAACCGAGACTATTGTCCCACGGAAACTGATTGTCATTGAAGGCATCATGGCTCTTGTGGATAAGGAAGTTCGTTCTAGGGGCGACTTGCTTGTCTTTATCACTGCTTCTCCGGAAGTCCGTTTCCTTCGTCGCTTTATCCGTGATCACGAAGAGAGAGGCCGTAGCTACGAAAACATTGTTTCACAATATTTGAATACCGTTGCTCCGAGGTATTCGGAAATCATTGCTCCTAGTTCGAATTATGCGGATAGGATTGTGAATAACGACAATGTTTCCAATCATTCCATCGAAGTCTTGACCTGCGTCTTTAAGGATGAACTGAAGAAGGCGGAAGATCCGGACTTTGTTGAAAAAGGCAAGACAAATGAGTTCAGCGAAGACATTCTGAACCGTGTGTTCCAGAAGTCTGTTAAGCTCTAAACCATAGTTTTCGAAACAAAAAATCGATTTCTGTTGACTCTCTGATAAAAAGGGGATAAAATGATTTCCGCCTGTTAAAAGGCTATCATTGGGGCTGTAGCTCAACTGGGAGAGCGCCTCCATGGCATGGAGGAGGTCGCGAGTTCGATCCTCGTCAGCTCCACCAATAGAAATTTAACCCGAGAGATCGGGTTTTTTTCGTGTTTTGTAATAGCAAAACCAATCCGGTCTTTTATAAAGTGATTCTTGACCTGCTATTTGTGTTCTCTTTTAACTATAATTATGGTGAGGATTCACGATATGGTTCAAGACATTGGTTCTAAGATCTATAGGTTACGACGAGAAAAGAAATTAACACAAGCAGAGCTTGCTCATCAGAGGAAGGTCTCTGAAAAAGAAATCAGGGACTGGGAAAATGGTGTTTCTGTACCTTCCTTAGCTCAGACGAAGGAACTTGCGGATTTTTTCTCTGTTACCATAGAGGATTTGATTGGCGATGAAAACAAGAAAGAAGAAAAAACTCTTGTAATAAAAGAAAAAAACAAAGAAAAGGTTCCGTTTATTAATCTTTTCTATAGGTTCTATCCGTTTATCCTTCTGGTCCTATATAGTGTGAAAATCAATGAATGGAATAGGAATAACGGGGTCACGATCTCTCAGAACGCTTATGATATCAGGCGCTCTTCTGGACTAGGGATTTTCTTCCTTGTCAGGATCATCCTTTTCTCCTTAAGTGTTAGGATTACTGCTATTCTTTCTGTTTCTCTTCCTGCGATTCGAAAGAATTCTTTGGATGCGGTTCTTCTTTTCTTCAGGACTTTAGGTTTAACCTTGTTCCATGTCATTTTCTGCTTCTCGGCAGGAATCTTTGATAATAGGAACCTCCTTCTTCCTTATATTCTGATTCCGATCTTTGCAACACTCTTTTCCTTATCTATGCTGCTCTATGCCTTCCGTCCAGGTTCTTTCCACCGAGTAAAGTCTCATATTAGGAATACAAATTGTGTTTGGATGTTCTCTCTACCCCTCTTCTTCTGCATTGAATATTTCATTGTTTATCCTCTGTCTTCTTTCTGGACTCCGAAGGGAGAGGAAAACTTATGGAGCAGGTTTTCCCATATTGATGCTTTAGAAGCTACCTTGGCGTGGGTAGGATTCTTAGTCGGAATCGCCTGCTTCATCTGCGGATTTATCTTTTTCCTTCTTTGTAATCCAAAACGTGAAAAAGGATACAGGATTACATTAAGGACACTCCGCTCTCTTTCTACTGCTCTTACCATCACACAGGTTATCTTAAGGCAAGGAGAAGGTGTTGGAGTCTTCTCTAGCGTCTTCTTCCCTTTGTTCTTTAATGCACTTGTAGTAGGCTTTTACTTTATCAGCAATCGACTTGTTAAGAATTGCTCACAGCTGAATAATATTCAATAAAAACAGCGACTGATATTATAGAAGCAACCTGAGTTGCTTAATTAAAAGACTTTAATCTGACTGATTTCAAAGCAAGTGTCCTGTTGCATACAATACTTTTTAATTGCGTTATTTGAAATCAGGCCTTTCACACCCTTACTTGCTGCCTTTCTGCCTCTTATGGGAAGCATCTTCTAAATAGGTAATATTGAGAATAAATCCAAGAATTATAGTTTTCTTCCTTGCATTTCCTTAAATTTATTTTTATGATTAAATTACACCATGCAGAGATAAGGAGGAAAAAGATATGGCAGAAGAAAAACGCAACACGGGAAAGACATACATTGTCTCTAAGCGGGAATCGGATGGAAAGTGGCAGTTGAAGTATACGGGTGGAGAGCGTGTTATCAAACTTTTTGACACAAAAGCAGAAGCGCTGGAGTTCGCAAAAGCACGTGCCGAAAACAACGATCGTGCTGTTCTTGTCAAAGCAAGCAAGGGACAGTTCAAAGGAAAATTCCGTTCTAACTAAAATAAGCGCTTTCACAGAAACAACCGGGGAAGAGGAAAAACCTCTTCCTTTTTTCTTTTGTCTTTTTGCAAGGCAGAAAATAAAAACAAGGCACCGAAATTTGCTCTAAATCGCCTTAGGTTCGCTGTTTTACTCACTATTTTCTGTTCAACTTCGCTTTAATCTTTCTTCTTGAAACGAGGGCTGTTTTTTTCTATATTAATATTGTGTTATTTCAATCAAATAGGAGGTGAAACATGGTAAAACCCGAAAAAGCCTAAAACTTGACCTATTCCTTCCTCGGAAACGACTCTGAGACTAGGAAATTTTCGGATGATGACCAGCAGCCGCCGAAGAAAAACGACTCGGATGGCAAAAACTCTTTTGGACAAAGCAATAACAACAGCCAGAAGCACCCAAAAAGCTTTGGCGGTATTATTGCCTTGACCCTTGTTTTTGTTGTCATTGTTTCTAGGAGGATTTATTTCTTCGGATTTAAGAGGCGTTCGACTGCTTTGTCTTATTCAAATGCGGATATTTACTATTCCCTGGATGTAAACAAAGACAATATTCCAGATGAAAAGACAGCGGATGGTTATCCGGACTTTTCTAATTATGAAGCACTCGAGAAGACGGAAGACATCAAGACCCTAAGCGAAGTCACGACAAATGAGGGAGCTTTAGCTAAGATCCTTCTCAATCCGTCTAGCGTCAACAATCTTGTCATCAATATCATTCAGAGCAATGAGAGGTCTAATCTTTATTATCTGAATGGTGCTTTCACAAAGGACCGGGCAAGCTTTTCCTTTAGTGTTGCCATTAGTTCTGCGGAGAAAGAACATTACATCAGGCCGATTGTCAATTACGTCAGAGTCGAAAATTCTCAGAAGACATACGTCAAATACTTTAGTTCTGGCCTGACTTATTCGAGCTCTCTGGAAAAGACAAGCAACCTTTCCTGGATCAGGCCTGTTATCTACCTTGTCCTCATCTGTGCACTCTTCTTCTTCCTCTTCTCCCGTAGGTCCAAAGGAATTGGACAGGGTGGAAACCCGATGGGAGGCTTTGTCGACAATCTCGCACGGAAGACATCGAAATCCAAAGTCCGTTTCTCTGATGTTGCCGGATGCGATGAGTCCAAAGCGGAACTCGTTGAACTGGTCGATTACTTCAAAAACGCCGATAAATACACACGTCTTGGCGCTAAACTGCCTCATGGTGTCCTTTTAGTCGGCCCGCCTGGAACTGGTAAGACCTTACTTGCTAAGGCCGTTGCCGGTGAAGCAAACGTTCCTTTCTATTCCATCTCTGGCTCTGACTTCGTTGAAAGGTATGTTGGTGTCGGTGCAAGCCGTGTCCGTTCTCTCTTCAAAAACGCAAAAGCAAATGCTCCGTGCTTAATCTTCATTGATGAAATCGATGCTGTCGGTCGTCAGCGTGGAGCTGGACTCGGCGGCGGAAACGATGAACGCGAGCAGACTTTGAACGAGTTACTCGTCGAGATGGATGGCTTTGAAGACAACTCTGGCATCATTGTCATTGCTGCTACCAACCGCTCTGATGTTCTCGACCCTGCTCTTACTCGTCCAGGACGATTCGACCGTACCATTACCGTCGACCTTCCGGACCAGGCAGGACGTGCTGCTATTCTCCGTGTCCATTCCCGTAACAAGAAAATTGCTCCGGATGTCAACTTCGATTCGATTGCTACTCGTACCGTTGGCTTCTCTGGTGCAGACCTTGCCAATATCAGGAACGATGCTGCTATCTTAGCAGTCCGTAATAATCGTACGAGGATTACGACTCCGGATATCGATGAGGCTATTGACCGCGCCATTGCTGGCCCGGCCAAGAAATCCCATCTTGAACCTGCTGAGAAACGCCAGGTTGCTTACCATGAGGCCGGCCATGCTGTTATTGGTATCTTCTTACCTTATTCTGATAAGGTTCAGAAGATCACTATCGTTCCTCGTGGACGTACCGGTGGTCATGTGCTAAGGACACCGGAAAAAGATCGCTTCCTTTTGACGAAGAACCAGAGGCTTGCTCGTATCACGGGTTACCTCGGCGGACGTACGAGCGAGGAAATCTTCTTCGGTGATGTTTCTTCGGGCGCTTCCAATGATATCGAAGTCGCTACGAATATTGCCCGAAGCATGGTAACCGAATATGGTAGGAGCGATTTAGGTCCTATCCAGTACGAGAAACCGGAAGGAAGCGTCTTCCTTGGCCGTGACTACACTTCTTCTAGTGCCCATTATTCGACTCAGGTCGCTTTCGAAATCGATACTGCTGTTCGTAAAATCATCAATGATTGCCATGAACAGTGCCGCAAGCTATTAGAAGAACATCGGGATGATGTCACTTTGATTGCAGAAACCTTAATCAAGAACGAAACCATCACCTCCGACCAGATTGACTACCTTCTCAAGAATCGGAAGCTTCCGCCTGTCGATGAACATAAGATGGAATCGAAAGTGGAACCGAAGAATCCGAAGGATATCGTCCTTTATCCAGGATTTGATTACTACTACACAGCTATCGACAAAGTCTTAGAAGGAAATCCCTCTCGCCTGGTCCTTGTCATTGCCACTAGCCATGGCAGCCCAATTGGCGAAGAGGAGTTCAAGGAAGCCTGTGTCAACGGTTCCAAGGATCCGAGCCATATCGGAAGGCTGTTCCTTGACTATGGTAAAGTCAGGAACGTCTCTAGGTCGATGGAATCCTTTGCAACCCACCTTGAATCCTATGCTGGTGTGCCAGTTCTCTTAATCACAACGGATGATGAGACCGTCCATAATCTGGAAAAGAAGTTTTCTTTCCCTGCTAAGAGCGAGGAAAAGGCTTCTCGCCCAGGAGTTGTAAAGGAAATCCTTCCTGGCGATAAGAAAGACGAGACGAATCCGAACGACGATCATAAGGAATAGACAAAAAGAATATTTGCGTTCGATTTCATAGGAGGAAAAACAATGGCGAACAAAAAATTCACCAAGCACGCTCAGCGTGTACTGAACCACAATCCGAATGTCGTTAAATGTACGGAAGGGAAGATTATCTTTACGGAAGAGTTCATCCAGAAGGTAGTTGAGGCTTTAAAAGCCGGAAACGATCCGTACCAGGTCTTCGAAGACAATGGCATCTCCGTCCGTGTTTTAGGTAAGAGCCGTGTCTCGGGAGCTATCGGCTTATGGAAATCCCGCTATGAACTTGAGAATCTTCCACGCCGGAAACCAGCTGCAAAGGAAAAGAAACCGGTTGAAACCGCAGCGGAACGCCGTGCAAAGAACCTTGCGAATGCCATCAGCTATTGTGATAGCCTCATTGCCGATCCTTCTTCTTTAGAATTAGAAGAAGGAAGCGATGCCGAAACCATTCGGTTTGCTGCTATCGAAAAGACTTTCAATACGCAGAAGAAAGTCATTGTCAAGGACTTATGCGCCCACTACGGATATCCTTACTCCAAGTACTACGCTTATCTTCAGAGCAAGAAACCAAAGAACGAATTCATCAACATTCTCAATCCCCATCAGCGTAAGCGTGCTTAGATTATGCTGATTCTTTCATCGTTTAAAGATCAAAAAGCAAGAGAAATCTTAGAAAGCGGACATGTCCTAGCCTTACCGACGGAAACCGTCTATGGGCTAGGAATCCGTTTCGATAGTGAAAGTGCGTATCACCAACTCGATTTAGCAAAGGGACGTTCCCCGGCTAAGCCGATTGCTGTTAGGTGCGGAACCAATTTCCCGTTTGATGAGTATTTCGATATCACGCCTTCCATTCGACGAGTCAGGGACAAATTTCTTCCTGGACCTTTGACAGTCTTAGTCAAAGCAAAGAAAAAAGCCCCTTATCAAACTCATCTCGGCACCTATGTCGCTGGCATTCGTATCCCAGGCAAACAGGAACTCCTTGATTTCCTTTCCACCCTGCCTTTCGGACTCCAGGTGACAAGCGCAAACCTTTCCGGTCAGCCTTCTGTCAAAACGAAAGAAGAAGTCGAGAAGATCTTCGAAAACTCTCCCTATGTGGATGGCTTAGTAGAAGGAGAATGCTTTAGCGGAACTCCAACTACAGTCGTTGACCTTACGAAGGACGAACCTATCGTTATTCGCCAGGGAGATATCACCAAAGAAGAGATTGACAAGGCGTTTTTCGGAAAATAAGAAACAGGAGCCAAGACAATGAAAATAGCATTTGCTTGTGACCATGGAGGATATCCTAGGAAAGAGCCTATCCTGAACCATCTAAAGGAAAAAGGATACGAAGTCCTCGATTTCGGAACCGATAGCGAAGATTCCTGCCATTATCCGGCGTTTGCCTTACCGGCAAGCGAAGCAATCCGGGATCATAAAGCAGATAAAGGCATCTTCGTCTGTTCTTCCGGAGAAGGAGTGGCTAGGGCAGCGAATAAAGTAAAAGGCATCCTAGCAGGCATTGGCTACAATGATGAGGTTTCCTATCTTATTGTGGAACACAATCATGCCAACGTCATCACCTTTGGCGCAAAATTCAGGACAAAAGAAGAAATCCTTCGAAGAATTGATATTTTCTTAGCAAGTGAACCTCAGCCTGGACGTCACGACATCCGTGTCGCTAGGATGAGGGACTACGAAAAGACTCATTAATCTTAAGCCCCGGTCAAAAGCCGGGTCTTTTTTATCTGATAGATATTCCTAGATACGGTGTGCTGAGCTCTTCTTTCTAGGCCTTTTGTAACTTATTTTTGTCGACGCACACAAT
>URQF01000066.1 GCA_900549915.1 uncultured Mollicutes bacterium | reverse complement strand
TAAATGTAGCCGTTACTGTAGTTCAGACGTGTGCTCTTCCGATCTGGTGAAAAACGCCAGGATTTGATTATCAAAGCGATTGGAAAATCCAAATACAACAAGAACATCCAGCTGATTCTGTGTGGACAAGGTCCGAAGAGAAAGCATTACAGGAAGCTATCTAAGAAATACCTTGCGAATCCTTGTGAATTCCGTTTCGTGAAGCAAGATGAACTAAGGAAAATCATCAACTACTCCGATCTCTACATTCATGCTTCGGATGCCGAAAGTGAAGCAATTGCCTGCATAGAAGCCTTTGCCTGCGGAAAAGTCCCAGTCATTTCGGACTCGAAGTACTCAGCAACCAATCACTTCTCCTTGGATTCCCGTTGCCTATTCAAAGCGGGAGATCCGAATTCCTTAAAAGACCGAATTGACTACTTCTATGAACATCCGGAAGTCAGGCCAGAACTCTCTGAAAAATATATTGAGTTCTCAAAGACCTTCGATATCACCAACAAAGTCAAAGAACTTGACCAGAGGATGAAAGACGAATACGACAAGAACGAAGAAGACAAGAAACTGAATCGCACCTATTACACAAGCATCGCTGAGCGCCGTCATCTGAAACGCACTGCCAAAAAAGCAGGCATTGAGAATCCTTACATCGTCAAGAAAGATATCTATCATCAGAAGAAACACAAATAGGCAGGGCTTAGGCCCCGCCTATTTTTATTTCTGCTTTTCTTTCCTATCCTGAATGACACTGACGACTTGGTTTTCCAGTTCTTTCTTAGTGCCATCACTTTTCAGAATATAATCCAGTTCCTGTCTGTGCTTGTCATAAGAATTCCTTTCGTTAAAGAGGAGCTGATTAGCATTTCCGCCTCTTTCTAACAGATGCTTTATCTGTTTTGTCGTCTCAACTCCAACTAAATATTGGAATAGGTTCTGCCTATGACTATCAAAGAGAAGTGGAACCTCAACAGCAATATTCTTGTCATAGTTCTTGTTCCTGAACTCTATGATTTTATCTTTGACAAGATGATTAATATAGCTTAGGTAGCTTCTTTTGAATACAGAATCTTCTTTCAAAAGAAGAGTGATTTTTTCTTTATTCAAAGAAGGTGTGAAAATCCTCGGGAACTTCTTCTTCAAAAGATTTAGTTCTCTTTCATCCTTATAGAGAGAGTGAACAATTTCGTCACAGGAAAGGGTCAGGAAACCATGCTTTCCAAAATAAGAAGTCGCTAAGGACTTTCCAGAAGCGATTTTGCCGGTAACTCCAACCATGAATCCTAAGGACTGGCAATGCGGACAGAAAGAGGTTCCTCTTCCGCCAATGCTTCTTTTCCTGATTTTTGCTTTCTTGCAGTGAAGGCATTCTTTTCCTTCCCGGCTATAGACAGAGAGGAAATCCTGGAATTCGCCTTTTACTTCCTGACTAGCACGATAACTACGGACAGTAGAACCATGGTAGTCTATTGCTTTTTTTAGTATTACCTGTGCTCCTTCTAGAATCAAACGGACTTCCTCTTTGGATAAAGAAGAAGCCTGTTTAAAAGGGGCTACTTTGGCATAGAAACAAATTTCATCCGCGTAGATATTTCCGATTCCGCACCTGATGCTTTGGTCAAGAAGCACTTCCTTGATCCTCTTGTTCTTCTTATGGATCTTTTGATAGAGTTCCCTATAATCGTGAATCTCAAAAGGTTCCTTCCCAAGAACAGAAAGAGGTCCTTCCTCCTTTTCTTTGAGATAGTAAACAACACCGAATTTTCGAACATCATAGAAGGCAAGGCCGTCATCTTCTCCTTGAAATGGAAGGAACAAAGAAAGATGTGCAGTGGAATGATGTTCCTTATCGACAAGATAGAGCTTCCCTTCCATCCGAAGATGGAAAATCAGTTTCCTATCATCCGAAAGATGGAAAAGAAGATACTTTCCTCTCCGAGAAAGGGAAAGAATCTTTTTTCCTTCTAAGTCTTCTTTAAACGAAGAGAGAGGTGTCCTGACCCTTTTTTCAAAATAGACGCGCGGAACAGAAAAGGTCTTACCAATCACCTTTTTCTCAAGCTGCGTCTTGACAGTCTCAACTTCTGGTAGCTCAGGCATTAGTGCACCTCATACCAAGTATGCGCAGATTCGCCATCGACCTTAAGAGGAACCGAAAGATCCCTAGCATGTTCCCTGGTATAAACTAACTTCGGCTGAATAATATCAAGTTCCTCTTTCGGAACCTTAAAGAGAAGTTCATCATGGATTTGAAGAATAATCTTCGTCTTATAATTCTTCAAAAGCTCGTTGACCTTGATCCTGCTGATTTTCCTTAAGTCAGCTGCGGATCCTTGAATCACACTATTAACACTAGCGCGTTCCGAGAACATTCTCCTGACTCGATTCGTGGAATTGATGTCTTTCAGGTAACGTCTCCGGTTCAAGATCGTCTGAACATAACCAAGTTTTCTTGCACTTTCAATACAGCCTTGTTCAAACTCGTCGAGGCCTTCAAACGTTTCCTTGAACTGACTAATCAGCTCTTTTGCTTCTCCGTTTGAAATCGAAAGCTGTTCCGAGAGACCATGGGCGGAAATACCATAGACAATACCAAAGTTGACCGCTTTGGCACGGCGTCGCCTCTCGGGTGTGACTTCATCGAAAGGAACATGGAATACACGGCTAGCAGTAGCAGTATGAATATCCTGTCCTTCTTTAAAGATTTCAACTAAGGTCTTGATCTTACCAATATGGGCAAGCCTTCGAAGCTCAATCTGAGAATAATCGAGGGACAGCCTATAGTATTCATCCCCTGGATAGAAGAATGCTTTTCGAATGCTCTTGCCTTCTTCATCCCGGATAGAAATATTCTGAAGATTTGGTTCACTCCTGCTAAGTCGTCCTGTAGCTGTGAGAGCCTGATTGTACAGAGCATGGATCTTTCCATCCCTCTGGACATGGTCTGGAAGAGAAGAGGTATAACCAGTAACAAGCTTTGCATATTTGCGGTATTGGATAATAAGGGGGACAATCGGATGGTCATCCCTATGAGCAAGAAGAACTTCGATACCGGTTCCTTTTTCGCCTTTGCTCCGCTGGATTCCTAGATCAGTGAAAAGAAGTTGCTCAATCTGCTTTGGAGACGAAATCTTGAACTCTTTTCCAGCATAAGAGTAAATCTGCTGTTCCAAAGAAGAAAGGATTTTCTTATATTCCTCATCAATTCCCTGTAATGTCGGTTTATCCCTTGGGAAACCTTCGATTTCCCTCGAGGCAAGAATATCCGACAAAGGAAGTTCGACTTTCGAGAAAAGATCTGTTTCCTGGTTCTCCTCAAGTTTCTTCCTGACTTTGTCTTTTAGTTGGATCGTGTAATAAATGCTCTGTCCAGCAAGGTTCTTATTGATATCCAAGGAAATATCATAGCTAAGGAAAAGCGTCGATCGTTTCTGTCCTGCATCTGGATTCAGCAGATAGGAAGCTAAAAGCAAATCAAAAGCAACACCTTTCATGGCTGGATAATGATATCGGCTGAGAAGAACAAGAAGACCCTTCTGATCATAGACAGAGACTTGTTTCTTTTCATCCGATAAGAAAGCAGAGAACAAAGTGTCATTTGAGGCATCTTCATTTGAAATCAAATAGATGTTTTCTTTACCAGCAAGAGCAAATCCATAAAGAACGGATGTATTCTCATTTTCACTGCTTGAGTCATAAGTGATTCCAAGAATATCTTCTTTGATTTCACTCAAAGAATGAATCCGGATTTCTTTCAAACTAGGAAGCGGCTCTTCTTCCACTGCTTCAAACAGCGTCCTCTGATGAGAAGAAAGATCATCCTCTAAGCCTGGCCTTTTATCCCTCTGAGAGATAAATTTCGAAAGCTGATACTTGGTATAGAACTGGCTTAGTTTTGATTTAAGATAAGGAGCGTATTGGCTCTTATTGTAATCTTCGGACCTATCGACATCTGTCTTAATGGTTGCAAGTTCCTTGCAGAATCTTGCTGTCTCTTCCCCAGCGAGAAGCTTCTGGCACTGTTTGGAAGTCGGGTTTTCCTTTGCATATTTCCTGATTCCATCCAGATCATGATATTCATCCAAAAGCTTCCTTGTTGTCTTTTCTCCAATTCCAGGAATACCCTTGTAGTTATCACTCGGATCGCCTGCGATTCCTTTAAAGTCCGGAATCTGACAAGGATAAAGTCCCCTCAATTCTTTCAGGTTATCTTTCGTATAAGTGATAGTTTCTGTAAGTCCTCGTTTCAGCATGACTAAGGAAATCTTCTCGGAGAAGTCAAGCAATTGAAGGAAGTCCTTATCCGAAGTATAGAGGACAACCTCATCTCCTTTGGAAGCGGCATAGCGGGCCCTAGAGCCAGCCAAGTCGTCTCCCTCTAGTCCAACTCTCTCATCCCAAAAAATATTCCTTGCTGTCAGCCTTTCTCTTGCTAACGGCATCTGGGCAACAAGGTCATCCGGAGCCTTGCTTCGCTGCGCCTTATAATCTTTGAATTCCTGTTTCCGGAAAGTCGGTTCTCCCGTATCGAAACTGACAAAGACGTGATCCTTGTCCTTGGCATCGGATTTGATTTTCTTGATCCTGTTGTGGAAGGCATAGATTGCATTGACTGGGATACCGTCTTTTGTTCTCCTGATTTCACCCGTATAAGCAGTGGAATAATAAGCACGGAACAATAAGGAGTTTCCGTCAACGATGATTGTTTTTGACATGATAGTTATTTTTCTTCCTTTCCAAGATAAATACAGTTATGAGGATAGAGGTAGGACTTTCCTTTGATGACATCGTTTTCTTTGATGAGAAGAATTCCGCCTTTTTCAACGTTCTTCCTTCCATTTAAGAAGGCCTTATATTCTTCAACTTCTCGGATAATAGTAACCATCCCGTTGGTTTCAAGATAGGAAGTATCCGAGACAATAAAGGTCTTATATCCTTTCTTATAGATTAGAGCAGTGAGAGGAATCGACCTAATGATACCTAGTATCTCTTTTTCAAGACTCAAACGGATACCATAATCTTCTTTGCTCTCTGCCCTAGCAGGAATCTGATTCCTAGGGAAGGACATAGAAGCATAGGACCTATACAAAGAAAGGTTCTTCTTCCTTTCTTCCCGGTAGGGACTAAGAGAATCAAAAGCACCTGCCTCAATCAACGAAGTCAATGTCTTAAGAGAAGACTCGTTCCTTTTTCCGTCCCTCTTCAAAAAGAAGTCATAATACGAGGTAAATGCTCCTTTTTCCTCACGGACATCAACAATAACAGAAAGAAGCTTCTTATCCGATTGCTTAATAACAGAAAGAGGAATGAAGCACTGATTATTCCTAAGAAGATAATCATCCGCCTTCGATGTATTAATATCGGGTCGGATCCTCTTGATTCTGTTGTCTTTCAGTTCCTGCCTGAGCTGAAGCGATTTAGAAGAGCCTAAGGTATTGCTAGAAAAAGCAGCTTCATAGAATTCCTGCGGATAGTTTGCTTTGTAATAGAGAAGCATATAAGTCAGATAGGCGTAGCAATAGGCATGAGACTTATTGAATCCATAGCCTGCGAATTTCAGAACATCCTCGTAAATACTCTTAGCAAGGTCTTCTCTAACCCCATTCTTTTTTGCGCCTTGATAGAAGAGAGGCTCGTATTGTTTCCTCTTATCGACATCCTTTTTGGAGATGGCTCGTCGGAACAAATCAGCATCACTAGAAGAGAAAGAAGCTACTGCCACCACTGCACTCCTAACCTGTTCCTGATAGATCCTGATTCCATAGGTATCCCGCAGAATCGGTTCCAGAAGAGGAGACTTATACTCAATTTTCTCCCTTCCTTTTTTCCGCTTTGCAAAAGAAGAAATATAATTCCTCGGTCCTGGACGATAAAGAGCAAGAAGACTTGCAATATCCTTAAAAGAATCCGGATGGATTTCCTCAATCGCCTTACGGAAGCCAAAGGAGTTATCCAATTGGAAAATCCTTGCAAGATGAAGTGAATTCCTCTCTTCAAAGACTTTCTTGTTTTCTAAATCATTCCTAATATCAGGAAGTTCTTTTCCGTTCTTTTTGATACGTTCTTCAATTTCACGAATAAAAGAAAGGTTGCTTAACGAAAGAATATCGACCTTTAAGTAACCTAATCGCTCCCTATATGGATATTCATAAAGAACAGTCCCGGATTTTCCCATGCTCCTTGGGACATTCTTGTAGATTTCATCTTGGGAGAGAATAACACCAGCAGCATGAATGGAAGTGTTGACCGGAAGTCCAATGAAAAGAGAGGCCCGTTTGACAAGAGAGGCATAATAGTCGTCTTTCCTCAAGGACTCGAATTTTACTTTTTGATAATATCGCCTTTGCTCCTTGGCAGAAGTAAAGTCATCGGCTTGTTCCGGGAGAAGAGAAGTCAATGGCTTTAGGCGAGAAGGAGAATACCCAAGTGCAGTTCCAATCAAATTGATTGCGGAACGCGGCTTAAGGCAAGAAAAAGTCACGATTTCTCCGCCATGGCTTTCTCCGTATCTCTGCTTAATATAAGAAACGACTTCGCTTCTGCGTGTATCCTCAAAATCCCTATCGATATCCGGCCTTGTCTTTCGCTTCGGATTCAGAAAACGTTCAAAAGACAAAGAATACTTCCTAGGATCAAGCTGTGTGATATTCAAAGAATAACTGACTAAAGAACCACCTGCGGAACCACGACCTGGTCCGACATAGATTCCTTCTCTTCTTGCATGGCTCACATAGTCCTCGACAAGAAGAAAATAAGAAGAAAAGTTCCTCTTCTTGATAATGGACAGTTCGTATTGAAGTCTATCCTTATATTCGGATGGAATCTCTTTTCCAAAGAACCGGTTTTGAAGTCCTTCGACCGCTTTTTCATTTAAAAGCTCATCCGCATGATCAAAGGAAATCCTTGATCCTCTCTTCGTAAAGAAAGAGAAATCTGTTTTATCCGCAATTTCCTGTGCTACCTTAATTTCTTTTTCCCGATAGGTTTTCTCTATCCCTTGGTCGGAAAGAAGGAACTCCGGACCAACTTCATTGCCATCCTGGTATTTTTCTTTTTTCCATGCAGCTATAAAAAGGCGATAGGAGCCAGCATCGTTTTTAAAAAGATATCTCGAACAAGGAAAAGCAACCGACTGGTATTCCCTGTCATCGATAAAACGGAAAAGCAATGGAGATTCTTCCCTATCCGCTTTGCTTTCGAGCCTTAGTCCAAGATAGAAATCATCCTGGAAGATTCGTTTAAATAAAGTGAGTTCCTTTGATATCCTGGTCTGATACTCTTCTTGATAGAAAAGAGGATCATTCCTGCACAGGACAAGAATTAAGCCGTCCTTATGGGACAACAGAGTATCCGTTCCGTATTTATCCCTCTTTTTTGAAAGAAGGTCACATAGATTCTGGTATCCTTTTTCGTTCTTGATATAAAGGACAGCATCATACTTTTCCCGAATTGCGGAAGACAATGAGATACGAAGCCCAAAAACAGGCTTGATTTTTTCTTTCTCGCAGGCATCTGCGAAAGAAGGAAAAGCATACCTGTTTTGATCAGCAATTCCAAGAGATGTGTACCCTAGTTCCTTTCCTCTCTTTACATAAGAAGAAGGAAGAACAATAGATTCTCCGAAATCATAAGCGGTAATCGTATTCAGTGGAAGAAA
>URQF01000065.1 GCA_900549915.1 uncultured Mollicutes bacterium | reverse complement strand
GAAAACAAGTAAAGACGAAATACGAAAAAAGGGGCTGCCGGCCCGGACTTTTCAGCCTAGGTTTTTAAACAGCCCCTTTTCTCTTTAGAATGAAACGTTATCTTTATTCGTTGTTATGGCAGAAAGGTTAATGGATTTCTTTGGATGAAAGGTAATACTTACATTGTCTGCTATCTGGAAAGTGAGCTTTTCAGTCTTTTTGTTCTTCTTGTAATTACATTCTTGCCTTTTAGATTCAATATCTTCCACTGAGGAAAGAAATGTTAATCCAAGCACTCGGACATTGGGATCCGTTATCCTTATTTGAGTCGTATGATAATTGTCTTTCGCATCAGGGTACCCGGAAAAAGTGTACTGAACACAGGGATAATCATCTGACATCTTGGAAATATCGTAATCGGAACCAAGATAGGATTCGATACCCATTCCTGGATTGAGTAGAATTAATTTTTGACTTTTAGAATCATCCCAGGGTTCTGCAATCCAATAAACTAGATCCGTTTCGGAGGGAACTCCATTTGACTCATAGAAATGACCTTTGCACCCTGTGCAAAGGCTTACGAAAGTGCAAAAAATTACAGAGATAATTGTTTTATTTAACGATTTCGATGCCATGGGAAGTTCCAATGCGTGAAGCACCCGCTTCAACCCTTTCTTTGGCAGTTTCTTTGTCTCGAATGCCGCCTGCTGCTTTGACACCCCTATCTGGGCCGACGGTTTTACGCCTTAAGCGAACATCTTCTGCTTTTGCACCCCATTTAGAGAAACCAGTGGATGTTTTAACAAAATCTGCACCAGCCTTCTTAGCAAGAAGACAAGCACGCTCTTTCTCTTCATCCGTTAAAAGACAGCATTCAATGATGACTTTGAGAAGACGTCCATGACATCCTTCCTTGATAGCTTTGATTTCGTCATAGATGTAGTCATTTTGTTTATCTTTCAATTTTCCGATATTGATTACCCTATCGACTTCTTCAGCACCTTTGCTAACGGCGTCAGAGGCTTCGAAAACCTTGGCTTCGGTGGTCCTAGCTCCTAACGGGAAACCGATAACTGTGCATACTTTCGTATCAGACCCTTTCAAAATAGAAGCACAGAGCGGAATCCAGCAAGGATTGACACAAACGGAAGCAAAATGATTTTCTTTTGCTTCTTCGCAGAGCTTTACGATTTTGTCCTGAGTAGCATCAGCAGCTAATAATGTGTGATCAATTAAACGATTGTATTCCATTTCTTTTATCCTCTGTTTTAAATTATATCAGAACAGCCAACACTTCCGAACATATTTTGGCTTTCCTATTGAAAAAACACCCTGAGACTAGTATAATTTTTAATCGCGGTTAAGCATGTTTTAATAGAGGAGTATATAAACCATGGCGAACATTAAATCTGAGAAAAAACGTATTCTCGTCCGTAAACGGAATCATGACATCAATGCTGCTTTCAAATCTTCTAGGCGTACTGCTATCAAGAAGGTTGACAAAGCTGTTGCAGCAAAGGATGCAGCTTTAGCTGCTAAGCTTCTTCCGGAAGCAGTTTCCTTAATTGACAAATCTGTCAAAAAAGGCATCCAGCATAAGAACACTGCTGCTCGTCAGAAATCCCGTCTGACCCTTGAGGTCAATGCTCTTGCAGCTGCTCCTGCAGTTGAAAGCAAGTAGTTCATTTGTTGAATGAAGAAAAAGAAGCCGACCAAGTTGGTTGACTTCTTTTTTTTGTTGGCTTAGGTTAGGCGAACCGATATTTTTGGGAGAAAGTTGCCAAGAAAACTTCTATTTTGACATCACCATCATCCCTATAGAGTTTCCTTTCCTTTTCCCTGTCCGCCCTGTCAGAAAGGATTTTCAGAAGGGTATCATAACTGACAGATTCTGTATCTCGTAAAGTATAGAAAATACGGCCAGGCTTTACTGATAGTTCTCTTGCGATGGGGTCCTTTGTTTCGTGCTGTAAGGATAATGCTTTAACAAGGGCCATGAAACGAAACTGGGAAGCAAACACTGGAAGTAAGGAGAGAGGATTACTTCCTCCTTTCCGAAGATCATGATAGACTTTTAATGCTTTCCCTGTCTCTCCATGTAAGAGCGAAGTTACAATGGAAAAGACATCATTCTCTAATGGACGAGTGACTAGTTCTTTGACATCAACTGCCATGACATTGTCGGTATAGCAGAAAAGTTTGTCCAAGGTGTTATCCAAAAGAAGGAAATCGCCTTGGCAATACTGAATAACGAGTTTGACAGCGTCAGGCTGAATTTTCTTTTTCAGATCAGACGCTTTTTGATTGACATAGATACTTAGGTCACTGTCCGTTGGAGAAAGACAGGAAATCAATTCGACTCCCTCGTTCCTTGCAGTCTTGTAGAGTTCGCCTTTTTTATCGACCAGTCCAGGCACAATCCTGATTAGATCCGTATCGGGAGATGGATTCTTCCTATAATCCCTTAATCTTTTGTAATCTTGTGCTGAATCAGGAATAGGGTTCTTTTTCCCTTGAGTAGAAAGAAAAAAATAGCAATTTAAAACTACGACAGTCTTCTTTTCTCCAAAAAGAGATAAAGAAAGGCAATCAGAGAGAAACTCTCCGATTGGATCTTTGTACCCATCATATTTGATGAGAGATGCAAAAGCACTATCCGGGAGAGACTTTTTCAAGTCCTTTAAGGCTTTGTGCTGCACATAACCAGAATCCTGACCGTAGTATAGTTGAATCATGAATTATTCGGGAATCTTTTCAACAGGCAAATCTTTTTCATCGATTGCGGTTGCTTTTTCGATGACAACATCTTCGTACGGCTTATCGTTTGCATCTTTACGGACTTTAGCAATTTTATCAACGACGTCCATTCCTTCTACAACATGTCCGAAGGCTGCATATTGTCCATCAAGGAAATCATCATCTGCGTCACAGATGAAAAACTGGCTTCCTGCTGAATCCGGATCCCTAGCACGAGCCATAGAAACGACACCGCGCTTGTGAGAAAGGTGGTTCTCAACGCCGTTTGCCAGGAATTCTCCTTTGATTCCATATCCAGGGCCGCCGATGCCGATTCCTTGCGGATCTCCACCTTGAATCATGAAGTGGCGGATGACACGATGGAAAATCAATCCATCATAGAAACCTTTCTTGACAAGCTCGGTGAAATTAGCACAGGTATTCGGAGCTTCCTTGCGGTCTAGCTCAATCTTAATCGTACCATAGTCTTTGATTTTTAATTCAATCATTTGTTTATCCTCTTATTTATTATATCGGTTTTCTTCTTATCTTTCCTTAGAAATAAGAAAAAGGCTTCCTTTTCAGGAAGCCTCAATTCGTTAATTTACTTTTTGACGGAATCTTGGTTCTTGACTGCATTGATCTTAGCTGCAATCTTTTCCTGATCACCAAGATAGTAGTGTTTAATCGGCTTTAAGTCTTCATCGAGCTCGTAGACAAGCGGGACACCAGTCGGAATATTCAAACCGGCGATATCTGCATCAGAGATGTTATCAAGATATTTGACTAATGCACGGAGAGAGTTTCCATGTGCAGCAATCAGAACTTTTTTACCAGCTTTGATTTCCGGAACGATGACCTCGTTGTAATAAGGAACAACACGGGCAATTGTATCCTTTAAAGATTCGTGAAGTGGAAGAACCTTCGGATCAACGCCTTTGTATTGAACCTGGTTAGCCGGGTTACGCGGATCATCGGCTTCGAGCTCCGGCGGAGCAATATCAAAGCTACGACGCCACTGATGAACCTGCTCAGCACCATATTTTGCAGCAGTTTCAGCTTTATTGAGTCCTTGTAAGGCTCCGTAATGACGTTCGTTGAGGTGCCAGTCTTTGATAACCGGAATATAATCTTCATCAACACCATCTAAGACATGCCATGCAGTATGGATAGCACGTTTAAGGTAGGAAGTATAGCAGACATCGAAAGAATATCCGCCTTCCTTTAACAGTTTTCCGCCGTTCTTGGCTTCTTCAACGCCTTTTTCGGAAAGCTCGACATCCGTCCAGCCGGTGAATAAGTTAAGCTTGTTCCACTCGGATTCGCCATGACGGATAAGCACTAATTTAATCATGATTTTCCTCCTAAGTACCGAAGAATATTATAATCGTTTCCTTATTTGAATGAAAGATAGGAAAGAAGAAGTCTAACCAATAACGGGTTGGGGCGCGATAATAGAAGCTATGACTATAAAATAGATTATTAAGATGATGAGTACGAAAATATTGAGAACTGTGCCGACAATTCCACAGATATACCCTGATTTGGCCTGGGCATTTTCATTTTTCCGTTTAGAACCTAAACAGATAGCAATAATACCAAGAATTAAACTGGCAAAAATAATGGAGAGAATTCCACAAACAAGGGAACCGGTATCAGTGCCAGTAGCCTCGCTTTTCCCGCTTTCGCTCTCTCGAACATCGTATGGGGAATATGTAGCATGAAGCGATTGGCTGTTTTCGCCATCTAACTTTGCACCACAACGGGAACAAAACTTATCATCTGGGTTGTTTGGTTGTCCACATTGCGGACAGAATTTTTGATTTTCCATTTTTATTACCTCTGTTTCTTATTTTATCAAATTCTATTTCTGAAATAATAATTATATATTATGGAAATAGAGAGGCATTTGAAAAAAATCTTGTATGTAAATACTATTGTTCACTTTGAATTGAATTAGGTTTTCGCAGTGGTAAAATTGTTGCGGATGAAAAAAATTCTTTCTCCAATTTCACTAGGACTAGTTGTATTTTCCTTGTTTTCCTGTGAAAGCAGTGGATTATCTTTATTGGAAGATGAAACCATAACAATAGCTGTTTCAGAAAAAAATAAATAACAAAGGTACAGCTTCGCCGACAAATTTAAAGAAACTCATCCCAATTACAAGTTTAATTTCATACAAAAGACAGAGAATCAACTGAATTACTACGTTCGTCATAATCAACTGGCATATGACATTCTCTGTATAGAGGAGAGGAATGAAATCCGCAGGGCATCCGATCGTTTCGTGAATTTGGCAACAACTGAATACCTTAGTCGTTTTAGTAAAGCTATTCAGTACTATATTACTTTTGACAATGACACCATCAACTGCTTGCCATCCCCGGGTGGATTCTATTGCTACGTTTTTAATAAGGACCTAAGGAATCGGTACAATCTTTCCATTCCTACCTCGCTTTCAACGTTAATGGACTATGCAACCTATATTGATAAGTTTGCCATTCCATTTGTTTCTTCTTTCTCGGGAAACGAGTCTTACTTAGATACTTTTATGCAATCAACAATTCCTTCTTATTTTGCAACTCCAAAGGGAAACAATGCATTTCATCAATTTTTTCTTGGAACAGAAAGTTTTTCCTCTTCTGATGAATATGAAAGCATTCAGAATATTAGGAATAATTGTTATCGATACAGGTACCTATCCGGATTCTCGGATGCGAGTAAGCCTAAGCAAGGAAGTGTAGATGATTTTTTGAATGGGGAAGCTATGTGTAGGAGTATCACGCCTAGTTTTTCTCTTAAAGAGCAGAGGGCAATGTCTTCTTCGGAGAAAGATTTTGATTACGTGTTCCTCCCATACTTTGGAACTAGCTCCGATGAAAGCTGGATTCCTTCAACTACCGATTTCTTCTATGCTATTGATAAGAACAGTTATCTGATAAGAACAGTTATCTGATAAGAACAGTTATCAAACCAAAAAACGGGCGCTAGATGCGTTTAGCAATTATTTTTCTTCGGATGAAGGTCAACAGATCCTTAGGCAAGACGAAGAGGGAAACAGGATTCCAAACCGCATCAATTACCTAAATGATAGTTCTTTTCATCTTACAGGCAATTATCAACAGCTTAATCCTTTAATTGAACAGGGAAGAATCTATTTTGTGGATGATTTCCTAACAGCCTTCCGTCCTTCCATCAGTTGTATGTGTGACTATATTGAGGATAACATTGATGCTAAAGAAAGGATTGAAGCAAGGGATGTTAATAGGTCTAAGCACAACAATTACTCTCAAAACAGTATCTATATAAATGAGCTTGATGGTTATGGAAATGTCACAACGAATAAAAGCCATAGGATGGACTATTTCCTGAAAACAATGCGTAATAAGGATAATTATGACGGAATCTTCATGGAAGATTCTTTTGTAAAAGACAATGTGTTCGATGGCACAATCTATGAAGATGAATTGAATACCATCTTCGATTCCTTTATTTATCTAAATCAGTGTCAGAGGACAGGCGAAGAACTTCTTGCGTTCCTTGAAAAAATCAAAGGCAAAGAAGGGCTATCTCAGTATGGATTTGTTCTCCGAAACGGAAAATATCTTGGACTTGATTTAAATCCAATTCAACCGAAACGTACTTACCGTTTGATGATTTCCGATAAAATTATCGGGCAGAATAAGTTCGAAGTCGACTCTAAGAATGAAGTTAATGCGTTGGAGTATCTAAAAGCATGTTGGTTCAAAGATCGAAGAAAATGAGACATGAAAAAAACGAGAATATTAACGGCTAAAGCCGCTTTGGCAATATCTTCAGCCCTTCTTTCTTATAGGAACAATATAACGGAAAAAGAAAATGTTGAGTTCAAGAAGGTTTCTTTTGGCTACTATGACTTCAGTCAAGGAAAAAAGGTCGAAGGAATCCAAAGTTATCTAGATGGAGCAATTCAGGAAGCCAATCCATTGAATTATGGTAAAATTTACCAGTACGATGCTTATCTGGAACTTGTAAATTCTTTGAATGGTAGTTTAGGAGATAGTGACTTTTGAAGAAAAATCAATTCACTTTTACTATTAACCGTGACACACACCTTGTTGTCTCTATTAACGGCAACGAGCTGAAAAACCAGGAGAATTTCTTCTCCTTCTTTGAGCAGTTTCTCTCAAAAGAATTTTTCTGTATTTACGATGAAAAGTATAATCCTGAGCGAATCCTAGAGTTCATTAAAAACGGCAAGACAAACGATAGGATTCGATTCCAGAGCAACGAAAAATCAAATTATAGCTTTGCAGTACTGGAAGAAAATGGTGATTTTCTGACAATTGGCGTTCATCGAGAAGCAGAGAGCCGTGGGGATATCGACTTCCTTACGGGTGTCAAGTCCCGAAGCTATCTGTTTTCTCATATTCAGGAAAAAAGGAATGAAGGAGGTAACCAGAACTCCTATCTTCTCAGGATCGACCTTGACAACTTTAAAGTCATCAATGATACCTATGGCCATATTGTTGGCGACAGGTGTTTGCAGACTAGGGCAGAAAAACTTCAAGCTATTTTCCGAAATGAGGTTTTCGGGCGTTATGGTGGTGATGAGTTCCTTTGCTTACTGAGTGATTGCAGCAAAGAAAAACTCGAGGACTATATCAAAAAAGTTTTACAAGTTCGTTTCCAATACGAGAAAAACGCCCTTAGCAAGCGTTTTGTTACCTGTTCGGTCGGCTGTTCTTTGCCTATTAACGATCGCATTAATGTTTCTGCGGTTATCCAAGAGGCAGATAATGCGCTTTATCAGGCTAAGAATAAAGGAAAGAACCGCGGAAATATTTATCTTTCCAATGATTATGTCAACGAACCGGAAAAGAGTTTCTTCAAAAAGAAATGGGAGAGAGAAAAAATCCGTTCCTCCAGTCTTTTCCGTGACGAAATAAGACATAAGAAAACAAAATATCTTTCCTTGCTCTGTGGCTTTGTTGTTTTGTTTGCTGTTATCATCATGCTTTTTGACTTTTCTTTTATTGGAAGGAGT
>URQF01000064.1 GCA_900549915.1 uncultured Mollicutes bacterium | reverse complement strand
CGTCACCGGTCTACGCTTTGTGAGTCGCTATATAGTTCGTCGACAACTACGCCTATTGGGACTTTCACCCTAGAACAATGGCATGCCCATCATACATAGAAATGAGGCGGTATAACCGCCTCTTTCTTTTGTTTAAAAGTTGGTTATAAGTGTTTTCCTTTGTCCTACAAAGACATTCCGATAACAGATAGAACAAAATAATAAGACTGTTTTATTATTGCTTTGGATAGATTCCGCATCCATTTGGTTTTTTCTTCCGTTTAAGATAAAATATCGTCAAAGGAAACAAAGGATGAAGCATAACGAATTACCAGAAAAAAGAAATAATATCGTAGAAGCAAAGAGTCAGCAAGATGCTCCTAAAGTCATTGATGTAAATCCAGAAGATATCCAGATTGTAGATAATGACAGGGAGAGGTCCTTCAAGGAATACCAGGACAATCATACCAAGTCAAAGAAAGAAAAAAGAAGCCGCTGGATTCTGATCTTACTGACTTTGATGGGTTACCTTGTCGGGATTGGTCTTTTTGCATCGATTACTCGTAACATCTATGAACTGAACCATATTGCAGGCTACTGTGTCGGAGGACTGTTAACTGTCTTCTATACCGTTTTGTTTGTCCTTATTCTCAGGGATATCTATAGCAAGCATTCCTTTGATTTGGATTTTCGTTCGAATCCGAACTCGAAAAACGCAGAACACAAAAACAATCGTGTCCGATGGGAAAGGGCTGAGAATATCGTGAATCAGAATGGGGCCATTCATAACCTCTATACGAAGAAAAAAGATAGCAATAAAGCCCTAGATGAAATTGAAAAAGCCGTAAGGCAATACGGAAAAAGAATCCCTTCCTATCAATCCATAGACTCTAAGAAGCTTGCCGATAATCTCTCCATCAGGAGGAAGAAGAACGGAGTTATCTACAAGAAAGCAAAAGCAATCATCTGGAAAAAGGCTATCCTGTGCGGAAGCCTGACCGCCATTACCCCGGATACTTTTGTGGATGCTGGCATTATCGTCATCAAGAACAGGGAAAGGATCAAAGATATTATTTGGCTCTATGGTTTCCGGCCAAGCGACGGTGAAAGGAACCGAATCAGGCTTAAAGTCATTACCAGTGCATGCGTGGGACTTGGCCTAAGTTCCAGGCCTCGTGGAGCTTCTTTGGCTTCCAAGATTTTCAAAAAGGATTCTAGTTCCACTAGGGTGCAAAGGCTTGGTTCTGTCATTGACAGGGGTGCGCAGTTCCTTGGTAACGGAGCTAGGACCTATCTCATCGGCCGTTATACCATCCGGGCAAGGATCAGCGAATATCGGAGGCAGGATATCTTCCGTAAGCAGATGAGTAACATCGATGAAAGGTACCTTGAGCCTTGTGACAGGAAAGAACTCTCGAACCAAATCAAGGTTCAGGTCAAAGAATATAAGGCCGATAAGGAAAAAGCATAATTTCGACCATATTCGTATCATCCTATAGAAGTTGCTTTCAAAGTAAACAGAAAAGACAGAGCCTAGATAAACAGGCTCTGTCTTTTCTGTTATAAGTCAGACCTTCTTTTTAGAACATCATCGATTTCCTTTAGTTTCTGTTCTTTTTCTTCTACGGTCTCTGCATGCCTGACACAGTGGCTCAGATGGGCAGAGATAATTTCCTGATTCACGCGCTTCAGAAGAGAAATGGTAGCAAGGAGCTGGTTGGATACATCGATACAATAACTGTCATTCTGTATCCTTTTCTCAATGCCATCCCTCTGTCCTTTCGCGATAGAAAGCTGACGGGAAATCTTCTTCTTATCCGCCTGCATCTTACTTAGAAATCGATTCGAATTTGAATCCTGCTTTTTCAATAGCAGACTTTGCTTCTTCTTCCGAGATTCCATCGCTTGAAAGAACAACCGCTTCTTTCTTCCTATGATCTGCTTTGACAGAAGTAACGCCTGGAATCTTCTTCAGCTGTTCTTCGACTTCATGCTCGCATCCGCAGCATTTCCTTCCCGTAACCTCAATCACCTGTTTGACTTCCTGACTCATTTTCGTTTCCTCCTATTTTTGAATCATCTCTGGTGTATAGCCGGCTTCCTTCACTGCCTCTAGAAGCTTGGAATCCGGAACATCCTTTGTTAAATCGAATCCTGCCAGCTTTGTTTCTAAGTCGACATGGACATGACAGACACCATCGATAGAAGATAAGGTCTCTGTGATTTTATTGACACAATGGCTGCACCTCCTATCCTCTACCTTCCTTACTTTATGGGATAGTGTTTTCTCTTCTTCGCCTAGTTTTTTCCTGTTCAGAGCAGAAGGGAGAGGAAGCCTTGGCTTCTTCTTTCCGTCTTTATCGAGTGAGATCAAGTTCAGACGAAGCGCATTCCTACAAACCGTGAAGCTCGATAGTGCCCTAGCAACAGCACCCATCCAAGGACGCAGCTTAGCAAGTCCGACGGCAGAGAACACACCGGATGCAAGCGGAATCCTGATGATATTGTAGATGAACGCCCAGAAAAGGTTTTCCTTGATATTCCTTCGGGTCTTGTTCGAAATCTTAATTGCCTTAACGACATCCCTAAGAGAGGATTTCCTTAAGACGACATCAGAGGATTCCCTCGCAATATCGCTTCCGGACTTTACTGCTAAGGAGACATCCGCAGCGGCTAGAGCAGGAGCATCGTTGATTCCGTCTCCGATCCTAGCAACCATTCCCTGTTTCTTCAGCCTCTCAATCACATGATGTTTATCCTGTGGAAGCCTCTCAGCAAAGTAATAATCAATACCGACTTCTTCTGCAACTTGCTTAGCTGCTTTTTCATTATCGCCAGTCAGCCTAAGCGGAGTGATTCCCCTATGTTTCAGCTTGCTGATAGCTTCTTTGGCTTCCTCTTTAACGGCATCGGAGATACCAATGAGTCCAATCCTCTTTCCATCATAAGAGAAGCAAAGAATCGTCCTTCCTTTATAAGAGAGACGATCTGCTTCTTTCTTCCTGTTTTCGTCCCTGTATCCTTCTTCTATCCTTGCCTTCCTGCTTAAGCCAAGAATTTCCTTTCCATCAAGACTTCCTTTTACGCCTTTTCCAGGTAAAGTAGCAAAGTCAGAGACTTCCTTCCTATTTATCTTCTTCTCCTCCCCATAGAGAACAACCGGCTTAGAAAGAGGATGGGAGCTCTTCTTCTCTAAGGAACAGGCAAGAAGAAGGAAATCAGATTCTTTAACACCATCCGCAAGAACCACTTCCTTCACTTCTGGTTTACCTTTCGTAATCGTACCTGTCTTATCAAAAAGAGCGTACTTAATCTGACCCGTAGATTCCATCGCCACCGCTGTCTTAAAGAGAATACCGTTTCTAGCAGCACGTCCATTACCAGCCCTGATTGCAACCGGAGTTGCTAAGCCAAGAGCACACGGACAAGAGATAACAAGAACCGAAATGGCACGTTCCAGAGAATAAGAAAGAAGAGTAACCTGTCCGGAGAAGTTTGCTTCGACAAAGTCTTTTCCGAAAATCATCCACCCTGCAAAGACAACAACCGCAATCAGGATAACAACCGGAACAAAGACGGAAGCCACCTTATCCACCCTTCTAGAAAGCTTTGTCTTCGTTCCGCTTGCCTGCTCGACCCTATCAACAATCTGATGCAGAGTCGTTTCTTTTCCGACCTTTGTAGCCTTACAGGTCAAGGTTCCGTTCTGGTTAATCGTGGCACAAGAGACATTATTTCCGACTACTTTATCTACCGGAAGAGATTCACCAGTCAGATAAGATTCATCAACGGAGGAAACACCCTCTAAGACAACACCATCCACTGGGAAAGTCTCTCCTGGGCGGACTAAGAAAACATCGCCAGTCTTTACTTCATCGCTTTCCACAATCTTTTCCTGTCCATCCATCAGTAAGCACGCCTTCTTCGGTGCCCTTTCCAATAAAGAGCGAATCGCACTTGTCGTCTTTCCCTTGGAATAGGATTCCAAGAACTTACCAATCGTAATAAGGGCGGGGACCCTTCCCGATGTCTCAAAACTAAGATTCCTGCTTAATCTCCTAAGCCGCCTGGAATCAAAGCCGTTTCCATGAATCGTTCCGAGCCTAATAAAATAAATAATTAAGGAATAGAGGAAAGCAACACCAGAGCCGACAGAAACAAGGGTGTCCCTGTTTGGTCCTCCATGGAAGAGAGATTTAATTCCCGATCGATAGAAGTCCTTATTGATAATCCTGATAATAAGGGCAAGGCACCTTTCTGTGAAACCAATCAGTAAAGGGTTCTCGCCAAAGGCACCAAGAGGCCAAATAACACGGTTATATTCCCTGTTGAACCTATAAGCCCTGCTGATATAAAACAACGGAATCAACAGAATAAAAGAAGAAATCCTCCGATAAAAGAGATGATTCGTTTCTTTATCTTCTTCTTCATTTTCGTTTAAAGCTTTTTGTCCGCTTTCTAAAGAGGCACCATAGCCAGCACCAGAGACTGCACTTGTAATCTTATCCGGACTACAAGGAGAGTCATAGGTAACAATCCTAGAGTTTGTCCTCAGGTTCACATCCGCTTCTTTCACGCCTTTTACTTTACCGACTGCCTTTTGGATATGGCTTGCACAGGAAGAGCAGGTCCTTCCAGTAATCAAATATTTTTCTTTCTTTGCCATGAGGAGCCTTTCTGAATACCCCATGGGGGTATCCGTTGAATACTATATATCTCTTTTCACAAAAAGAAAACAAAAATGATAACGCTTTTGCTCTCCTTGTTTCTATTCAATAGAAAATGTAGAATAGCAAAGCAGAATAAAAAACATGGCTTATAGCATTAGCAATCAAGTCGCACTCCAAAAAGAAAAAAGAAATAAGGATATCCTTATTACGATTCTTTTCTATGTAACAACGCTTCTTCTTCCTTCTCTCGCCATAGGAAAAATCTCTTTTTCAGAAGATAATCCAATCCATATCTTCCAAGGAATCACGTTCAAGCCTGAAGAATCTCCTACTATACCAGTATTCATTCTGACAGTTCTGATCAGGTCTCTTCTTCTGTTCTTCCTCTTCCACCTCAGGAAAAACACAAAACGAATGTCGAAACTTGGTTTATCTCTCTTCTGTTTATTCCTTGTCTATCGTCTTGTGTCTCTTTTCTATTTTCCTTATGAAAAACTCGATTTCGTCGTTCATCCTCAAAACGGAGCAAGTGATGTCACTTTACTCTTCCCTGGTCTTTCCATCTACGACCGAATCTCTGAATTTGTATACGAAAGCCTCTTTGCACTTTATTTCCTCTTTGCCTTTAATTATGCCAAAGAGCTCCCGTCTCTTGCAGACAAATTCCTCCTTGTTATCCTAAAGGCTTTTATCGCGCTTGGTGTATGGACAAGGCTGTACTCAATTGCATTCGAGCGTCCGCAAGTCATAGAGTCAATTAAGCGAATTATCCACGCAGATTTCAGCTTTTTCTGCAGTGTGAGTTCCTTTACATCAAACAAAAATATTGCTGGTTTCTTTGTTCTAGTCTGTGCCTTCTCCTGCCTGCTTCTCTTTAGCAGAAGACCGAGCTACATCTATAGGATCATCTACTTCCTCACGATTCCATACACTGTCATTCTTCAATCAAGAACCCCGCTTATTCTTCTCTTGATTTGTGGATTCCTCTTCGGTCTACTCTATCCGTTCTTCAACTTCAAGAAGAACAAAGGATACTCCGTAGCATTCATAATAATCACCGCTTTGGTTCTCATTGTCCTAATATCGACTTATATTATTAAGGCAGATCAAATCAATAAAAGGATCCACGCCTTCTTCGAAAAAGGAACGGTTGGAAGCCGCTTCGCCCTAATCAGTACTTCCTTCGACCTCTTCTACCATCGTGAGATTTATTTCTTAACCGGACTAGGGAAACGACCCTTCGCCTATCTGATTGGTGCCTATCATACTGCAATCGCCTTAAATGATGCTGTCTATCACACCAGCCATAACGCATTCTTAGATATTCTCTTTACACAAGGTGTTCTATCCCTCCTCTTAGCGCTTGCCCTTGCCGTTTATCTTCTTGTCCTCTGTTTCAAAATCGGAAAACAGAATAGATGGATGTCTTTCACTAGGATTCTGATTTATCTAAGCTGTCTAGTCTATTCCTTTATGGAACCAAGAGGTCTCTTCCTCAGGGAAGGAAATATCGTCTTCTTTATCTTCCTCAATCTGCTTCCAATCTTCTTCCTATCGAATCAGACGAATCGAAACAAAAAGATTCTGACGGAAGGTCTATAAATCAAAGCCATCTCTCTTTTAAGGGGATGGCTTTTTAAGCACCAAAAAAAGCTGCTCCTAAGAAGGAACAGCCTTTTTCTTCAAAGGGAGAAAACTACTTCTGGTTCTTGAAGGAAGAAAGTCCAGCGAAACGAGCGTTCTCGCCGAGTTCTTCTTCAATACGGAGAAGCTGGTTGTACTTAGCCATACGATCCGTACGGGAAGCAGAACCAGTCTTGATCTGACCGCAGTTGACAGCAACTGCAAGATCAGCAATGGTGGTATCCTCGGTCTCACCAGAACGATGAGAAACCATGCAGGTATAACCATGAGTCTGAGCAAGACGGACAGTATCAAGAGTTTCGCTTAAGGAACCAATCTGGTTGACCTTGATAAGGACAGAGTTGGCAGCACCAAGAGAGATGCCCTTCTTGACGAATTCAACATTGGTGACGAATAAGTCATCGCCGACAAGCTGAACCTTGTCACCGATAGCCTTGGTAAGCTTAACCCATCCATCCCAATCATTCTCAGCAAGACCATCCTCGATGGTGATGATAGCCGGATGCTCTTTGACCATCTTCTCGAGATAGGCAATCATTTCATCCGTGGTGAACTCACCTTCGCCAGAACGAGCCCTGACGTACTTCTGCTTCTGAGCATCATAGAACTCACTGGAAGCAAGGTCCATACCTAAGAAGATCTGCTCGCCGAGCTTATAGCCGGCTTTTTCAACAGCTTCAGAGATAAGGTCGAGCGGCTCAGTGTTGCCGTGCTTGCAGGACGGAGCGAATCCGCCTTCATCGCCGACACCGGTCTCATAACCTTTGGCTTTGACAACCTTCTGTAAGGAGTGGAAGCACTCGACACCGGCACGAAGAGCCTCATGGAAGGTCTTGAAGCCGGCCGGAATGATGAAGAATTCCTGGAAATCGACAGTAGACTGAGCGTGCTTGCCGCCATTGATGACGTTCCTGCACGGAGTCGGTAAGGTCTTGGCATTGACACCACCGATATACTGATATAACGGTAAGTGAAGTTCGTTAGCAGCAGCGTGAGCAACAGCTAAGGAAACACCAAGGATAGCATTTGCACCGAGGTTCTTCTTGAACTCGGTTCCATCTAACTTGAGCCTGGTATTATCAACAGTTAACTGATCCGTGACTTCTAAGCCGATGACCTTCGGAGCAATCTTCTCGTTGACGTTGGCAACAGCCTTTAAGACTCCCTTGCCACCGAAACGGGATTTGTCTCCATCACGGAGTTCAAGAGCCTCGTTCTCACCGGTAGAAGCACCAGAGGGAACAATTGCGGAACCCTGGACACCATCTTCGAGACGGACAACGACTTCGACAGTCGGATTGCCACGAGAATCTAAGACTTCACGGGCATGAACATAACTGATTTTGGACATTGAATAATCTCCTCCTGATTAATCCGAGGATATTATACTAAATTTTTTTATCGTTGTTAACGAAAAGAAAACCATGTAAAGGAAGCGATTCGTTCTTCTTTTTCATCGGTACTTATCGTGCACAATTTGGAAGTGATAAAACAACAAGAAGATGTCCTAAAACGATTACCAAAACCATTGTGTTTAGAGCCTGCTTTTACTTAATTTCTTTGGGCAAAGCACTTTAT
>URQF01000063.1 GCA_900549915.1 uncultured Mollicutes bacterium | reverse complement strand
GGAGTCTATAACGTGAAGAAAAAGATAATTGTCAGTCTTTTTTCCCTTGCTTTCCTAGCAGGATGCTCTACTCATCCTGCTTCTGATTCGGTTTCTGTGAATCCGACTGTTCCATCTGTTTCGCTTCCAGATTCCTCTTCTGCTTCTATTTCGAGTGCTGCTTCTCACAAGAAGAGCGTATATGAGGAGCTAACCGATGCTTTCCATAATCTTTGCAACAGCAGGTCTAGGAATGGAAAAATCAAGACTGTTTCTACCGATGGTACGACATCTTCTCAGGATGAGAATGATGTACTTATCGAGATTGATTCCTCCTCTTATTATTATTTAGAGGAAGATCCGGAGACGCATGAACATCTTGTAGAAGAGAACTTCTTTGAGAAAGACGGAAACTTGATTAATCGTTCTATCAATTATACGAACAATACGATTTCCGAAACGGACACAGGAAAGGCTTATGCTTCTGTTAGGGAGTCTCCTTTTGTCGATTTAACAGTAGATAAGATCAAAGGAATCCGTGAAAGGCCGAACTGGTATCAGCTTAAGGATAACCAGTTAGCATCCCGGATTGTCTATTTTATTTCCGGTTATCAGACAACTGGGTTACCAGGTTATCAGGCTCCTTCTAGTTCCTATACGAATGAAGATACGACACCGACCGTATCGGAGTTTGCCATTCATTTCAATGGAGATTCTGTCGATCAGTTCCGTATCCTTCTCCAATACGAAAGGAACGATGATGATTCCTATTATTGCTCTCAGGTTCTGATGGAACTGGATTTATCTTCGATTGGATCTACAGTTCCACGCTCTATTCAGCCACTGGAACATACCGAAGGGCATGACCAGCTTAAGGCAGCTCTTGCTCCGTATGCTTATGGAAGTGCAAAGAACTATACGGTCCATGTCGACCTTTCCTATGATACGGATCAAATCCAAGGACGTTCTTATGATTATCTGATTGATTTTAATAAACAGGTTTTATTCAATAGTCAGTCTTTCAATAGGGCTGGAACGGATGATTCTACCATCCGATATAATTCTGTTTATCAGTTTGAAAAAGATAAGAGCAACCCAAACGGAGCACTATATCTTTATAAGTATAAAGCCGATGATACGCATGAATATTTAGGAAAGCAATCTTTTGCGGATTACTGGGGATATTCTTCGAATTCGGAAGTCGGTACTAGGTTTGTCGATTGCACACCAAGGATTAATCTTCTTGCCCCGGAATGCAGGAAAGATAACGGAGATAAGACCTTTACAACCTATCAGAATCTGAAGTCTAGGGTCATCCGTTCCTTACTGCCTTTTGATGAATATGTCGAGGAGCCAATCTATTCCGGTGATTTCAAAGTCAATTTGAAAGCCGATGGAAGCTTAGATTGCTTCACCAATGTTCGTACTGCAAACTTTACAATTGATGATGCGGGAACACAGATTAGTGCAACTCAGACTTTCAAGGTTACCTTTGCTAATCTTGGTACGACGACGATTCCGTCTTATTGTGTTCAGCATTAATTAAAGGAGAATTATGATGAAAAAGAACAAATTTGGTCTTGCTGCTTTATCCCTTCTTTCTCTGTCTCTCTTTGCCTGCGGAAAGGGAAATGTTTCGGGTCAGCCTTCTATCTCTGCTCCAGCCTCTGTGACGGAAAGTCCATCCGCATCGAATACGGATACTCCCTCTTCTAACTCTGCTTCTATAAAGGATGAGGTTTTCATTCCAGAAGAGGAGGCTACGGGTGGATTAGTCTTCACACCGGATGCAACCAATTCCTACTATATTGTCAGTGACTATCTTTCCGTTGAATACGATATTGTCATTCCTTCTGTTTATCAGGGTCTTCCTGTCCGTGAAATCGGAGAAGGTGCTTTCCGTTATGCAACCATCGATAGTCTTCGTATCCCAAGCTCTGTCCAGAAGATTGGAAAAGAGGCCTTTTTAGGCTTAGAGACCGATGGCAAGCTAGAGGAATTAAATCTTCCGGAAGGTCTCATTGAGATTGATGATGGTGCCTTCCAGTACTGTCCAGGTTTGACTTCTGTTATTCTTCCTTCTACGCTGACTACTTTAGGATCTGGAGTTTTCCATCTCTGCTCTGGAATCAAGAAAGTCAAGGTCAATGGCGGAAAGAATTTCCGCAGTGCCAGCAATGTCCTCTATTCTTATAATAGGCAGACTTTGTACTTCTATCCGGCTGGCAGGAACTTTACTTCCTTCGATCTTCCATCCTCTGTCAAGGAAATTGCAGACTATGCCTTCTATGGAAATAACATACTTACTGCAATCGGAATTCCAACGGATAGTAATCTGACGACGATTGGCTATCGTAGTCTTGCTGCTAGGTTCAGTCTGACAAGCATCCGTCTTGAGCATGCGACCAAACTTACTACTGTCGGAGATAAATGTCTTTCTGAAAACAAAGCTTTGACTCGAATCACTCTTCCTGCATCCTTAACAGCATTATCTGCGGGTATGCTCTACAAGGATTCTTCTCTCACCAACGTTACCATTAAGGGTACTTATACCAAGATTCCAGATGAATTTGTCAGGAACTGCAGCAAGCTGACTTCTTTTCAGATTCCTTCCGGCGTGGATGAAATCGGCGAAAACGCCTTCTCTTCCTGTGGTGCTCTTAAGACTCTGACTTTACCAAGCACTGTCAAAAAGATAGGAAAGAGTGCCTTTGGCAACTGCACCAGCCTTACTTCTATCAATATTCCAGAAGGTGTGACAGAAATCCCTGAGGCTCTCTTTGCCTATGACCGTGCGCTGTCTACTCTGTCTCTTCCTACTACCATCTCTTCCATTGGCTCTCATGCCTTTACAGGAAGGCAGGCATTAAAAGCCATCGACTTATCCAAGACTTCCGTTAAGGAAATCCCAGACGCTACTTTCCTTGAATGTGTTGCTCTTACCGATATCAAGCTTCCGGAGACACTGGAAACCATTGGTAACATCGCCTTTAAGTCCTGTGAAGCTCTGCCGCGTATCAAGCTGACTTCTAAGGTTGCTACAATCGGCGAAGAAGCCTTCTTCGGATGCAGTTCTCTTATCTATGTCTATCTTCCAAAATCTGTGAAGAGCATTGGAGCTGTTGCTTTCCGTACTACCTACGCTACAGAAGGAACGGTTAAGCTTTACTTCGAAGCGGATTCCTTTGTTAATGCTGATACAACTGTCGGAGATAACTTCACAAACGGAACTAAGTTCTTTGGCAAGACCGTGGAAGACTACGAAACGGATTCTAGGACGACGAATGCATAATGAAGACTACTGGAAAAACTCTTCTCTTTCTTCTTGCCTGTACTGTCTTATCCGCTTGTGGAACAACCTCTTCGGAAGGTTCTGCAGTCCCAACTGTTTCTAAGCCATCGATTTCTGAATCAAAGCCATCTGAAGCGGTTAATGAGCTTGTCATCCGTGGAACCAATCATGTCGGAATCCGGGAATATGTCACGCTGACTGCTACCTATGGTCATCAGGCTGTCCAACCTAAGTGGACTTCAGAGGATACTAAGATTGCTGAGGTTTCATCCAAAGGCAGGGTCAAAGGATTATCACTCGGTACTACAACTATCCATGCTGCCTATGGAGGAATCGTTGCTGATTTTCAAATCAATGTGACAGAGAGCTACGCTCTTTCTTCTCTTGTCCAGCGTAGGACCAAGAACGGATATCGTCTCTCGGTTTCTTCTTCTGGAAATAGGTTCACGGATTCCAGGTCTTTTTCCTTAGATGTCTATCAGAATGAATTTGACTATAATTCCTCTTCTTCCGTTCTTATCCCTTCCTTTGGAAGAGCAAAGGACGGACAGGGAAAGGTCTTTGCTTTCTCTCTTGAAAACGGACAGATTCAATCTCCTCTCTATCTCCGTGATCAGACTATCACTTTACCGAATTCTTTCTTAGGCCTTGTCTTGTCTTCTTATTACCCGACTTCTATTCATCAAGACAACACCTATGAGTTTGATAGCAGTACCACGGCAGGAACTAGTCTTCTCAGCTCCTATTTTGAGATGGCAGTTCAGTTCTACCAAGAAACGAAAAAAGACAATGCTTCCGAACTGAAGACGAAGAGGAAAGGACTTCGCTTTACTGTCAAGGATGATTCTTCCTTTACAGCTGAATTGACTTTCTCAGACAATGAGTCCTCTATTAAGATGGACTTCTCTAGGAAAAATAAGGAAAACTATAGTCAGGCAATCTCTACATACCTTAGCGAAAATGTACCATCTTACCCAGAAGTCTATTCAGATAGGAATCGACTCTATGAGCTCAGCCAAGGATATAACTACAGGAACGATTTCGGAGACTATATCAACAAAGCCGAAAACAAGACCATTCATATCGGATATCGTTACTTTACAGATAAATATATCTTCAACTTCTATGAGAATGACTACATAGAAGAGACAAAAGATAGCTATCAGGACGATCCTCTTATCAGCCATGGATTTGTTGACATCCAGGGAAAGAGAAACATACCAGATGGCTCTTATTCCTTCATTGTCGAAAACGGAAAAGTCGTTTTAGGACAGCGACAGAAGGATTCTTCTGGAAACAATTATTCCCACTGGTATCAATATCAGGCAACTCCGACTTATTATCTGAATGTACTGAAAGATGAGTTCTACTGCTTTGAATCTGTTACCAACGACACCACGGATAAAGGAAACCAATATGTATCTAAATCCGATAAAGCAGCTACGATTACCAATAATCTTTTCACTGATATCATTCAGCTTCTCAGCGCTTCTCCAGTTGGCTTAAGGTTTGCTCTCAACGAGAAAGAAGGTAGTACTGCTTTCAGCATTGGCGGTCTCTTCTCTCTCCAGAATACCTACTTCTACGACTACTATAAGTATGATTTCGTTAATATCGGAACTACTTCTTCTGCCTTGCTGGATAACTATCTATTAAGCCTAGAAGACGCAGACTGATTCAAAAAACGAATTGCAATAGAAAAGCCTCTGTCCGCGGTCAGAGGCTTTTTGTCTAATTCTAAAGAGCAAAGGTGAATACTTTGCTTCCGAAGGTGATTGTATAGGTTGTACCAGAGCAGGAGACAGAACCCGAATATTCAGTTTCGTAGTAGCTTGAGGCATCTGCATAGTAACTAGTGACTGATACGCTACTGCTATTATAGTGGCTGCTAGAAGGATCACATCCTTTGAACTTGAACTTGCTAGTGGTTGTTCCATCGGTGAAGTAAATTGTTCCAGAGTAGCAGTAGCCGCCTTCCATTTCGAAATTCGAATAAGTATAGGTCTTTCCAGTCTCATCGGTAATCTTATAGGAAGTGTTGAATAGCGGGCTGGTCTGATAATAAGAAGAATAGTAAGCAACGGAGCTTGTTTTATCAGAAACTTTGATACTATCTGCTTTGAATGCATTCAAAGTATAGTTTTCACCGGTGTATTTATTGTTGATTTCCTTCTTAGAAAGTGTTGCATTGAATTCTGTGACATTGTCACTTGTTTTCAGTGTGATCTTTCCATCGGAAGAGACATCAAAGGTGAAGTTGTACTGATTGTCTTTACAAGTGAAGCTTCCGGTGCCGTCTTCGTTCAGAATAATGTTATAGGCATAATTAGAAACATAGGAACTTGTTAACGAATAGTGGCCGGCAGCTGCTTTCCTTGTCCAAGGTTCCCTGATGGTGAGGGAAACTTCTTTCTTGAAGCTAGAATTGGCTTTGGAGGTAGCAGTAAGCTTTACGGATTCGCCGTCCTTCGGAAGACGATTGACAGTCAGTTTGAAGGCTGCCTTTCCATTCTTCTTCCTTTCTTCGTCGGTGCTGAGATTCGTAATGGTAACAGCATCGCTGTTCGAGGTGATTTCCATTCTCGGATCATAGCCAACACTCGGCTGGATTTCTAAATCATAGGTTACGCCAGTGTAGAGAGTAGAGCTGGAAATTGAAGTCTTCTTAGAACCATCGATGATATAGAAGTCACCAAGCTGACTTGCATATTGATAAGGCTCATAGTCAAGAGTGACATCAACCACTTTTTCAACCAAGTTATAGGAGTTTGCAATCGTAACCTTTGTCTTACCGGTCTTTCCGTTTCCGGTAAGCTTTCCGTCTCCTGCATTACGTTTGAAGTAGTCGGAATCAAAGGAACGGACAAAGAAGTTCGATAAGTCACAGGCAGAAACAGGGTCGACAATGAATCCGCATTCATCGACACCGAAGTCAAAGACATTGCAGGAGATGGTCAGATTTGGTGTTGGATCTAAGTCAGAGGTGAGATACTTTGCTGGATCGAGCTTGTAATCTGTGACATTTTGTCTGCTTCCAAAGGCCCTAGTAAAAGTATAGGTTGTCTCTTTGGTTAAATAATCATCCAGGTTCTTTTCCGGATTCGGTTTCTTGTCGGAACTGATGAAGTCTCTTCCTTCGTACTTCTTGCAGGTATAGGTTCCCTTGGTCGGATTGCCGTCTTCATCGACTGTGACGTCGAAGGTGTTCCTGACATAGGTCTGATTATATCCGTTGTTGAACTCTACATTGGAGAACTTTAGGTCGATGGTGTCACCTAAATCGCTGACATAACTTCCATCAATCTTAAGATTGTTCCGGATTTCTTTTTCAGAGAAGGCAGAATTACCAGAAATGTGAGAGGAGCTAAGCCTGTAGTTAAAGATGGACTCTACATGGTTTGCTTCTCCGGCAAAGTCAATGACCTTGGCTTTTGCCTCTGCAGAAGTGATGTACTTCCGTTTGAACTTTTCATCAATATCAACATCGGGATCCGTTTCTGGTGTATCATCGCGGATGATTGCACTGCTAGTCTTATTAACGCTTCCTTTTCCGTCTTTATCGGAAATGACATAGAAGTTACTTCCGGTATCAATAGCTTCTTCCTCTTTGACGGATGCATTCTGCTTCGCTTTATCTTTTGTGACGGCACCTTCTTTTGTTTCATCGGCATCAAAGGTGTAGGCTTCTTTCTTTAGATAATGCTGGTTGGTATCAATGGTTTCCGTAGCATCATAGGCAGTGATTTTTCCAGTAGAGACATCCTTCTCTTGTGAATAAGCAGTATAGCTTGTTCCGTTCTGGGCAAAGGCCTTGCTTAATTTAGCGCTGAGTTCTTCATATTCACTGACATTCTTAGGAATATAGTTCGGTTCTTTCCTATCATCAGAAGTGATGATAACCGGTTTTTCCTTGGAAAAATCAATGGTCAGATCAAACGAACCTTTCTTTACGGATTCAATGCTATTATCAACAGACCGGAAAGCGGCATAGTAGGTATCATTGACAGCAAGATCATCATAATCAAGGGTTTCTCCATCTAAAAGGATAGAGAACTTCTGCTGATAGCGAAGAGAGGCGTTTTTTAAAGCAAAGGTAAAATCACTCTGCTTTTCAAAAACAAGGCTCTCTTTTCCATCGGCATAGACAAGCTTGACTTCTTTATAGTTCGAGTCGGTCTTAGTCCTATTCAGAACTCCATTCTGAATGGATAAAGTATAGATACCTTCATTCTGGACATTGATGAAGTTTCCGTTTCCTTTTTCAAAGCCGGAAGCTGAAGACAAGTTATCAAATCCAATGCTCTTATCTTCTTTTGAGCAATCAATAGCAAAAGAGTCACCTCTCTTTAAGGAAACGCCTTCCAGAGAGTAGGTATCGTTTGCCTGGTCATATTCAAACTTCTTCTGCTTGTCGTTGCCAAGATTGATATTACCCGTTAAATAATAATCGGTACGGCCTTCGACAGAAGCGGAGCTTATTGTCTCGCTGACGGAGGGCTTTGTAGAATTGCTTGGAGTCTCGCTTGGAGCAACACTTGGAGAGGCACTTGGAACAGCACTTGCACTATCTGTGTTTGTTTTGCATCCAGAAAGGAGCAAACCGAGCC
>URQF01000062.1 GCA_900549915.1 uncultured Mollicutes bacterium | reverse complement strand
TTTTCATTTTCGATTTTGTTGTGCATTAAAGGGTGCAGAAGAAAAATATTTTTTCCCTCGCTTTTTTCTTTCCTTTTGGAAATTGCGTTTTTCACGCCAGCGCAGAAACCAATATCCGTGATAAATTGAACCATGTCTTTATTATATTGCAGTTTGTTTCAGAATGAAAAAGCTGAGGGAAATAATGGAAAGTTTAGTTTCTGTAAGCACTCAGAGTAGGATGATAAAATTTCTTGGTGCTGCGTTCTGATTCTTTATAATCAGTCTGAAGTTAAAAATGGTATACTAAATTCAGAGGATATAACTATGGATTATTCAAAGTATATTGGTGTTACGCCTGACTTCCCGAAAAAGGGTATTTCGTTTAAGGATATTTCTCCGCTTCTTCGCAATCCGGAGGCCTTCTCTTCTTGCATTGATGATTTAGCAAAAAGGGCAGAACCGTTCAATTATGACGTCATCATCGGTCCGGAATCTCGCGCTTTCCTTTTCGGAGCTGCCTTAGCCTATAAGACCAAAAAAGGCTTTGTTATGGCTCGCAAAGGCGGTAAACTTCCGGGCATTACGAACAAGATTACTTACCAGCTCGAATATGGAACAGCAACCATTGAAATCCCCGCTAATTCCTTCAAAAATGGTGACCGTGTCCTTCTCATCGATGATTTGATGGCTACTGGTGGAACCTTTAAGGCTTTAAAGGATCTTGTTATTTCTGCAGGTGGCAATCCAGTTGGCTGTGTTACGGTCATTAACTTAAAAGATCTTCACGGAGAGAAACTTATCGGACTTCCGTGTAAGGCTTTACTTGATCTCTAATTAATAAGATGAACCTTCCGAAAGCGGTCTATACCTTTGATGAAGTCAAGGCAGTCTATTCTACCTACATCAAGGATCCTAAAGATTTAGCGAAAATCGAAGAAGCTTATCGTTTTGCCGAAAAGAAACACGATGGGCAGTTTAGAAAATCCGGTGATCCCTATATCACGCATTGTCTTGGTGTGGCTGAAATTATTGCTGAACTTCAAGGCGGACCAACAACAATCAGGGTTGGTCTTTTGCATGATACGATCGAAGATACTGGAACGACAAAACAGGAAATCAATGACCGCTTCGGACCGGAAGTCGCGGACAGGGTCGAGGCCTTAACAAAAGTTACGCGCCTTAGCGATTACAAGAATGTTGAATTTACCGCTGAGAACCATCGAAAGATTTTTGTTGCTAGGGCCAAAGATATTCGTGTCATCATCGTTAAACTTGCAGATCGACTTCATAACAGGCGAACGCTTCAGTTTCAGCCGGAGCATAAACAGGTTTCTATTTCTGAAGAAACACTAGAAGTATACGCTCCTATTGCTCATCGTCTCGGTTTGTATAAGGTACAAACCGAACTGGAAGATCTTTCTCTCTATTACACAAAACCAGAAATCTATAAGCAAATCGAAGAATGGAGGACCAATTCCGTTAAGGATGCCAAATCCGCTCTTAATGAATTGAAAAGCGAGCTTTCTTTGATTTTACAGAAATCTGGAATTCCTTTCGAAATAACTGATCGTGTAAAGTCTGTTTATTCTATCTACAAGAAAAGGTACACAAAGCACCATACTTTTGAGCAGATTTACGATCTTCTTGCTCTTCGTATTGTTACTAGTACTGAGCAACAATGCTACGAAATTCTTGGATATGTCCATGCAAACTTCAAACCAGTCCCTGGACGTTTCAAAGATTATATTGCAAGGCCTAAACCAAACAGGTATCAATCTCTTCATACGACGGTTAGGACTTCTTCTGGGCGAAACTTTGAAATTCAAATCCGTACCAGACAGATGGATGAAATCGCCGAAGGCGGTGTTGCTGCTCATTGGCGTTATAAGGAAGGCAGCAATTACGACCCGAGAAAAGAGCAGGCTGAAATCGAAAACCAGCTCCATTGGTTTAAGGACTTTGTTTCCTTTACTGCCGAAGATAATGACGATAATGCAAAGGAATATAGGGATGCTTTAAGCCATGACATCTTTGATGCGAATGTCTATGTTTTCACTCCAAAAGGAAACGTAATCTGTCTTCCGAATGGCGCAACTCCTATTGATTTTGCCTATCGAATTCATTCGGATCTTGGAGACCATCTCTCTGGATCTAAAGTCAATGGTGTTCTGGTTCCTATTTCCACTGCACTTAAGACGGGTGATATTGTGGAAGTAATAACCGGGAAGAACTCTTCTCCGAACTCCGAATGGCTCAACAGGGCTAAAACTGGTTTTGCCAAGACAAAGATTCGAAAGTATCTTGTCAAAGTCAATGCTGACTTCGTAAAAGAGAATCTGATCAAACGCGGAAAGCAGACTTTAGTGGATTCTTTACGGGAACGCAAGATTTCCGTGGATCCTTCCCAAGTGATTACCAAAAAGGTCTTAGTTACTTTTGATTGTGATACACCGGATGAATTATATGTGAAATTAGGCGGCCGTTCTATTTCTGCCTCGCAGATTATTGAAACAAGTGAAAATGTCAGCTACACCTCTGCCTTAACCGGACAAGAAAGGGCTGATCGAATCAATTCCCGAGGTCTTTCTAAGGTTAATACCACGGATGCTGTTGTCCTTGAAAACGGTGATTCCATCAGGATTAATCTTGCTAACTGCTGCCGTCCAATTCCGGGCGATGAAATTATAGGTTTTGTTTCTACGGGCCAAGGTGTGAAAGTTCATCGTGCGGATTGTCCGAATGTCACGAAGAACCCATCGGATTCACGATTAATCAAGGTCCGATGGAATCCTTCCGGAATCAAAGAAAAAGAATTTCCGGTTGACCTTGAAGTGGAATGTCACGATCGTGATAAGCTTCTTGTTGACCTTAGGAATAGTTTATCCGCGGTAAATTGTAAAGTTACTAAAATCAACGCAAAGTATCATTCTTCGAATTCAAGCACAACGATTGAATTGACGATTAGGGCGAAGGATAAGGAAGCCCTGGATTCTTATATTTCCGCCATTTCGAGCGTTAAATCCGTTTTCCAGATTCATCGTAAATTCCATTAGGTCTTTTGCCTATTTTATCGGCATTCTTCCTCCTCTTTCGTGCTATAATTAGATGATTTAGGAGGCCTACAATGCCAATTATTACCAAACCTCGTGGAACGATTGATTATTATGGCCGGCAGGAAGCTTTGCTTTCTAAAATCCGGTCTATCAGCCTAAACAGGGCTCATCTTTATGGTTGCTCTGATATTGAGCTGCCAATGTTTGAGGAAAACCGTCTTTTCCATCGCACTGTCGGTGAAAGCAGTGATATTGTCACAAAAGAAACATTTGACTTAGCTAAGAAAGGCGACAAGGATTATACCTTACGTCCTGAATTCACGGCCTCTGTTAGCCGAGCTGTTATTGAAAACAAGCTTTATGTTTCTCCGGACAGGCCTTTGCGTCTTTGTTATTTCGGACCTGTTTTCCGTTATGAACGTCCGCAAGCCGGACGTCTTCGCCAATTCAACCAATATGGTGTTGAATTTATCGATACCAAAATCGACTTGGATGCTTCTTTAGATGCTTTCCTGTTATCTCTTCGCTCTGCCGAAGCAATCTTAGGACATAAGGTCAAAGCAAAACTGAACTACCTTGGTTCTTTTGCAAGCCGTGAAAACTATAAGAAGGCTTTGTATGCCTATTTCCAGCCGAAAATCAATGAAAGGTGTGACGATTGCAAACGCCGTCTTGAAACGAATCCTCTTCGAATCCTTGATTGCAAAGTCGAAGCGGATCAGGCTATTGCCAGCAAGGCACCTCGTATTGGTGACTATCTAAATGAGGAAGACCAGGCAGAGAAGCAATCGATTCTGAATACTCTGGATTCTCTTGGTATTGAATACGAAGTGGATTCTGAATTGGTTCGTGGCTTAGATTACTACACTGGGCTTGTCTGGGAAATCTATGATACCGGAAACTCTTCTGTCGGTGCCATCGGTGGCGGCGGAAAATATTCTTCCTTAAGGGAACAGATTGGTGGCCCGAAGAGGGAAGGCATTGGATTTTCTCTTGGTGTGGAACGTGTCCTTCTTTCTCTTACGGAAGATCGTAGGAATGAATTAGTTCCCGGAAACAATGTTTCTGTTTTCAGGATTGACCTTAGGCGAAACGGTCTTGCACTTAAGATTGCTGACCAGCTCCGTAAGGACGGATTCTCCGTTTCCATCGCTTCCTTTGGAAAGGGCAGGGGTGGATGCTTTAAGAGGGCGGATCGCCTTGGCGCTAAAAAGGTCCTTATCCTTGATTCGGATCAGACTCTTAAAATCAAAGATAGGTCTACTCGTGAACAAGTCGAAGTGAAAGAGGAAGAGGTCGTCTCTCTTCTCGAAAAGAGGTAAACAATGTTACGTGATTATAATTGCGGCGAATTACGCTTAGCCGATGAAGGAAAAGAAGTAACTCTTTGCGGATGGGTCAATACTGTCCGTAATCTTGGTTCCCTTTGTTTCGTGGATCTCCGTGATAAATACGGAATCACTCAGCTGAATGTTCCGGTCAAAATCTACAAGGAAAGTGACATTCGTCCGGAATACTGCATCCAGGTCAAAGGCAAAGTTGTCCGTCGTAGTGAAAGGAACCACTCGATTCCCACTGGTGAAATCGAAATTGATGTTTCTGCTATTAAAGTGTTTTCTGTTTCCAAGACAACACCTTTCGAACTTAAGGACGATACCACAGCAAGCGAAGATACTCGCTTAGTTTATCGTTATCTGGATTTACGTCGTCCAATCAGGCAAAAGTATAGGAAGATCCGTTCGGATCTCAGCCGCTATACCCGTGAATATCTTTATAGCCAGAATTTCCAGGAAATCGATACTCCGACTTTGATTAAATCAACTCCGGAAGGAGCACGTGACTATCTAGTTCCGAGTCGTATTTATCCAGGAAGCTTCTATGCTCTTCCACAGTCTCCACAACTTTATAAACAGCTTCTGATGGTTGCTGGAACGGATCGTTATTTCCAGCTTGCTCACTGCTATCGTGATGAAGACCAGCGTGCGGATCGTCAGCCTGAATTTAGGCAGATTGACTGTGAAAGGTCCTTCTGTACTCGGGAAGATGTTCTCCATATCATTGAAGGATTGCTTAAGCATGTTTTCAAGAAGATCCGCAATATTGATCTCCCTGACTTCAAACGCTTAAGCTATGCCGATGCAATTCATTATTATGGTACTGATAAACCAGATAGGCGTTTTGATAGGCTTATCAAAGATGTCACTCCGATTCTTTCGGATTGTGGATTCAAAGCCTATGAAGGAAAGTCAGTCAAAGCCCTTTTAGTTCCTTCGTTAGCCAAAGAAACGACTCGTAAACAGAGGGACTTAGATAATGTCCTGGCTAAGAAATTCCGTGTGTTCGGTGTTTCTCATCTGAAATTCGAAAATGGCCAGTTTACTGGTTCCATTATCAAAAACATTCATCCGGATGCCCTTGAAAAGCTGAAAGAAGAAGTAAAGCCAAACGAAGATGATTTACTGATTCTTTGCGCGGATGCTAAGGAAGATTATGCTTGCTGGGCTCTTGGTGCACTTCGTTCCTATTATGGAAAGAAATTAGGCTTAACAAAGAAGGACGATTTTAAGCCTTTATTTGTTATTGACTGGCCGCTATTCGAGAAAGAGCCAGATGGACATTATGAAGCTCTTTCCAATCCGTTCACTCGTCCGATTGACGAAGACCTTCCGCTTCTTGAAACGGCTCCGGAGAAAATCCGTTCGACCAGCTATGATACTGTTTTAAATGGCGTTGAACTTTCTTCTGGTGCACTTCGTATCTATGACTCGAATGTCCAAAAGAAGGTGTTTGAGATTTTAGGACTTACTCAGGAAGACATCAACGAGCGTTTCGGATTCCTGGTTCAAGCCCTTGAATACGGTGTCCCACCGGAAGGCGGCTTCGGTATTGGTGTCGAACGTCTTGCAAGGGAACTTGCTGAAACGGACAATGTCCGTGACGTCGTCGCTTTCCCGAAGAATCTGAAAGCCTTCGAGCCGATGAGCCAGTGTCCTTCTCCGGTCCCGAATGCTGATACGGATATCTTAGGACTGAAGATTGTTCCGGTTGTCAAAGAAGAAAAATAATTTATTCTGGAGGTATTTATGCAGGAGCTTTCTTTTAAAAGCACAGCCCTGAATAGCGTTCTGACCAGTGCCCTTGAGAAAGAAGGCTTCGTCAATAGGTCACCTATCCAGGCAAAAGTTATCCCTTTAAGGTTGAAAGGGAAAAATGTTCTTGGTATCGCACCGACTGGTACAGGAAAGACTTTAAGCTATCTTTGTCCAATCCTTTCGGATAGGAAAGATGATGGACATGTACAAGCGATTATTCTTTCTCCTACCGTTGCTTTGCTTAGCCAGATCAAAGAAGTTGCATCCCGTCTTTTAAATGACAGGGGCTTTTCCAAAGGTGCTGTAAAGGCTATCTATGACGAAAAAGACTTTACAAAGAGCAGTCCTTTGATTGTTTTAATCACACCTTCTCTCTACCCTAAGGTAACTAGCCACTATCCTGTTAACGAACTGAAGCGAATTGTCATTGATGAAGGAGATAGGATTGCTTTCGATGGTTTTGCTGATTGTCTTGCTTCCCTTAGCAAACCAAAAGAGAAAGGAAGGATTTCCTTCTTCTCGGCTAGTGTCAATGTACAGGATGTCACTCGTGTCAAACGTACCTTCCATATTCTGAATGTTGTCGATGTCCGGAAAGAAATCACAAACAAGAGCGTAAGCCATCATAGGATTGATATTCGTACGTCCTCCAAAGCAGAGGCTTTGAAATGCTTCTTGGATCAGAAGAAACCTTACAAGACGATTGCCTTTGTTTCTTCGAAAGAAGAACTTTACAAAGTTGCAGAAGACTTGAAAAATAGGAACGTTCATTTCCTCTTTGTCCATGGCGCTTTGGATAAACGTGTTATCAAACAGACAAGGGACAAATTCCGGAAAGACGAAGAACATCTCCTTTTAGCATCCGACTATGTTTCCCGTGGTATTGATATTCCTCAGGTCGATACGATTGTTTCGGTGGATCTTCCTTATGATCTAGATTATTATTTCCATCGTGCGGGACGAGCAGGACGATTTGATGCTCCTGGTGATTCCTATTTCTTTGTCTCCGACGGAGATGAGGATGGTCTTCAAAAGGCTAAGGATCTGAACAAACGTGGCCTCAGTTTCGATACCTTGATTCTTTCCAGTGGTGTTCTGCGCAACAGCCGTGGAAATTATCAATTCAAGAACAGGGGTAAAAAAGACCGTGCCGAGAATGAAAAACTTCAGAAGAAGATCCGGCATGTTGTGAATAAGACAAAATCGAAAAAGGTAAAACCAAACTATAAGAAGAAAGTCCAACGTGCTGTAGATCTTGTCAAACTCAAGCATCGGAAAAAAGTTGTTCTTACCAATATCATCAAGAGTGGTGGCAATGCAACAGACTTCCACAGGGATGACGAGAATCCAAGAAAGAGAAAATCTAAACAATAAGAAAAGGCGCCGATTGGGCGCCTTTTTTCAATCGCTTTCCCTTGCGTCAAGGAGTTTTTGCCTAGCTTTTTCTTTTGGATAGGTTCCGATAACCTTTCCTTTGCAGAAGAAAAGAAGAAGATTTTTCTTACCAGTTCCTGCTAATCCATAATCGGCATCTTTCGCTTCACCGACGCCATTGACAGGACATCCCATGATGGCAACTTTGATATTTTTGTTTATCGTATCGAGACGTTTTAAGACCTCATCGGCAATCGGACGCCTGTTCTCTGCCCTTCTTCCACAGCTAGGGCACACGATTAATTCCGGAATATTGTTTCTTCTTCCCGATAGGCGAAGGAGTTCCTTGCAGGCCCGGATTTCCTCGATACGATTATCCGCTAAAGAGACTCTGAGAGTATCTCCGATACCTTG
>URQF01000061.1 GCA_900549915.1 uncultured Mollicutes bacterium | reverse complement strand
GGATTATGATGAGGACAAAATTGATTCCTTCCTGAAACTAGAACTTAAAAGCGTATAAATTTAACGGGAGTTCAGGTTCTACACATTATTGCGAAAAGAAAGAGGTATATAAATGAAAAAAGGTGCAAAAGTCGGTTTATCCTTGTTGAGTATTCTTATGTTGGCATCCTGCCATCATGATTTGCCAAGCAGTTCTGCTACAACCCAGCCACCGGTCACAGAACCGGCTCCTATTGTTAAGCCGACGGAGACTCCTACTATCAAGCCGACAGAGACTCCTACCGAAGCTCCGACAGAAAAACCAACTGAGACTCCGACTGTCAAGCCGACAGTGTCTGCATCTGTTGAAGCAGAAAAATATGATCTTTCTGTGGAAGCGGGTGAAGGCGCTACGATTTCTTCTCTTCCAGACAAAGTCGAGGAAGGAAAAGAAGTCACTTTCTCTGTTACTTTGGAAGCTGAAAAAGTCTTAAGTTATGTCACAATCGACGGCGAGAACACTTTGGATGCAAACGAAAACGGAGTTTATTCCTTTATCAGGCCAAAGCATGCCGTCAAGATTTCTGCTATCACGGCAGATAAGACCTATGCGAATAATGTCATTCAGGTGGATGGTGCTACCGTAGCTGTTTCCTCTACGAGCGCAAAGAAGGGTGCCATCATCACGGTTCGTGTATCAATCTCGGATTCGAATAAGGTTTCTCCGGTTGTCAAAGCCGGTGAAGCCGATGTTGATAGGACTGCTGTCGGAGATGCCTCTTTAAAGACTTTCGAAGGAACATTTGCTCAGCCTGGAAAAGACATTGATATTACTACTACTTTGACCTCTGCTGCAGCTAAGTATGCTATTGTCGATAAATCCGGAGATGGTGCTGTTGTTTCCGGACCGACTTCTGCTGCCAAAGGCGAGAAGGTTTCTTTCCGTCTTTCCTTGGAAGAAGGTGTTGAATTCTCGGGTGATGTCAAAGTCTATAAGGAAGGCGAAGAAGCTACTGTTCTTGATGTAACCAAAGCAGAGGATGGCTCTTATTCCTTCATCAGGCCGGATTATGCGGTTGTCATTGAACGTAAGACGATTGCTTCTGTCTTTGCTATCAAAGTGGAAGGTGATGGCGATAAGATCGAGGCTTCTGCAGTAACTTGTCCAGAATATGCTGTTTATGGGTCGAAAGTTACCCTTAGTGCGAAAGGAAATGAGGAATATTTAGTCGACAAGATCTTAGTTGACGGAACGGAAGCCGCTTATGATGCTGAGACAGCTTCTTATTCCTTTACTATGCCTACCCATGCGGTTGTTGTCAAAGTCGTTTCCAAGGTTCATTACTATCCTGTTACTCTTGTTGATTCGGACCATATTAAGCTTTCTGCCTTTACCCAGGATGATGAAACTAAGGCCTATACTCCGATTCCGATTACCAATCAAGTTATCACTTATAAAGACCATGTCTTTGTCAAGGCTACGGCCACAAAAGACGCTGATGGAAAAGAATATGCAGTCGATACAAGGACAACAAAGCGAACCAAATATGACCCCGGTACCGTGAGGACACTGAATAGTGATGGCTATTATGCTTCTAACGCTACTTCTCCATCCAATGATGAATTTGGTGTCAAGATTGAAGTAACAGAAGGTGAAATGGTACTGAAAGAGGATAGTATTCTTCTTGGTACTCATTCAGGTGTCTATAAGAGCTCTGGTTATGTTTCGACGGAATCTCTCACTCTGAGTCAGATTGGAAAAGGTAAGCTTGGCTATTCTGAAGTTACTAGGTCGGACTATAACGAAAGCGCAAAGACCTTTAAACTGAACTCTGGCAGCTCCTCCTATGACTCTGGATACTTCGATTCTGGATTGATTTATGTCAATGAGCAGACCTCGTATTATCCTAGTGTTACGAATGTCCACTTCTACCTCTCACGTGCCTCTTCTCTGACAGCCAAGAATATTATCTTTGATAACTCTTCTCTTTATAATGCCAACAAGAGCCTTGCTGAGATTGGCGATGGAACCCGTACCGTCTATGGATTTGTTGAGAAATCTGGAAGCAAGAGGACAATCAAGAATGTGACCATCGTCTTTAAGAAAGAGACTTCCATCAACACCAAAGGCGCTATCTTCGAAATCAAGGACGGAGAAACTTCTTTAGGATATTTCCAGAATAAGGATGGCGTTCTTGCTTCCTATGAGGTGAAAAGTGGAACCTATACTGGCGATGAGGGATCCCTTACCCTGGATGGATTTGGTAAGGCTACCTTAGTCAAGGATGATGCGACAACGGAAGGCTCCTATATTCTTAATGGTGATTATATGTCCTTGACTGTCGAAGGCAAGAATTACTTCCTGAAGCTTAACGGCAATACGTATACTGCTGTGGATTATGTTGTCGGCGACTTCTATGGCACTAAGATTGCCGGTGATGACGATGTTACGGAATGGCACCTGTTGAATGACTTTACTACTAAAGCAGTTTCTTCCTATGCAAATCCCGGAACCTTCAACGAGAAGGGCCAGTTTACTTCTTCATCCCGTACTTTACTCTCCTTATCTCCGGATAAGAAGGCCTTTGTCATGAGGTACGCCAATGACTACTATCTGATGAGTTCTGATCCGGATGATTCTGTTTCTAGCCATATCGAATTTAATGATATCGGAGACAAGACTGCCTTTGTGGCTTCTATCTCCGGAACAAGTCAGGAAAAGGTCGTCTCTTCTGTCTATTTCGATGGTACGGACTTCCATTGGGGAACGATTTCAGATAGTAAGTTTACTACGTATGGAACTTCCTTTACGTTCCAAGAATCTGCTGAAAAGGTATTCCACTTGTTCAATAACGAAGGCAAGGTTGGCGTCTTAGATGGCTTAGCTGGAACCTATACCAATGAAACCTTAGGAAACCTTGTTCTGGATGGCAAAGGCTCTGGTAAGTTGGGCGATACTGCTATTACCTATGTCGTAAACGAAGACAAAACTCTGACTGTCACTGCCGGAGAAAAGACCTATATCGTTACTCTTGGTGCAGGCACCTATACATACAAAGAAGAAGTTAAATCAACTGTTCCTGCTTGGCTTGCTGGAAAAACGTTCTACTCCGCAGATGCCCTTCAAAGTGTAGACGAAGAAAGTTATGAATCTTTTGATGAACCAATGGCCATTGTCTTCTCTGCTACTGAATTGAAGCTCTCAACTTCCGCTGGATATGGATGCACTTCTGCTAAACCTCTTGGTGGAAGCTATCTTCAGACAAAAGAAATCGATTACACAATCACAGAAAATATTCTCTCCTTTGAATTAAAGGGACAGACGCTCAAGATTACACTTGACGAAGAAAACAAAACATTTAGTTTCTCTGAAACGGTTGATGTTGCTGGGTTCACTACTAGGATGAGCGGAACATTTAACGCCGTAAAATAAGAATTCTAGACAAAAGAAAACCTCTCGCTCATGCGAGAGGTTTTTTGCTTCTGATTTTTAAGATTATAAGGAAGAACTAGTCTTCGTATTGCTCGAAGTTATGATAATCGAGCTTGGTCCCGTTATAGGCACGGGAAGCATAGTCTCCTTGGTAGAAGTCGTAGAAGCTGTTCCTAGTGGCAACCATCTGTGCTTCATTGTCGAGAAGAGCGGCATTGACTTTCTCGACAGTGCAATGGGCAATCTTTCCGTCTTTGAAGGCAATACCTGCACTTGCCCTGTAATAGTCTGTCAAGAGATGTTCACCTTTCTGAGTGGAGATCGCATAGCCGATTTCGAAATTGGTACCTTTCTTATCCCAAGGATCAATTGTGGTCGGATCGACTTGATTGAAGTAATAGAAATCTCCTTCTTTCTCTTGGTCTTCGCTGTCTGTTTCAGCACGATAGAACTTGTGACCGGCTTTCCTCGAGGCCAATAATTGGCTTGGATAACCTAAGAAGTAGCTAGCAAAGGAAATATCGAGGTAGCTAGATGCCTGTTCCTCAGTGACATTAGCTGCTTTGTCATATCCGTCTTTTTGGCTGGCATCGTATTGCTGGAAGCCTTTGTTGTATTGAGTGATGGTGTAGACAGCTCCTTCCGTATAAGAGTCTTCGACTAAGGAGAAATAATTCTCTGTGTTGACTTGTTCTGCCGTTTTTCCTTTGTCTTCCGGTCTGACCTGATAGTCATTCTCGGCATAGTAAGGAGAGTAGTTCTTAGTCTGGACAAAGCCGTTTTCGTACCGGTCTGAGACAAAACCATTGGAGCCGGTGAAGACCTGGGATGCCATTGCGTACTGAATGCTGAAGGAGCTGTCTCCGACAGTGTGATTGACTGTTCCGGAAAGATCTTTGAGGAGAGAAAGGAAAGCATCCAAGTATTCCGTATCGTTCTTGTTGCTGAAGTCTTCCCACTGGGCGTAGAGAACACTGGGTGTCTCTTTGCCAGAGGTAAAGTCCCACTTTTCGCCGCCAGTACGTTCGGTGTACCAGCCTTTGAAGAGCTGTCCTTTGATAATGGGATGACTTGGTGCAGTATCATCACCGGAAACACTTTCGTAGACTTCGTCTTCTCTTCCAGGGACGTTGACAATGAGTCCTTTTAAGGTGTTTTCAGATACATCTGGACGATTAACGGATTCTGTAGAGCCTGTAGCAGAATCCGATGCCGGCTTGTTGCAAGCAACAAGCAGCATCGGAATTAAGAATAAGGAAAGTTTTGATTTTTTCATTTTTTCATATTATCCCTGGTATTGGATGGTTGCATTGGTGCTATTTGCCCAATCGTCTCCTAAGGTCCTTAAGACTTGATTCTGGGTCCAAGGGAAGGAAATGGTCTGGCTCTTAGTCCAAGATAAGAAGCTACGATATCCGATAGAAGTTACAGTACTAGGAATGGCTAAGTTGTTGATCTTCGTGGAGCAGGCAAAGGAGAATTCACCGATTGTCTGAAGTCCGTTGTTGAGAGTGACAGAGGTCAGGTTCTTAGCACCTGCGAAGGCATAGCTATCGATCTCAGTCACAGTCTCTGGAAGAGTGACAGAGGTGATGGCACTATTGGATGGGTAAGCATAGAGTTTTGTGAAGTCCTTGTCATAAAGGGCGGTATCTTTGACAGCAAACTTTGATCCTTCAGCAACTTTAAATTCCGTGATTCCGTTGGTGAAACTATTGTTGCGTCCAGTGAATGCGCCAGAGCCGAGGGTGGTAAGAGAAGCCGGAATTGTGATGGCTCCTTTTAATCCCGGGTTCGCTAAGAAAGCTTCCTCACCAATCGTGGTGATACCTTCTTTGAAGGTGATGGAGGAGATTCCAGAAGAGAAGAAGGCCTGGCGATCAATAGACTCAAGAGTAGACGGGAAGGTGACATCACCAAGGTCGGTACTAGAGAAGGCACCGACTCCAATGGATTTCAATCCTTCATTGAAAGCAGCACCATGGAGGTTGGAAAAATAGAAAGCACCGTCATCGATTTTCTCTAAGGATGCAGGGAAGGTTGCAGTAATTTGGGAAGAATAATTGAAAGCGGAACGGAAAGCACCATCGCCGATTTCCTTAAGAGATGAGCCAAGGTTTAGGCCTGTGGCTTTCACGTAGGCATAAGCAGAAGAATTGATCTTTTCAACGCCAGAAGGAATTGTAATTGTTCCTGTGAAGGTCGGAGAGCAGTAGTAGACTGTCTTTCCATCAGCAGAGATCAATGTACTATCGATGACTTTCGGTCCGATAGAACCATTTCCTTTAACGGTCATAGAGGTGATTTTCGGCATTGAAGTATCGTTTCCACCAAAGACAGAAGATCCAAAACTGGTTAATCCAGTTCCAAATTTGACTGTAGTCAGACCAGAGCAATCGGAGAAGGCACTATTTCCAATGGTGGTTAAGCTGTTCGGAAGAGAAAGCTCGACAAGCTTCGTATCTAAGGCAAAAGCCTTTTCTCCGATTTCAGTTAATCCTTCGTTGAAGGTGATATCGCTCAGGCTAGAGCATTCAGCAAATGCTTCTTTTCCAATCTTCTTTACAGCGGAAGGAATCACGACGTCATTTAACTTGGTGCACTCAAAGAAAGCACCTTCGCCGATTTCCGTAACCTTATTTCCAATTGTGATGGTTTGAAGTTTCTCCATCCTCCTGAAGGCTTCTGCACCGATAGTTACAACGCTGTTTGGAATATCAAGATCTTGGATTGCGTAGTTGTAGTGGAATGCATCCTCTCCAATGATCTTCAAAGACTTCGGAAGCTCAACGGAAGTGATGAAACGGGCTTCGCTTAAGCAGTGCGGCCTGAGTTCTGTAACTCCATCTGGAATGGTAAGAATATTTTCAGCCTGAATCAGGTTAGCGGTATCGCTCGGAACCCAGTATAATTTTGTTCCGTCTTTGGAAAGAAGCCTGTTACTGACGATTTTGAAGTTCGGGTTGGAAGCAGGAAGAGTAATGTTCTTGATTCCGTATCCATAGAAGAAGGCAGCGTTGCCGAAGTATTCAAGGGATGCCGGAAGGTTGACTTTTGTGATGGCACAAGGAGTATCTTCGGTTGAAGTGAAGGCATAATCACCAATCTTCTTTAAGGAATCCGGGAAGGTAAGAGTTTCTTTCCTGTAGACTCCGACGAAAGCGGAAGCTCCGATTTCCTCAAGTCCGTCTCCCCAATCAATGTTAACTGAGACTGTTGTGGAAGTGAAACGCTCAAAAGCATAGTCTCCGATTTTCTTTAAGGTATCAGGGAAGCTAAGGTTGGAGATTGCATAGCATTCATAGAAAGCATAAGAACCGATTTCTTCTAATCCATCATTGAAGACGATACCGGTGATACCAGAATCGCCCTGTCCATAGAAAGCATAATCACCAATTTTCTTTAATGTGCTTGGGCAAGTATAAGTGGTGGTGCTAGTGGAATTCGAATAGGCTTTGTTCGGACAGCAGACAAGAGTAAGACCGTCTTTTGTGAATAACGTTCCATCCGGCCTGCTCTTGTAGTTCTTATTGGCAGAATCGACCGTAATCTTCTTCAGATAACGGGTACCCAAGAAAGCCTTTGGACTAATATCGGTGATGGTCTTAGGAATGTTGATTTCCGTAATGGAAATACGGCTCTGGAAAGCTTTGTCGCCAATCTTGGTGACAATATGTCCGTTAATAGTTTCTGGAATATCGACGATAGCAGTATCAATCTTGATTAATCCAGTGATGCAAATGGTCTGTCCATCATCATTGAATTCATAACGATAATTGAAGGACTGCTTTTCATATAAGGCAACCAAAGTCTTTCCGACCAAGTCGGAAACAACAAATCCGGTCCAACGTTTATCAGCTTCACCATTGATATACCAGCCCTTGAATACCCTTCCTTCTTTCTTCGGGGTAGGAACACTTGGATAGTCACCAAGGAAGGTTTCAACAACAAACTCTTGTTCTCCGTTGTTCGGATTGAAGTGAAGAGTGATTTTGTCTGAATCATTGACCTTCCACTTTGCTTTGAGGTTGACATCACCCCTGATGCCTTGGCTGAAAGAGAATTTCGTGTCATCCAAGGTATCAAACCAGCCTAAGAACGTGCAATGGTCCTTTGTCGGATCAACAGACGGTTTCTTTGCCCAGTGTCCTTCTTGGACCTTCTGAGGCAGGATCATTGATTCATCGATGATGGATCCGCCATCAAGATCGAAAGTGACGGTGTAATAGGTTATCTGTGGCTCACTAACACTCGGAGAAACGGAAGGCTTCGATTCTGTCGGCTTGACTGTCGGAGTTTCGGTAGGAATGGGAGTAATCGGAGTGTTTTCTGATGGCTTCTCGATTGGATTTACCGATTCGCTAGAATTTCCAGAGCAACCTGCAAGCAACATCAACAAGGAAGTTAAGGAAAGCAGCGTCTTTTTGTTCTTCATATTGGAATAGACCTCCTGTGGTTATTCTCTTTTTCGCTTCCTTTGCCGTGCAAAACTATCGAAAGACTTTTCGTCTTTTCTATGTTTTACTTAATCAGCAAGAAAGCAAAATAATACAAACTAAATTATAGCTTATTTTATCCCTCTTTTCTATCCTATTAAAAAGAGAGGACGGCTAAGTCCTCTCAACGAAATTGGGCTTTGAAGGATG
>URQF01000060.1 GCA_900549915.1 uncultured Mollicutes bacterium | reverse complement strand
ACTGAAGACTAGCAGCACATCCATAGCATCGCTTAATCCGAATTTCAGCAGTTAATCCATGGTTAGTTTTCTGTTTTCCGAACATAGTTTTCACTCCTTTCTTATTACGATGAAAATAATGCTTACTACTATTATATCAGCAAAGAAGGTTATTTCGTCTTTTCAAACAAGTCGAAGAGAGACAATTGTGTTTCTCCATCATCCGCTTTTGCCTGAATAGTAACCGCTTTTGCTGGACGAGGAGTCTCGACCAGAGAATCTGGGCCGATGGTAGAACCGAAATCATTAACACCCCTAATCAGTGTCTTTCCAAGATTCGGAACGTTTTCCCGCCTTTCAGAATTCAAATCAATCGGCTGGAGGTTAGCGAGGTCCATAGCAGTGTTGCTTTCCGGAGTCACAAGCGAAGCATAACTGACTTGACCACGGATACGTTCCGCTTTCCTGACCGAAACAAGCTCATAAGGATTCTTCTTTAAGACTTTGATTAAATTCACTTTGGCACCAAGACGTTCGGTGGTAGGTATCTTGGCAGAGTTAATAAGACGTGCAGCTTTCTTTTTGCTCACAGCAAGAAGCAATGTGACCTCTTTGCTAGAGAGAGTAACCATTGTCAAAAGAGGAACCTGTTCGATAGAGGAAGCAATCGCCTTTACACCCCTAGCAGCTGTAGAGACAAGCGGTACATCGCCTTCATTGAATCGAGAAGCATGTCCAAGAACATCGACAACGACAACATCCGAGTTGCCTGTAGAAATTTCAACATCGACAAGTTCATCGTCTTTATTCAGCATTTTGCAGGCACGCAGCAGATGCTTCGTTAATCCATCCTGTTCAAAATCAACAAGAGCGGTTCTTTTAATCTTATTCCTCTTAGTCAACCTAAGGACATTAAGTCCTTTTTTGAATTCGTCTACAAGGAACGCTTTTACAATCTTCTCATTCGCTTTCCTTGTTACAAGATTATTCAAATGTTTTCCTTCCTCTTTCCATTTTCCTTCTGGAAGAAGATGGATTGGAAGCCTTCCATAGTTTCCAAGACTAGTAAAGAAGAGAATGCTCTCATGAGTATCGGCTTTAGCATCAAAGACAAGCCGGTCACCTGGTTTCCTCTTTGGAAGGAATAGCGGATCATCCGTTATCGTCTTAACTGTGGCAAGGTAGGATTTCTCATTCGTACGCTTAGCGTAACCATCCTCGGTAAGAGAAACATAGACTGTTTCTTTGGCAATCAGTTTGGTTGGATCAATCGAAGTAAAGACCTGTTTTTCATCAAGAATCTGAGTCTTTCGAGCAATAGCAAAAGTCTTACGGATCTCACTAAGTGTCTTCACAATCGTGTTATCGAGTTTCGACGGATCCGAAAGGATTCCGTTATATTCCTCAATTTGATTGTTAAGTTCGTCCTGCTCTTTCTTCAAAGCCCTGATATCCGTATTACTCAAACGATACAAAGGCATCCTAGCAATGGCTTCGGACTGACGAGGAGTGAAACCATAATCGGATTCAAGCCTCTTTTTAACACCTTCCTTACCAGAGCATTTTTTGATTTTCTCAATGACTTCGTTGAGGATTGAATAGGCTTTCCTATAGCCTTCTACAATCTCCAAGCGATCTTTCGCAGATTGCAAATCGTATTGATAAGCACGAGTAGATACCTCTCTCTGATGAGAAATAAAGCTATCTACAAGTTCCCTCAGAGACCTGCATTTTGGATGTCCTTTATCAATAGCAAGGAAGTTGCAAGCAATCGTATTGCGAAGAGCACCTTTGCTTTCCAGGTAATTGAGAATATCGCTCGGATTTGCACCCTTCTTTATCTTTATGACAATCTTAACGTCATCCTTTGCAGATTCATCAACGATTTCATCAATGTTGTCAAGGTGATCCGTGTCTTTCCGTTTCGTCAAAGCAGCGACAAAATCGATTTTCACGACATCATAAGGTATTTCCGTGATGACGATAGAATTTTCACCTTCATCAATATGGCACTTAGCATATAAATACAAAGAGCCTTTTCCCGTCTCATAGAGACGATGAATTGCTTCTTGATCATCTAAGATACCACCGGTCGGAAAATCAGGACCTTTAATGTACTGCCTTAATTCATCCAGAGTAGCACGCTTATGTTTAATACGATAGATGCAGGCATCCACGACTTCACCAAGACTATGGGGAGGAATATAGGTGGCAGATCCGACTGCGATACCACTGGTACCATTCACAAGCAGGTTCGGGAAACGTGCAGGAAGAACTGTCGGTTCTAACGATTTATCATCAAATGTCGGGACCCTTCGAACTGTATTTTTGTCGATATCCCTTGTCCTGAAGTCGCTTAAAGCAGAAAGACGGGCTTCCGTATAACGGCTTGCTGCGGCAGGATCGTTATCAATAGAGCCGTTATTACCTTGGAAATCAACTAAGGGAGCTTCCCTCTTCCAAGGCTGACTAAGATGAACGAGCGCGTCATAAATAGACGAATCACCATGCGGATGATAATGACCCATGACATCACCGGCGATCGTAGCGCACTTTGTCGTCGGTTTCGTAGAGATTTCACCTTTTGCATACCTTCCAAAAAGAATACGACGTTGGACTGGTTTTAAGCCATCACGAGCATCCGGAATAGCACGATCCGTAATGACTTCCTTTGCATATCGGTTGAATGCGCCAATTAAAACCTGACTAATACCAGAAGGTATGATTTCTTCATTATAAGTGACAGTTTTTTTGTTACTTTTCATTCTTCCTTACCTCCTTAGTAAACGTATCCGTAGTATTGAAATCAATGTTGTTTTCAATCCATTCCTTACGACGATCGGCATCTTTGCCTAAGAAAAGATCAACCTTATCCTGGGCTTCATCATCATCTGGAATCGTGACCTGAATCAATCGACGATGTTCGGGATCCCTAGTAGTAACCGAAAGCTGGGAATAATTCATCTCACCAAGTCCCTTGTAACGATTGACTTTATATCCATTGCCAATCTTATCTTTTGCCGCCTGAAGCTCACTATCATCATAAGCATAGACTTCCTTCTTGCTATTGTAGACACGATAAAGCGGTGGGCAGGCAATATAGACGTGGCCAGCCTGAATCAAGGGCTTCCTATGGTTATAGAAGAAGGTTAGCAACAAGGACTGAATATGGCTTCCATCATCATCAGCATCGGTCCTGATAATGACTTTGCCATAATGGATATCCTTGATTTTGAACTCATCGCCATAGCCAGCACCGATGGTATAGATCAGGGTAGCAATTTCTTTGTTTCCAAGAAGAATTTTCTCGTCCTCAATATCGGTTGTATTCTTCGGTTTGCCACGAAGAGGAAGAATAGCCTGAGTTTTAGGGTTACGTCCTTTCTTTGCAGAACCGCCTGCGGAATCACCCTCAACAATAAAGAGTTCGTTCTGCCTGTAATTCTTGCTTGAGCAAGGAGTAAGCTTATCGGAAAGATTGAAACCAGAAATCTTGGATTTTAGAAGCTCACGTTCCTTTTTACGATCAGCTTCTGTCTTTTCACGGATTTTCCTTTCATCACTGGTTTTCTTAACCACCGCATCGGCATCCTGTTTGTTCTCAGCCAAATAATAGCTAAGTTGACCCTCGATGACAGCATCAACAGAATTCAGAGCATCTTTTGTACCGAGCTTTCCTTTCGTCTGTCCTTCAAACTGAAGCCTATGTTCCGGAACCCAAACGGAAAGAACGGCAACCAAGCCTTCCCGAAGGCAATCGCCATCCAAGGGTGCAGAAGATTTAATCAACCCGTTCGTAATACCATATTGGTTATAGCAAGTTGTCCTTGCTTTCTTAAAACCGGTGACATGGTATCCGCCATCACCGGTGCGAACACCATTCGCAAAGCTGATGATTTTCTCGTCATAGTTATCTTTTAAGAATCCAAAGACAACTTCGACCTTAATGCCATTATCCGTTCCCTCAAAATGCCTAGGTTTCGTAAGAGGGAGTTTGCCAGTCGTATGACGATTGTAGTATTCAAGAAGACCATTCTCGTAATAGAATTCTTGCTTGCGTCCAGTGCGTTCATCCAACAGATGGAACGTAACGCCCTTTGTTAAGCAAGCCTGATCATCAAGATGCTGTGCAATACGATCGAAGGAAAAAGTAACATCATCAAAAATAGTCGGATCCGGTAAGAAGCGGACATTGGTACCACGTTTTGTAGTTTTCCCTAAATCCTTGATTCCAGAGAACTTGGATCCGCCTTTTTCAAACCGAGCAAAATGGTCTACGCCATCTCGGAAAGAATGAACTTCCATCCATACGGAAAGAGCATTGGAGACAGAGGCGCCAACACCATGCAAACCACCAGCAGATTTGTAGTTAGATTCATCAAATTTTCCACCGCCATGTAAGGTCTGATAGACAATCTGGAAACCGCTCCTCTTCTCTTTCGCATTATAGTCATAAGGAACACCACGTCCTTGGTCTTCTACTTCCAAGGAACCATCGTTATGGATGGTTACGTAGATATTCTTACCAAAACCTTCATTCGCTTCATCAACAGCATTATCGACAATTTCCCAGACAAGGTGATGCAAGCCTAAGGTGCTTGTAGAACCTATGTACCTACCTGGACGTTCCCGGACTGGCTCCAAGCCATGGAGAACGGTCAAACTTGTTGCATTATACTTTTCAGACATTCAAAAAACACCTCGGATAGATTTTACTTGAAACCGAGGTAAAATTAAAGAGAAAGCATAGCTTTCTAAAAAAGGAAAAAAGTATATCCAATAAGTTTCTTCCGCAATTTATCTGTCTTTTTCGCTTGAAATTCGTAGAATGATAGTTTTATCAAAAAATAATTTAAACCGATAATAATTGAAAAGATTCAGCACACCGATATAATTGACAAGGAAATAATAAAAAATGGAAATAACTGATACAATTCTTTTTGCTTTCGGTGCCGCGATATTCGGATTCCTTACCGGGGGTATACCAACAGCCCGCATCATCGCCTATTCGAAAGGTGTCGATATCCTAAAAGTCGGATCCAAAAACGCTGGTGGAACGAACGTTGGCCGTAGCGTTGGACGTTGGTGGGGATACCTTACAAGGTTCCTAGACAGGAGGAAATGCTTCCTTCCTTGCTTGTTCGTACATCTCATCCTATCCTTCGCAAACATTCCCTTAGTCCATTATCTTTGGCTGAACGAATTACTAGTCTGTATAACCGGATTATCTGTTGCCATCGGCCACTCTTATTCCGTCTACTCTAAATTCAAAGGTGGAAAAGCAGTTGCCTGCTTTGCAGGATTTATTCTCTATACCTCACCAATCCTGTTTGTAATCGGTCTTTTTCTCTTCCTGCTCTTATTCAAACTCAGCAAACGTGTTTCTTTCGCAAGTGTCATAACAGCTCCTTCTATGAGGCTCCTTTCCTTCATTCCTACCATTCTGAATCTAACCATAACCAAAGATCCAGGCTCGTATAACGGAGGAACTTACTTCGGACCTTCGCTCTATCTCCACCTCACCTATATTATTGGCATCACGTACTTGTTGATTTCAACCTTGCTTGTTCTACGGCATTTATCCAACATCAAACGACTTCAAAAAGGAATCGAGCCAGAAACTCATTTCAAAGATTAAAACTGCTAAATTTAAGAGGATGCTTATAAAAGCATCCTTTTTTCAACCATAAAAAAACTGCCTCCTTTGATCCAGAGGCAGCTTGTTTAAATGGGAACTATTTTTGGCTCTTCTTCTGAGCTTCGCTGATAGCGCGCCTAGTGCTGTTGACCTGAGCTTCGCTCGGAGTACGGCCCATGGAACGATACCTAGCTTTAATCCTAACACGATTGATAGGTGGGTTCTCTTTCAGCTGTTTCTTAACAACCTTACGGGCAACTAAGAAACCTAAAATGATTCCGACAAGAATACAGCCTAAGATAATGAATACAAAACCAACGGTGTTGATGGTAAAGTGCATGACTTTCCCTCTCGCCAAAGGTTAGGCACGAGAATCATAGGATCCGTCAGAAGTCTTGACCCAGACTTTAGTGTGGTTCTTGATGAACCTAGGAACCTTGATCTTCAAACCTGTTTCGAGAACAGCATCCTTGCTGGCTTTATTGACAGTATCGCCGGCAACAGCATTGTCATCCGTATCAACGATTTCAAGGGCAACCTTATCCGGCAACTGGATACCTAAGATTTCCTGTCCGAAATAGGTGATGATAACCTTGGAATTGTCAGGAAGATACTGAAGCTCGTTCTTGACATGGGAAATCGGAAGGTCAACCATTTCGTAGCTTTCGTCATCCATGAAATGAGCGAATCCGTTCTCATCGCCATCACGATAGCAAAGAGTCCTGTTCTTCTTGTCTAAGAAGGCACGTTCGACTGTTTCACCAGAGAAGAGCATCCTCTCGCTGATGGCACCGGAACGTAAGTTCTTAGCTTTGATCTTATGTTTCCTCTTTGCCATTGCAGTCTTGTTGTGAATAATATCGACAACAGAGAGAAGTTCACCTTTGTAGAGGTAGACAGTTCCCGGTTTTAATTCACCGGCATCAATGATATCAGCCATTTTTCAAATCTCCTCCAATTTACTTCTTTTCTTCGTGTAAGGTCTTCTTGTTGCAATGAGGGCAATACTTCCTAGTAGTGAATTTGCTCGGATGAGTCTTCTTGTTCTTAGTAGCGATGTAATTTTCGTTTTTGCAAACAGAGCAACGTAAGGTAATAATAGCGCGTGGTTCAGCCATTGTATAAATCCTCCAATTTTTTACCATGTATATTTTAATGGGCATGCAAACTAAAAACAAGAAATTCTCTTTTTAAATTAATTTCCTTCTTTTGCCCATACTATCAGGCTTTTTTGCTAAAAAGTATCTCATTTTCTCTTCACATTTTATAGATTCATATATATAATCTTTGTGAATATGGATCTTCTATCGTATTTAAAAAAGAATTATCAAAAGGGCGAACTCATTTTCCAGAAAGACATTAACGTTTTATCGAGTAATAATGTCCGTCAACAAAGGAAAAGTCTTTCGGATGAGGGAAAAATCATCCGTTATCAAAGAGGCGTCTATCTTCTTCCTAGGAAGGATAAGGATTATGGAATCATTTTACCTAGCAGAGAAACTTATCTCTACTCATCCTATCTTTCAAGACGAGGACATCATTTTGGATACTACGATGCAAAAACACAGCTGATTCAGTCAGGTCTTCTAAAGCAGGAGAATAATTCTATTGTTTGCTTTTCCAATGAAACGTCAATAAAAAAAGAAACAGATTCCTGGTCGATTTTGCCCTCGAAGGTCGAAATCACGGATTGGAACTATAAAGTCCTATCCCTGCTTGAACTTCTATCAAAAATCGAGGATTTCAATACAGACCGAAGTAAAACACAAGCCTTTTTAAAAGAAAGAATCCGTAGTGGCAATATTCAACGTATCGACAGGGATTTCTATGCTTCCAATTTTTCTCTCCAAGTTTACAAAAGCATCTTTGACTACTCCTTGGCAACCTATATTCATTAGGATTGGATTATAATGAAGCCATGACAAAATATTCATTCGCTATCGGAAATAGAATCATCGGCAACGGCAACGATGTTCTGATTCAGACAAGGAACCGAAAGAAGACAGAATTCATCCAAGAAAACCTGGAAGAACTAAGGCCGTTGATTCCCTGCGGTTTAGATAGGATCCGTTTTTCCGTTTTAGATAGTAGAGATGCCAAAGCCCTCAAAGCATTGAAAAGCGAGAGGAAGATTCCTCTTATTGCTGATATTCATTATCAGCCAGAACTGGCCTTTCTTTCCATTGAAAATGGTGCCGACAAAGTCCGTATCAATCCTGGAAACTGGCTCAACGAAGCCAGCCTAAGAAGACTTGTTTCTCTTTGCAAGGAAAAGAATATACCGATTCGAATTGGTGTCAATTCCGGTTCTTTGAATAAATATAAAGGAAAAGGGAAGAATGAAATCGATGATTACTTCCTTGCTTTAAGCGAAACCCTTTCTTTCTTTCAAGAAGCAGGATTCACGAATTTAGTACTCTCCCTCAAATCATCCTCCGTGAATACCGGTTTTTAGGTTTTAGCACTAGAAAATTTAGGATTAAGAAGTAAGTTTTGAAGA
>URQF01000059.1 GCA_900549915.1 uncultured Mollicutes bacterium | reverse complement strand
CATACAATACAATATCTTCAAGAAAAAAGGAAATGCCCTAATCAACAGCATTTCCCCTTTCTTGCGATTGCCCTATGCTGATAAGGTCAAAGACTCCAAACGGCGCCATGATTCAGTAGTCCGTAGTGCGTTTACCTGCTTTGCTTCCAAAACGGAAGTAGAAAACGCCACCACAATAATGGAACGGGGACTGCTTCGTGACGGGAGAATGAGGCCGAAAAGCACTTTGCTGGATTACTCTCATCTTCTATTCCAAGCTGAACTTCGACTTGGAGAAAAGGTCCAAGCTTCTAGGAGTGCTATTCCAGGGCGTTGCAATGACAGTAGCCGGCAATGGTTAGCGTATTTTTCGCAACTTAGCGATTTTTATAATCGCTCGATGACTTCATCGGCATTTCAATTTCCGATGAAGTTTTCTTTTTCTGAATTTTCGACCATGCCTTATCTTTTTCTTGCGGAGTATTATAGGCTACCTTTCCATACTGATTATTCTCCCAAAAAGGCCCTTGACTACCTTCTTAAATGTCCTTCTGATAATCCAGTTGTTTTGAGAGATCTTGCTTATATTAACTTATTTAGGAATCCTTTCTCGAGTAATAACAGTATCAACACTGCACTTCGAACTCTTTTTGTTACCTCAAGGGCTGGAGATGGTTTTTCTTCCTATCTTGCTGGAAGGTACTATTTTAGGAAGAAAGAGTATAAACTTTCACGTCTTTTCTTTGATAAGGGAGTGTCTAATGCAGATGAAAGATGCCTTGAGCAAATAGGCAATAGGATTTGGCAAGGTTTGTATCCAAAAACCTCAAAGTTTTCGGCTATTCGTTATTTTGAACGCTGTCCACGAAGTCCTAGTGCCCATTTTATGCTTGCCAAGATTTGCGAGTCTTTAGGTCAAAACAAGGAAGAAGAGGCTCACCTTTTGTCGGCAGCCATGTTAGGAAGCTTTAATGCCATGGAATACTACTCAAAGCTTATGATTAAAAAGAGGAAAAAGAATTATCTAATTCGTCGTTATATTATTAGGAATCAAAGAAAAGAAGACAAATCTGGTTTTTATGCTCTTGTAAATTTCCGTCTTCTCACAATAACTGGGTGCGATGGAAGTGCCACTTTTTATTTAAATCAAGCCTTAAGGAAAGGGCATCCGCTGGCTACTCTTTATGAAAGGCTGTATTACACTCATTCCTTACCACGAATTGATTTTTGATAGATGGATTGGACTATTGATTTTCATCCATAATCGCAAGGGGTTGTTGTAAAATAATGGTATGGCACAAGAATATTTTCTCTCTGTTCACGACATTGTTGATGTCTTATTAAGAACCGGCCATTTAGATACCCGTATTTTCAATCAATCTTCCAGGCTTGAAGGAACTCGGCTTCATCAGTTTCATCAAAGTCAGCAAGGCGATGATTATCACTCAGAAGTACCATTGAAAGACACTTTTCAATATAAAGACTTTATTTTTCATGTTTCGGGAAAAGCTGATGGTTTGATTACTCATTCTGATGGATCGTACACGATTGATGAAATCAAAACTACCGTTGCTGATTTGGATGAATTTTCAAAAGATCATTCTGGGTGGCATCTTGGACAGGCTAGGTTCTATGCATATAGGTTTTGCCACCAAAACAATATCAAACTTATTGAAATTCAACTCACATACATTAAACAAACTGACTACCATATTCAGAAAAGAATTGTGAATACTTATTCTTTTTCAGAGCTTGATCAGTTTGTCAAAGGAATCATTTTCCAATATTATGAATACCTTAGTAAGATTAGAAAAAGGAAGATTGAGAGAGATGAGTCAAGGAAAGATTTATCCTTCCCGTTTCGCGGTTTTCGTCCTGGGCAAGAGAAAAGGATTCAGTATGTAAAGAATTCCTTTGACGAAGGAAAACAGGTTTTTATTTATTTTTCTACAGGAATCTGAAAGACAATTTTTGTCCTTTATTCTATGAGGGGAAAGTTTAAAGAAGGGGATGCAGAGCGCTGCTTTTATCTGACTAGCAAGAATTCAATTAAACAAGTAGCCATGGACTCTTTAAACTTGTTTATAAAGCAAGGCATTAAGCTTAAGGCAATTGCTTTCACTAGCAAGGGCAATATCTGTTTTAACGATAAAAAGGGTCATTGTAATCCAGATGAGTGTCCCTTTGCTGTTCACTATTATGACAAATTGCTCGACGTAGTTTTCGATTCATTGTATCGATATGATGTCTTTGACCGAAAGACAATTGAGGAAATCGCCTATCATCATCAAAGGTGTCCTTTCCAGCTCCAACATGATCTTGCTAACTACATGGATTTTCTTATCTGTGATTACACTTATGTTTATGACTTTACAGACCGATTAGGTTTACGAGAAGAGAATTTGCCGAGGAAAAAAACATACCTTGCAGTTGATGAATGCCATAATCTTCCTAATCGTGTTCGGAAAAGGTATTCAAGGGAATTGTCTTATTCTTTTTTTGCTAAAAGGATTTCTTTCTGTAGTCGAAAAGAATTTCGTGTTCTCAAATCAGATTTGAAAAGCTGCAGGAAGCTGCTTGACGCTATTCCAATTGATATCGATGACGAGAACGTCAAGAATCACTCTTTGCAAGTCTTGCAGCATCTACCTGAGGATATTTTGTCATCAATGAATGATATTTTATCGGACAGGAAGTCCTTAAGGAAAAACCATATTCATTTATTGACCGATGAGAGGATGGAGTTCTTTTACGCATTGAACTCTTTTGCATTTTTAGCAGAACTAAGGAAGTCAGATGGAATGGAAAATGTCTTTCTATGCTATGTACGTGTTGGAGATGATGGAGTAGCATTTTCTATACGTATCTGTAATTTGGATAGTTCTCCTCTTATCAAATCTGGGAACAATAGGTTTTCAGCATGTGTTTTCTTTTCTGCCACTTTGTCACCTAAGGATTACTACAGGGAACTTCTTGGCGGTGACAAAAATGATACGAGCTCTCTTCTTGTACTCCCATCCCCATTCCCTAAGGAAAACCGAAAAATCAGGATTGACTCACAAATTTCGCTCTATTACAAAGATCGTTCACGCACCATCGTGAATGTCTACGAACTCATTAAAACTGCTATTAATGCCAAGAAGGGAAATTATTTTATTTTTTGCCCTTCCTTTGAATATTTGTCAAAGCTTCAGAACAGGTTTGCTGAAGATGAAGATAATGACAATATTAATCTCTTCTGTCAATCTCCCGGAAGGGATGATAATGCCCAAAAAGATTTTTTATCTCATTTCAAAGATCAAACAGAAGTTTCTTCAATCGGTCTTCTTGTTTTAGGAGGTTCTTTCAATGAAGGGGTGGATCTTGTCGGAAATCGTCTTATCGGAAGTATAATCATATCTGCCGGTATTGCGAAAATTAACTTTGAACAAGACCGAATTAAGGACTATTATGATAAAGATGACGGCGGAGCTTCCCGAAAAGGGTACGCTTATGCTTACAGGTATCCTGGAATCAACAGAATTCTTCAAGCAGCTGGCCGTGTTATCCGAAGCGAAGAAGATCGTGGATTTGTTCTCTTTATTGATTCTCGCTTCCGGCAAGAACCTTATCGAACAATTAGGAAAGAAAATTACGAAGATACTATTTATCTTTTTTCGCCTTCACAGCTTAAACGGATACTCAGTCTCTTCTGGAAGGATGAATAATTATGGATTTTGATCAGAACCATATTCGCAATTTCTGTGTTGTCGCTCATATTGACCATGGCAAGTCTACCCTTTGCGATCGTATTCTTGAAAAAACTGGTGCAGTAAGTCAGCGTGAGCTTCTTCCTCAGTTGCTAGATGACAGGTCTGTGGAGCGTGAGCGCGGTATCACAGTCAAACTAAATGCTGTCAATGTTACCTATAAAGCAAAGAATGGTGAGGAGTATCTTTTCAATTTAATTGACACTCCTGGCCATGTCGACTTCACGTATGAAGTAAGTCGTTCTTTAAGTGCATGCGAAGGTGCATTACTTGTTATTGATGCAACGCAGGGTGTTCAGGCGCAGACTTTAGCAAATGGTTACCTTGCCATCGATAACCATCTCAAGCTACTTCCTGTCATCAATAAAATCGATTTGCCATCATCGGATGTGGAACGTTGTCAACTCGAATTAATCGATACTCTTCAGCTTGATCCAGACAGTTGTGTCATGGTCTCTGCGAAAACTGGTCAAGGGGTGGATTCTCTTCTTGAACATATCGTTAACGATTTGCCAGCTCCTAGCGGTGATCCTAATAAACCTTTAAAAGCTTTGATTTTCGACTCAAAGTTTGACCCGTATCGAGGTGTAGTGGTTTTAATCCGCGTCTTCGATGGTCAAGTTTCTGTTGGCAGTAAAATCCGGCTTAGGAGTACAAATCAAGTATTCCAGGTTACAGAACTTGGAATACGTACCCCAAAAGAAAACAAAGTTTCTTCTCTGAAAGCCGGAGAGGTCGGCTTCCTTGCTGCTTCCATCAAGAATATCAAAGATATTCAAGTCGGTGATACAATCACACTAGATGAGAATCCAACGGAGAAACCATTGAAAGGCTTCCGCAAGACACAGCCAATGGTTTATGCAGGTTTTTATCCAAGTGACAACAAAGATTTCGAAAACCTTCATAATGCTCTCGATAAGCTTTCTCTCAACGATGCTTCCCTTGTCTATGAACCGGAAACCTCTATTGCTTTAGGTTCTGGTTTCCGTTGCGGCTTTTTAGGTCTCCTGCATCTGGAAGTCATTCAAGAGCGTTTGGAAAACGAATTCGGATTAGATATTATGGCAACTGCTCCTTCTGTCGTTTACGAAGTTAGAAGGACAGACGGAACTACTGAGTGGATATCAAATCCGGCCGACTTTCCTCGAGATCGTACAAAAATAAAGCAGACATTTGAGCCCTTTGCAGATGTAAAAATCAGGACACCAAAGACATTTGTCGGAAACATAATGACTCTCTGTCAGAATCGACGTGGTCAATATAACAACAGGGTCTACATTGATGAAACACGTGTAGAACTCCAATATAAGATGCCTCTTAGTGAAATCGTTTTTGATTTCTTTGACCGATTAAAATCAGTTTCACAAGGATACGCCTCTCTTGACTACGAACTGATTGGCTATGAGCAAAGCGATGTTGAGCGAATGGATATTCTTCTGAACGGAGAAGCGGTTGATGCTCTTACAACGGTTGTTTTTTCCGGAACAGCTTATCCGCGCGCTCGTGCTACAGTCGATAAACTGAAAGACGTAATTCCTAAACAGCAATTTGAAATTCCTGTCCAAGCCTGTCTTGGTGGGAGAATCATTGCGCGAAGTGACATCAAGGCCGTTCGCAAGGACGTTCTTGCAAAATGCTATGGTGGTGATATTTCCCGAAAAAAGAAGCTTTTGGAAAAACAGAAAGCCGGCAAAAAGCGAAGGAAGGAATTTGGAAAGGTTCAAGTTCCTCAGGAAGCCTTTATTGCCATTCTTACGGTCGATGAAGGAAATATTAAGTAATTCAGCAAAGCTGTGTTAAAATTTCATTTGTGAGGAGGCTATTGTGATTCACAACGACGAAGGAAAGAAATTTACCGATGATAATTATGCTCGAAAAGATGAAGTACGAAGTATCTATAATGTCGATGATATTTCTTCGGTCTGGAGCAAAGTTCTTTCCTATCGCTCTTTTTTCAATGAAGAAAGCGAACTCCCAAACTGCGAGGGAGTACATTACCAAATCTGCCTAACGAAAAAAATCTTATCGCTTGCATATGATTTACAAAGGAAGCTTAGGAACGATAAGTTAGTCCTTTTCTCCTGTGAAAAAGAAGTCCAAGATCAATTCCGCTTTTTCAGGGAAAAGAATGCTCTTAGTCTTACTGCCAAGAAAAATGGAATTAACATTACGAACTCTACTTTAGATTCCATTGCAAGTGGCAGTGCCGAATCTCTTTCCTCTTCCCTGTTTTTAATTCAGGCATACGCTGAGGCTTTCCAAAAGGGATGTAATGAATCTTGTTTTTCAATAGAATCGATTCATCGTATCAATAACAACCTTTTGGGAAAAGAAGAGAATGATAGTCCTTCTCTTCGTGATAAGCCATCTCAGGATTTGTATAACACCTTAGCGGATTATCCAACCGAAAAAATTTCAAATGCCTTTTCCTCTTTAAGGGCTTTTCTAAACCAGGATTCTATTCCTCTTCTTTTAAAACCTCTTGGGAGGATTTACTTTTTCTTTTCCGTTCGTCCGTATTCTTATTTCAATGAAGAGACAGCTGCTTTAGCGGCAAAGGCTTTTTTATCAACATCGGGATTAGGATTGACTGGGTATGCTCTCGACTTCGAGAGTGTTGCATTTAGCAAAGACTTCCAAAGAAGGAAGACTTGCGAAAGTACTTTGGACTTAACTTATTTTCTCTTACCTGCCTTAAATTACAGGGCTCATATTCAAGATACAAATCATGAGCTGAGGAATAAATTAATCTCCTCCGTTTCTTCAAATGTAGATGACAAAGAAAGTAACGTTTCTAATTCCGCAGATATTCCAGTTGATTCTTTAAGCAATAGTCAAGCTCTTCCTTTCTTCCCCAAAGGCAAAAACGCGATTGAAATCGAAGAGACCGCCAGAAATCTACGACAGGTTTATCCTTACTTGAAAAAGAAGCAAGCTCATTTTTATGCTGGACATTGTACGATAGGCCTTCACTATACCATTGAACAATTCAAACGCTGTGAGGATACTGTCTATGAAACAGCGCGCACCTCTATGGAAGGACTCGCTCAGCGCGGCTTCTATAAAAAAGAACTGCTTGGTAAAAAGTTTGTCTATACCCCTATTCCTATGGGTGGTCACGAAAACAAATGATTTCATCCCTATACCTTCACATCCCTTTTTGTACCAGAATCTGTTCCTATTGTGATTTTCCGAAGGTCTTTCACCAGAAGGAACTAGAAGAAAAATATATTCCGGAATTGATTAGAGAAATTGATTCCTATCATATTCCAGTGAATTCTTTAAAAACAATCTATATTGGCGGAGGAACTCCAAGCGTTCTTTCGACTCCATTACTTGAAAAGCTCCTCTCTTATTTATCCCCTTATTTTTCAACGGTGAAAGAATTCACAATAGAAGCTAATCCGGAATCTAGGACGGAAGAAAAAGCTGCCATAAGGAGTAGATATGGTGTTAATCGTGTCTCTCTTGGTGTAGAGTCAACAAATCCTACTACTCTTTCTTATCTTGGGAGAAATCATACATCAGAACAGGCTCTAGCTGCCGTCTCCAACTTAAAGAAACATAATATTGATAATATAAATCTGGATTTTATTTATGGTGTCAGTGGAGAATCCTTAACGGATTTAAAAGAAGATATCCAATTCGCTTTAAATCAGAATGTTAAGCATTTATCTTTCTATTCTTTACAAATAGAGCAAGGTACAGTTCTTCATAATCAAAAAACAATCCCCGTTTCAGATGACATCTACCGAATGCAATATGATTTTATAGTATCAGAACTAGAAAAGAATGGATTTCATCGATATGAGGTTTCTAATTTTTCAAAACCTGGTTTTGAGTCTAAGCACAATCTAACTTATTGGCATGATCAGCAATATTACGCCTGCGGACTTGGGGCCAGTGGTTATATTGGAAACCTGCGCTATACCAATACAAAGTCTCTCACAAATTATCTGTTGGGTAAGCGTATTTTTCAAAAAGATGTTATTACTAAGGAAGATGAAGAAAGGGAATTCCTTAGGCTTGGTTTACGCTTAAGAGATGGTTTTTCCTTATCCGAATACCAAGAAAGATTCCATGTAAGTTTTTTAGAAAAATACGGGCAAAAAATTGATGAGAATAAAGAATGTTTTGAAATAGAAGGAGACTTTTTCCGTATTAATCCGGATTATCTTTATGTAATGGATTCCCTTCTTTTTTCGCTTTTTTAGTCTCTTACCCTTGTTATTCCTTCTTTTTGAAAATATATTCAAATTGTCTGGTAAATGTTTTTTCATTTATTTGGACCGATTTATCCTCACTTCCAATAGAGGAATGGAGCTAATCAGAAAGGTTTTATTTATGTCTTATGACCACCCAGTTTTTGATGAGCCGGTATTTGAGAAGATTTTTCCTGGACCGAAACCATCTGCCTATTTCCGTGCAAGCAATGATCCACATAGGATAAGGCTTTCGCTTGCTGAAGATTTCCAGTGGATTATCAAAGAGTTAGCAAAAAGCAATGAGATTTGTAAAGAAGAAATCAGGCAGGATGAATTGCCC
>URQF01000058.1 GCA_900549915.1 uncultured Mollicutes bacterium | reverse complement strand
AAAAAATAAAACTAAATGTGCTCGAGTTAAAAAAGCCACTCTGATTGCTTGGCGCTAAAACAATGTCATCTTTTCCAGACGAATTCAAACCTTCTTCATTTGCATGCACTAAGTCCCCAGATTTAGCAGAAAAAGAGCAACCATTGCTCAAAGGCGTGGAACAAGCCAGAAGTGTAGCCAGAGAGAACAAACATAATTTCTTCATAAGTATGTATCCTCGATTCATGAATCTATTCTTACAGATTCGCTATCTATATGTTAAACCTTTAATGACTTTTTGTTTGTAACACAAAAAAAGCAATTATTGGAAGTATTTGTATAAAGTGCCTTGACAGAGGGAAAACAGTAAGAACACATATTAAATTGTAAGCGGTTTCTTTTTTAAAAAAATGCGTTTTTTTGTAAATCAAAATAAGAATGGAACGACTACCCAATGATGCACATGTTCCAGGTATCTCTCATCGAGCCGACAGCAAGGCCTCACACCCAGTGCCCGAGCACCTTCCACGAGCCCATTTCCGTCTCTCTGGACTTTCTTTGTATGTCTTCCATTTCTGCCACATCTTCTAGAACTCTACAGTTTGTCCTCATGCACATGCTTCGCAACGCGGTAGAAGAAACAATTCATTTCTTCCTTATAATCTTTCTTGTCATAGGCATGTTCGTTTCAATAGTTAAAGCCATCCGGAAGGTTGTGCCACAGCGTGTAGCCTAAGGGAGATTTTGTTTTTCCATCCATTCCCATTTCATTTTACAATTCAAGAATCTAAAGAAGATCAGGCAAATCAACACAAAAAAGAGGCTGCATAGCACCTATTTCTAGGTTTACAGCCTCTTTTTAATTCAGTTTAGGATTTACCTATTGTCTAACAGAGCCTTGAAGGAATCATACTTCAAGCTAGCTCCGCCAACAAGTGCACCATCAATATCCGGGCAAGCCCTGTATTCTTTGACGTTGTTCGGTTTAACGCTTCCTCCGTAGAGGATCAGAATCTTAGAAGCAGCAACCTTTCCGAAAAGAACATTCAGAAGGTCACGGATATAACTGCAGATATCCTGAGCAATTTCAGCAGAAGCATTCTTACCAGTTCCGATACTCCAGACCGGTTCATAGGCGATGACAACATTGTTCCTCTGGTCTTTGGTCAGATTCCTTAAACCAGTGACAATCTGTTCGCGGATGACATCTTTGGTAATGCCTTCATCATACTGCTTGGCAGTCTCGCCGACACAGTAGATGGCATGGAAGCCATTCTTGACCATCGCAGAAATCTTGCGATTGCAATCGAAGGAAGTTTCTCCTTCATAGGCACGCTTCTCGCTATGGCCGATAATAGCCCAGTCGACACCGATTTCCTCAAGCCTCGGAACAGAGACAGAGGAGGTGTAGGCACCATGATCTGCATAGTGGCAGTCCTGAGCAGCAACAATCAGACCATGAGCATGTTTACGGATGGTACGAAGAGCGACAAAGCTCGGAGCAATGCCAAGCCTGACACCCTTGGACTTTGCTTCCCGTGCTAAATCGTTTTCTTTGACAGCATCACAGAAGTCAAGACCCTCCTTGATGGTGTTGTTCCTCTTCCAGTTGCCCCTGAGGAACTTCTTCCGAAGGGCCTTATTTGTCCTCAATGACATCGATGCCCGGCAGCTTTCCATCGTTCTGAATCAATTCGAGGGAAGCTCCGCCTCCAGTAGAAACATGACTGAACTTATCATTGAAACCGAACTTCTTGGCCGCAGCAGCACTATCGCCACCGCCAATGACAGTGAAGGCACCATTTTCTGTAGCTTTAGCGCAGGCTTCGCAGACAGCTTTGGTTCCTTCCTGGAAATCCGGATTCTCGAAGACGCCCATCGGTCCGTTCCAGAAAATGGTCTTGGCCTTGGCGATTTCTTCGGCATAGAACTTACGGGTCAGAGGTCCGACATCAACACCTTCGTATCCCTCCGGGAAGTCCGTTTCATTGTTGTCGATATACTTGATATCTTCAACCTTCTTCTCCGGATTCTCGAAATCGAAGCCTTTGGCAACGATAGAATCAAGAGAAAGCTTGATCTTGCCAGTGTCATAGCACTTACGGGCATATTCGAGCTGATCATCCTCGCAGATAGAATTTGCGACAGAGATATGGAAGACAGCCTTCTTGAAGGTATAACCCATACCACCGCCGATAAGGATCCTATCGCATTTCTTAAGTAAGGAATCGATGACTTCGATCTTGGAAGAGACCTTAGCACCGCCTAAGATAGCGATATAAGGACGCTCATTTTCCTGCGGATTGACGCAACGTCCAAGACCTTTGATTTCCTTTTCCATTAAGAAACCGACAGCAGTCGGTTTGCCTTCTGCTTTGAGTTCGGCAGGAACTCCATAAGTAGAAGCATGGGCACGATGGGCAGAACCAAAGGCATCCCTGACAAAGGCATCGACATAAGAAGCCCATTCCTTGCCTAAAGCAGGATCGTTCTTCTCTTCGCCAGCCTCATAACGGGTGTTCTGGACTAAAAGGACTTCTCCATCCTTTAAAGCATCGATGGCATTCTTTAAGCCTTCTCCACGGGTATCCTTGGAGAAGAAGACTTTGACATCCTTGCCCCTAGCCTGATCAAGATATCCCTTTAAAACAGGAAGAACGATAGAAAGATCATTCTTCTTCCTCTGTTTTTCGATATCTTCCCTAGTAGCCTTTCCCTTAGCGATGTCTTTCCATTTGACCTTGCCAAGGTGGGACCTTAAAACAACTTTGGCATTCTGCTTGAGTAATTCGACAATAGTCGGAATCGCGGCTTTGACACGGTTGTCATCGGTGATTTCAGCTCCCTTATGCGGAACATTGAAATCAACACGGACTAAGACCTTCTTGCCGGAGACCTGTAAATCCGTAACTACTTTTTTCATTATGGTTTCCTCCCTGTTTTTGAATAAAGAGGCGGCAGGCAAAGCTGCCGCCTCAGGGTTTTTGTCAGAAAAAACTACTTGCTAAGGATTTCGCCGTAGAGCTTGGCTAAACGCCTCATCTGGCAGGTGAACGAATACTCGTTATCATACCAGGAAGCGACCTTAACGAAGGTGTAGTCACCAGCCGGGATGAGCCTGGTGAGAGTTGCATCGAAGATAGAACCTTCGGTACGGCCTAAGATATCGGAAGAAACGATCTGGTCTTCGTTGTATCCTAAGACACCCTTTAATTCACCTTCAGCAGCTTCCTTCTCGGCAGCATTGATTTCTTCGACAGTGGCAGGTTTCTTTAAGAGAAGCGTGCAGTCGCAGATAGAACCATCAGTGACCGGAACACGGATAGCATTTCCGTTGAGACGGCCATTGAGTTCAGGGATGACCTTGCCGACAGCCTTTGCAGCACCAGTGGTGGTCGGAACGATGTTGGCAGCGCCAGCACGGCTACGACGGATGTTGCTTCCAGCTAAGTCAAGGATACGCTGATCGTTGGTGTAGGCGTGGACAGTGGTCCTGGTTCCGCCGATGACACCAAACTTGTCATTTAAGACCTTCCTCATCGGAGCTAAGCAGTTGGTAGTGCAGGAAGCGCCAGAGATGATGGTCTGATCCTTGGTGAGCTTGTCAGTGTTGACACCATAGACATAGGTCGGAATATCCTTGGAAGAAGACGGAGCAGAGATGATAACACCCTTAGCACCATTTTCCCTATGGACATCGCCATCTTCATGAGATTTCAGACGGCCAGTGCACTCGAGAACGATATCGACACCATAGTTTTTCCAGAGAAGTTCATGCGGATCCTTCTTGCCAAGGACCGGAATCTTGTGGCCACGGAAGATGATGTTGGTCTCATCAGAAGAGATTTCATCTTCATGCCAACGACGATGGGTGGTGTCATACTTTAATAAGTATGCTAAGGTACCAGCATCGACTAAGTCGTTGATAGCAACAACTTCGAAGACTTCCTTGCCCTCTTCCTCGTTCCTCTCATAGGCACGACGGAAGGCAAGACGACCAATACGACCAAAACCGTTGATAGCTAATTTAATAGACATTTTGGATAATGTCCTCCTTTTTTCGAGATAATTCTACAATGAAAAATGAGCCTTTTAAAGTATTTTGATTACTTTTTTCAAAATAAAAGCGGTTTCTAAACTTACTTTTCTATATAATCGCTCACTTGTGTTCTAGAAATGCTTATTTGCGTGCGCATTTTTCATTTTCATTGATAGACACTTGCCTAGTTTTCCGATGAAACATTCCTTTTTTTGCAAAAAATAATAAAAAAAACGGAGAAAACGGCAATTTCAGCCTATTTCCTCCGTTTGCGTATTTCATCTGCCTGTCCGCGTAGGGAAGACCTGATATGAACCACTCCGGATTTCGATATGGAAACACCATCCTTCGAAATGTTCTCAGCAAGTTCGCGGTAATTTGCTTCTTTCCTATCCAGTCGTTTCTGTATGACAGCCTGTGTTTTCTCATCGAAGAGGGATAAGGGACGGACCGTAAGAAGAAACTCAATGGCTTCGATATCCCGCTGTGCACTATTCAAGGACCGGGAGAAGTTTGCACTATCACAGATGGAAAGACGGTTATTGATGTTCCTTTCTTCTTTATTGATTCTGGCGTTTTCAAAGGTGAACCTGCCTTGATTCGCACCGATAAAGGAAAGGAAGACCGAAATCTGATCCGATCTTTTTAAATAAAGAACATGTTTTTCCCGTCGTTTGATGTATTTAAAGCCCCTGCTCTTCTCTTCCTTGAAGGTAAGAAGCTTCTTCTTGACTGCCAAAGCATCATTCTTATCCGTAAAGGCCATTTCAAGATAGTAGGAAGTATGGGCAGAAGATGGATTGTTGACACTCCCGTTCGCAAGGAAGCATCCAATCAGGAAAGAGGAAAGGTTCTTCCGGTGAAGCCTGTTCTTTGGAGGTATCCGTTCAATACCATCCTTGAAGACTTCCAGTTCCTCCCTCCTATCATAAAGGTGCTTGTCTCGGACAGAGATACGATAGATCACGCCCTTCTTAAAACGGGTCTTCTTTTCGTAGGTGATCCTCGGCGTCCTTTGATACACATCCTTCAAAGAAGAATAAATCAGCTTACAGACCGATGCGATTTCGGTTCTCAATTCCAAAGAAGGTTTGCTTCCAATCGAAAAGACAGCTCCGTTCCGGATAAATCCGGATAGAAGGCTTTTCTTCTCTTCGGTTGTATAAGAGCGGGCACTCAGCTCGCTCTTTACCTGTTTGGTAAAGCTGACTTCTCCTGTTTCCATATCGGCACCTCTACAAGAAAAAACTAGTCTTCGTTTTTCAGATAATCGCTATGTATCCTTGTCGCTGCAAGAGATCCATCGCTGACTGCCCTTGTCACCTGACGAAGAGGCGTGTTCCGGCAGTCTCCGATGGCATAAAGGTTCTTGATCTTCGTACGCCTAAGATCATCTGTGACAAGATATCCTTTCTCGTCTTTAATCGAATCAATTTTAACAAAGTCGGTCTGCGGCCTATCTCCAACAAAGAGGAAAAGACCAGATCCCGTTAAGGTTTCCTCTTCTCCGGTATTGTTGTTCTTGATGGTCAGAGACTGGAAAGAAGTATCTCCATCGACAGAAATCGGTTCATAAGGAACATATAGTTTCGTATTATTCAAGGAAGTAAAGTGATGGACTAATCCTTCTTCTGCTTTCAGCTTCTCATGATGGGCAACCAAAGAAACATGATGACAGATAGAAGAGAGATAAATAGCTTCCTGGAAAGCCGAATTTCCGCCACCAATCACAAGAACATCCTTTCCTTTATAGAATGGACCATCACAGATAGCACAGGTAGAGATACCTCTCCGCTTGAACTTCTCTTCTCCCTTCAAAGGAAACGGACGCGGCTTTAATCCATTGGCAAGGATGACATAGTAGAAGTCATCTTCAAAAAAATCGCCCTTCACATGGAAAGTCCCATCGGAATTCAAAGTCAGTTCCTTGATTTGTTCATAATTGACCGGAATCGAGAAATCGTTCCTCTGTTCTTCCCTTGCCCTAGCAAGTTCCGGACCAGATCCTTTCCGGTAACCGGGATAGTTTTCAATCTTATCGGTCAGATTGACTTTTCCGCCAATGTTTTCTTTTTCAAAACAGACCGGTGTCCTGCCATAACGTTTCAGATAAATACTTGCACACACACCGCCAGGACCAAGTCCGATAACGGCGACTTTTTTCTTATCCATTTTGTACTACTCCTTCTTGTTTTTCTCAGACAGTTCTTCTTCTTTCGTTTTCAGAAGCGAAAGATCCATGTCTTTCCGTTCATCGACAGAAGAAATATCCTCTCTGGATAATTCCCTGACAAGCTGATCTTCTGTCTCAATATAGCAAGACTTAAGATAGCGGACTTTATTCAGCTTGCCTTTCTTAGCCCTATAGTTAAGAACATGGTTCAGGATGATCAGAAGAAGACCGATGCCGATATAGACACCTGCCCTGACATAAGACTGATAAGAGCCCTTATCCGCACCAGTAGCAGCACCAGAGTCATTTCTCGACCTAATGAACTGCGGGTTACGAAGCGGCTCAAGAACCCTACGGACCAATCCGTAGATGATAAAGTAAGCGAAGCTCTTATCTCCGTTCACGAAGTGCTTTCCTTCCACAGCATTCAATCCATACTGAAGGAGGAAATACCCCATCAGATTCAAGACGCCTTCCACTAAGAACAAGGGAGCAGCAATCGAGCCAGAAGGAAGTCTTTGGCTGACGGATGTACTTCCCATCAGCTGTCCGTTATAGAAGTATTGACCCCTTAAACGATTTCCGTTCTGCCTATTATTCGTAATAAAGGAAGGAAGGAAATTCCATGCGGAAGGAGAGACGGCATGTCCAAAGACTTCCTGATTAAAGAAGTTACCCCAGCGACCAAACCTCTGTGCAACAAGAATCGTCGGAACAGCAAAGTCCCTGATTTTCAGAATCGATGTTCCCTTTCTTCTTAAGGCAGCATAAAGAACACCGGAAATAACGCCAAGAAGAGCACCGCCTTGAATCGCAAGGCCACCTTCCCAGAGTGCAAAAGGAGCATACCATTTTCCTGCCGATGGAGCACAAGTCGGCCAGGTGGCAATCACGTACCAGATACGGGCACCGACAATTCCCCTAGGAAAGGCAACAAAAAAAATCGTATTAAAGAAGTCCCATCCACGGAAGCCATCCTTACGGGCATGATAGTTGGACAGAAACAAAGCAAGAGCAGCACCGATTACAATGCAGATTGCGTAAAAACGAATAACCGGATGTTGGAACGGAATTCCAGGATAATAACCAAGGATATTCATTATTTCTTTATAATCTCCTTCTGCCGTCTTTCAGAGATTTCAGCAAGACGGCGCTGGAATTCGTATCCTGTATCATAGCCATAATCCTTTAACTTATAGTTTGTCACTGCAGTCTCGATGATTTCCGCAATGTTTCGTGCTGCTGAGACCGGAAGACGAACAAGCGGAATCGACTCATTCAGAATCTCATAACGTTCTGTTTTCCTTCCGATTCTTTCCATCGGCTGGTTTTCGGAGAACGGAACAAGGTCAATGACCCTCTTAATGTGGGCACGTTTTGCCAAAGAGTTGATTCCGAACCTACGGGAAACATTGATGATTCCGATACCGCGGACCTCCATCCTTCCGTAAATGGATTCCGGACAGGTTCCAATAAGCTTGCCACGGACTGATGCAATATCAACACGGTCATCCGCAACAAGCCTATGTCCCTTCCGGATCAATTCCAAGGAGACCTCCGATTTACCAACGCCGGATTGTCCCCTTAAAAGGACACCGACACCATAAATGGAAAGAAGACAGGCATGAACCGCAGTCCGAGGAGCTAAGGCCTCGGATAGATAGACATAGAGCTGACTTGCCAAATAAGAGGTATCGGCAGAAGAAGAAAACAAAGGTGCGTTCTTTTCCTTAGCCGCACGAAGAAGAGGATCTGGAATCGGAGAGTTATGGGTCACAATAATAGCCGGGCATTCCTCCGAGCAGATTTTCAATGAATTATGGTAAATGAAATCCGGATCCGAGTCCTTAATCAAGGCCCTTTCCTTATTTCCAATTAAATCAATACGGTTCTTCTGATGGAACTGGAGCAGTCCGAGCCTTTCAAGGCCAGGGCGATCAATTTCCGCAACCCGAACAGGGCGGGATAAAGACTTCCTGTCTCCATTGACGATTTTGAATCCAAAATGATTCGCTAATTCCAAACTAGTAAGCATATCCGATTCCCCTTCCTGTTTCTTTATTCCAGTTCAATTATACACGAAAGACGAGTTCTTCTTCTCTTTATTCATCCAAAGGATAAGGCAATCGCAAGAATATGCCGGGATTTTGTTTGCGATAGGATGGAATCCTAAAAAAGCGGACATGAAAGACCTC
>URQF01000057.1 GCA_900549915.1 uncultured Mollicutes bacterium | reverse complement strand
CCTAATACACTTGCTTTTTTCTCAGATTACTGTAAAATTTAGTGAAATCTAAAAGACAGGAGGAATAACAATGGGTCGCTTAGATGGAAAGGTCTGTATTATCACAGGCGGAAATTCCGGCGTTGGAGCTTGTACTGCTGAACTATTTGCAAAAGAGGGAGCCAAAGTCGTTATTACGGCACGTCGTGAAGCACAACTAAAAGAAGTCGCAGACAAAATCAAAAACGAAGGTGGTGAAGTTCTGGCTATCTCAACAGATGTCAGTGACGTTAACCAGGTAAAGTCTAGGGTGAAGAAGGTCTTAGAAACCTATGGAAAAATCGATGTCCTGGTCAATAACGCCGGTGTTCTTGAGGCTGGCCTTAAACCAATCGACCGTTGCTTAGACGAGGATGTAGACAGAGCACTTAATGTCAATACCAAAGGAACCATTTACTGCACACGCGAAGTTCTTCAGGATAGGGAAAAGAATGGTCACGGAAGCATTATCAACCTTGACTCGGTTGCCGGTCATTGTGGCTGTGGTGGTGCAGCCTATGTTTCTTCCAAAGCAGCTGTTATCGGATTAACGAAGCATACTGCCCTCCGTTTTGCCGGTAAAGGAATTCGCTGTAATTCTGTCTGTCCTTCTACGATTGTCACCCCAAGGACTAGGAATATCAATCCGGCATCCCTGGATCCGGATAGGATGGGACAGTGGGCAAAACATGCTGACTTACGTGTCCAACCCTGTATGCCGATTGATGTAGCCAACATTCTTCTCTTCCTAGCAAGCGATGAATCCAAAGCTATTACCGGTCAGGTAATCGTTTCCGATTACGGTTCTACTCTTTAAATTTTGATTTTCGGAAGCTCCTGTTTGATTGCTGGAGCTTTTTTGTATCCGAAATTCAGAATTTTAAAAGCCAATGGGAAATCTTGTTTAAAACAAAGAAAAAAGCCCCATTTCTGGGACTTTTTCATTGTGGTCGAGAGTATGAGATTCGAACTCATGACCCCCTGCTCCCAAAGCAGGTGCGCTACCAAACTGCGCTAACTCTCGAATAAAAGAAAAGAGCCATTAGGGCTCTCTCTTTTAATGGTGCCCTCGAAGAGACTCGAACTCTTGACCCTTTGATTCGTAGTCAAATACTCTAATCCAACTGAGCTACGAGGGCATTTTTTGGAGGATCCAGCCGGATTCGAACCGACGGTTAGGGATTTGCAATCCCGTGCGTTACCAACTTCGCTATGGATCCAGCGAAAGATAGTTTATCACACGGAAGTGGCATTCACAACAGAAATTTTTAAAAATTAGATCCGTTGTAGCCCCAGTACGGAGTTTCAAAGTAACTCACGTAGATGCGATCTTTTCTCCTTGGGAGATAAGATGCGACCAAATCTGTCAGCTTGCCGGTAAAGCAATCATAGTCTTTTGCCGATGCTTTTCCATAGACAGAAACTTTGATCCTCCTAAGGGGCTCATTGCTTCCGCTGAAAGTCCTACGGCAGTTATCCTCGATTCTGGTCCTCAGCCAGTCCTGACTCTTTCCAGGAAGAAATGAAATCGCTTTTCCGAAATCACGTTCCCTTTTCGATTTGATAGAATCATCGACTGAAACATTGGTCCTGACGTGGATAAAAGGCATTTGCCATACCTCCGGGAAGTATTCTATCACACAATTCTTTTGTTTTCATTCATTTTCTTTAAAGTCTGTTTTTTCACTCTTAATTATTAATATCTTCTTTATTGTTGCTATGCTATAATTTAAACATGGAAAATAAATGTTTAGTTGCTTCCTCTTGGACTGAAAAGAAGTGGGTTAAGTGGACAAGGTTCTCCTTATTTCTTTTGTTATCGTTTTCGATTCCTGTCCTACTTGGTGTCCTAGTTTTGAAACAGAATGGGTTTTATCCTTTTGACTCCAATGGAATCACGATTATTTCCATTGATTTTCAAAGCCAATATATTTCGTATCTTCGCTACTATCGGAATCTACTGATTGAAAACGGCTCTCTGATTTATACGACCTCTAAGACCTTTGGAGGTGATTTTCTTTCGATTTTTACCTACTATCTAGCTTCTCCGTTTAATCTTTTGCTTCCTTTTATTGCCGAAAAGGATATTCCCTTTTTCATGCTTAGGACGGATTGCTTCAAAATGGGATTCGCTTCTGCCTTCTTCTATCTTATTTGCTACTGGAAATTTCACAAAAAACACTAGGCATATATCGGACTATCCATTGGATATGGCAGGAGGAGCTACTTCTTTGTTTATTCTTCCAACTTCAGGTGGCTTGATGCTCTAAGGTGGCTTCCGCTTGTTATTCTTGGTTATGAATTTGTAAAAGAGGGTAAACATCTTTATCTTTATCCTCTTGCCGTATTTAGGACCAGGATGGCTGGGTGGTATCTTGGTGCCATGGTCTGTCTGTTCCTCCTCCTGCTTTTCCTTGCTGATTTCTTTTCAAGGCCAAAAGAGAGCAAGAAGGATAAGATTCCGTTTCTCTTCCGCTTTGGAATTCTCTCTATCATCGGCGGATTATTGGCTGGTATCTTGTGGATTCCTGCTTTCCTTCATTTTTCCGGCACGAAAGCGAATAGGAATAGGCCGAGTCTTTCTTTTCTGAATCCTTTTGCTTTCCTTGAAGGATTTAGGGAAAACGGATATTCCAATGCTAACAGCATAAAAGCAAATTATGGTTATAGGAGCAGGTTTGTTGGAAGGGTTCCTCTTGTTCTAGCACAACTTTATTTCTTTGATACTGGATATTCTTTGAAAAAGCGTCTTGCCTATTTGATTCTTTTCCTTGTCTATGCTCTTGGTTCAAGGACCCGGACGACGAATGCACTTCTCCATGGCGGTCGTGAACCCACTTGGTTCCCTTGCCGTTACTCGTTCCTTTTCGGATTTCTGGTTTGCTATTTTGCAGCTTATCAGTTTTCTTCCGAAGAAAAAACTCATCTTTATGGCTTTATTGAGCCATTGATTCCGCTTTCTATTGTTGTATTAGTCCTTTCTGGTGGTCAGGATCCAAGGAAAAACGGAACCACTTTGTCTATTCCTAGTCTTGTTATTTATTGTGTTGCTTTGGCACTTTGTTTTGGTGTTGAACTGATCCGGAAATATAAACCAAAGAGGATGAAAATGGCTATTCCGGTCTTGTCTCTTTCCTTGGCCCCGTTGGCCGGTCTATCTTCTTATCGTGGAGCGGATAGTGCAGTGAAAACCAATGTGAATAGCGGCGAGTATCAACTTCAGGAAACTTACGAAGAGGACATTGCTTACCAGAAAGATGTCGATGCTATTAAGAACTATGCGAAAGATGATGATCCTTATCGCAGGGAAAGGACCTTCAATCGCCCTGGAAACTATAATGAAATCGATAATAATCCAAGGTTCTATTCTTATGCTGGACTGTCTCATTACTCGTCTAGCGAAAAGAAATCCGTAGAAGATTACAGGATCAAACTCGGTTTCCAATATAACTACTACTCGGAAAGGCTAGATGGTGGTTCTACTCTAGGAAGGACTTCTCTGTTAGGCTTGAAGTACTTCCTAGATGAACCAGATAGCAGCAATACCAATCTTCCTCTGTATCCTTCTAATACGAATAATAAAATAAGGAAACAGCTGTCTCTTAAGGGGAGCAATAAGAATATTTCGTTCTATCAGAATACCAAAGTTCTTCCTTTGGGCTATACGATCGGACATCAGTCTTCCTATTACATCGGGGAAGGCTCTTATAACGCAGATTCCAGTATCTACTGGTTTGATCAGTTTGAGTACCAGAATGAAATATTCAAAGAGTTTGTTCCCTCTGTTGCCGAAAGAAAAGATTCTGATATCTATAAGGAGATTTCGTTTTCTAAAGAGTACGGTAAAGCGACTTTGTCTGAGCAAAACAAAGACGGGTATTTCTATCTAAATGGCAAAAAAGGCGATAGTATCACTTTCTCTTTCCGGGTTCCTGAAGCCGCTTATGGTCAGAACCTTTATAGGGGTGAAAAACAGGAAAACGGAAACCTTAAGTGGTATTTAGACGGCAAATACAGGGAAATCAATACCTACTGGCATAAAGGAATCCGTGGCTTTAAGGATAATCGTACTCATAAGCACACTCTTACGGTTGTCTTAAAAGAAAACAGGGATCATGTCAAAATCCGTCCAGGAGTCTATTATGAAGATGATGTTCTTCTTTCGGAATATCTGGATGAACTTCGTTCTTCGAAAACGGAACTTAAGGAAATCAAAGGGAATAATTACTACGGATATAAAGGAACTTTCTATAAATACGGAAGCAAAGATTTTCTTTTCACGCTTCCTTATGAGAGTGGCGTTTCTATTAAAGTCGATGGCAAGAAGTGTGATCTTCTTCAGCGATGGAATATCTTTTCCGGAGTTGATCTAACGAGTCTTGAGGATGGAAAACATACCATTGAGATTCGTTACACGGACACTGGCTTTGTAATTGGAAAGATATTCTCTGTTCTTGCCTTAGTCTCTCTCGGTGCTATTCTCTTCTTTAGCCCGAGATTCAGGTATGGAAAAGGGGAAAACCCAGAAAGTGTTTTTGAGCGGAGGAAGAAAAAATATGGACAAAGAAAGTAGGAAGACGAAATTCAATGCTGGAATCAACAAAGTATCCGGCTTTTGGAAAAGAAGGGAAAGGAAAGTTCATATCTTTCTTTTCCGTTATTGGGAATGGATTGTATCTGTAATCATCCTGGCCTTAGGCCTCTTTATTCGATATCGGGTTGTTTTGATGCCTTATGGGGATGTCAGGAACTTCCTCTTCCCTTGGGCAAGAGAAATAAAGTCTTTAGGATTCCAAAATTTCTATAAAGTCAGCGGAGCGAATTATTCTACTTTCTACCTATTTTTCCTGGGATTGATTTCGTTACTGCCATCCTCGCCGACTGTAAAAGTTTCTGGATATACTTTTGAAAAGTCCTGGAGGATTGGATTGAAGAGTGCCAACTATGTGTTTGACATTCTGCTTTGCCTTGGTGTTTTCTTCCTTCTGAAAGAACTGACGGATGAAAAACATCTGCCTTTTCTGGGAGCATGGATTACATTTCTGCTTCCAGTCCAGCTTAGGAATTCAGCACTTTGGGGACAATGCGATAACTTCTGGACTACTGCGATTATCTGGGCTCTCTATTTCCTTAGGAAGAAAAAAGACGGATGGAGCTGGTTCCTGATTGGCTTTGGAATCTCCGTTAAGATTCATAGGGTTTTTATTCTTCCTCTCTTCGTCTATTTCTGGCTGAAACGGAAAACTTCCCTTTGGAAAGTCGTATTTGCCCTCCTCGGATTCTTTATCACCTGTCTTCCCGCTTTGTTCTGTGGTGCTTCTCTGAAAGATGTCTTCGGATTCAGGAGTGCTCAGATAGGAACTTATCCACAGCTTAGCCTTGGCTCTGCCAATAGGTGGCATTTCTTCTATTCCTTCACAGGAGAGGATCTGACAATCCTTAATAAAGCTTCCACTTTTATTGGGTTAGGTCTGATTGCTATTTGTGTCTTAATCGTTCTTTATCATAATCCGGATTTAGATAATAAAAAGAACTTCATTCTTGTTTCCGCCTTTTTGCTGAATGTTGTTCCTTTCTTCCTTCCGCATAGGCATGAACGTTACTTCTATTCCCTTGATATCCTTGTTCTGGCTTATGTACTAACAAATAAGAAAGATTATTTCCTTCTCCTTCTGACCCAGGCCAGCGGAAACATCGCCTATTATCACTATAGGTCTCGCTTTAATGAATTCTTTATTCCGAATAGGGGAGAAAGTTCTGTTCTGATTGCTGCGTTCCTAAATCTTTTTGTTTTAGGTTTCCTCTTCAGGCGAATCAGGAAGCTTCCGAAAGGAAAGACCTTAAAGGAAGAAGCCAAGGAGAGGTGCCTTACTCCAATTGAAGAAAACAAAACTGGGCAGGTGAAGTAGTAGTTGTTAAAATAGATACATTCTAGAAAGGAAAGAAATTTATGAAATTAGTAACCATTGTCACGCCTTGTTATAACGAGGAGAAAACAATTCCGATTTTTCTTAGCACACTCGATCCGATTCTATCCTCCATTGAAGGATACAAGTTTCAGTATCTCTTTGTAAATGATGGTTCGAAAGATAAGACCTTAGAGGTTTTAGAGGAAGCCTATAGCAAGCGAGACGATATCACAATCGTTAATGAGTCCCGGAACTTCGGACAGGAGCCCGCCTTATTCGCAGGACTTAAGAGTGCAAAAGGTGACTATGTCATTTGCAGGGACTGCGATTTGCAGGATAATCCTGCCATTCTTCCTGAAATCTGCAAGAAATTCACGGAAGGATATGACATCGTGAACCCACATCGTGCTGACCGAAAGAAAGATTCCTTCCTCAAACGTACCACGGCAGCCAGGTTCTACAATTTCATTAACAAAGTCGAAGGACGTGAAGCCTTCCCGAAAAACGTCAATCTTTTCCGTGGCTTATCGAGAAGAGCCGTTGATACCATTCTCTCACTCCCCGAATCGGATCGGCATTTAAGGGTCGAATATGCCTATATCGGTCTTAAGTCCGTTAAAATCGACTTTGTCCGTGGAAAACGTTCGGCTGGTAAAACGAAATACAACGTTCAAGCCCTTTTCAACCATGCATTTAATCAGCTTTCTTCTGGAACAAGCCGTCCCTTGTTCCTTCCTACCTTATTCGGTGCTTTTCTCACTGGCTTTAATTTCCTTGGTTTTATCACTTTCTTGATTCTCTTTATTCTTCAGAACTGTCATGTTTTATTTGGAGGTTGGATTACGCCTCTCTTCTTAGTCTTTTCTATTTTCTTGGCTAGGTCCATCCTGATTGATTTCTTAGCAGTAGCAAGGCTCTATGAGCACAATATCCTCTTGAATACGCGAAATCGGCCGACAACCATTATTGATTATGTGAAGCGTCCAGAGGATAAAGAAAATCGAAAATAAAAACGGCCCTCTTCTGATCAGGAAGAGGGTTTTTAAAAAAACTAAAAAAGTCCGGCGAGTGCCGGACTTGATTTTTGAATGGAGCAGGCGACGGGAATCGAACCCGCATGATCAGCTTGGAAGGCTGAAGTTCTACCACTGAACTACGCCTGCATATCAGCGCGAAAATAATTATAGAGGTTGATGCGCTGATTTTCAAGAAGAAAAATAGGAATTTTATCGATAGATGAAGATTTTCCGGGTGAGGTAGTTGAATACCATGACAATTAAGGTACGGAGAACGAAGCAGACAGGATAGGAAAGGAAAGTAATTCCTTTGCTGAGGTTTAAGAAATCATAGAAGAAGTACTGTAAACCAATTCCGATGAATAGGCCAATTACAGCAAGACCGAGGAAATAGACTTTTCCAACAATGGATTTCGAGAAGTTCGATTTGGTTGCTTTGTAGACCCTATAGGTAGACCTTAAGTAATTGATAATGACACCGATTATGAATCCACCGGCTGTCGATAAACCGGTTACATAGCCAGCCGTATTTCCTTTAAAGGCTCCGAATTGCAGGAGCCTTGTCGTTAAGAAGTCAAAGACAGAAGCAACAAGACCGACTAAGGCAAAGCGGAAGATTTCCCAGAAAAGCAGATTCGAATAGGTTCTCTGTTCCCTATAGAGTTTATAAATAAAGAACAGATAGGTGTTGACGCAGAGAGAAGTGAGAAGAACTGTTACATCTCGGCTGATTTTGAATCCGTCGAGGAAGATATCCAATACGACAAAGGCAAGAACACCGAAGAGATCAAGAATTATCCTCGCGATGAGCCACTTTCCTTTTTCTCCTATTTTCGGTCTTAATCCGCTAGGACGGATCAGATAAAAGAGGAGAAACAGGAGTCCACAGCAGATGAAACCGGCAAAAATCGAGAACTTTAAGAAGGAAAGAGAGAATTCAAGGGTTTTATCAGCAGAATAAGTAAACGATCTTAAATCGTTTCCAGAAGACTCAAATAATCCTAGATGATAGAGTCCAATCCTGGAAAAAGACAGGAACAGGATGATCCTAATAGTGGAGAAAACCTCCTGAGCATGGCTACGGACGGGCTTTCTTAAATAAGGGGAAGGAGCAACCGGCTCCTTCTTTTCATCACTCTTGTTGAACGGGTTTAGCTTTTTGAAATTCATGGCAACATTTTAGCCTTTTTTTAAAGATAAGAAAAGAAAACCTTTCTTCTTTTCCTTATCTATTGATATAATAGTTAGGCGATTTGGAGCGATACCCAAGGGGCTGAAGGGGCCGGTTTCGAAAACCAGTAGGGGACAATATCCCGCCAGAGTTCAAATCTCTGTCGCTCCGCCATCTGATTTGTATCCGAACCCTGTACATTCATCGTTAAGGGGTTCGGTGTTACCATCAAACTTGATAAGTGGAATAAAATCCCTCAAGAGTTGGAAGGTAAATAGAAAAATAATCACCTCAGAAACGGGGTGATTTTTTGTTTCTTTCCGGAGTTACAAAAGAAAATGACAAACAGAATGACCCTTGGGTTAGCACCAAGGGTCATGCATTATGGCATAACCTTCCCTACCTTTCCTAAGAGACGCTGTGGAAAAAGAGAACC
>URQF01000056.1 GCA_900549915.1 uncultured Mollicutes bacterium | reverse complement strand
TTTATTTAATATTCTCTTTCTACGGTGATTTATCCAGGCACCAAGAAGAACCTCATAGAGAGCGAGATGCTGGCAGATACGCCTAGCATCAATTGTATTAATTTGAAGTTGTTTCTTCTCTTTCTTTTTTATACTTTTTCTTTTCATTTTCTTCCTTCTTTCTTTTTGGTTTCTGTTTCTGTCTGCTGAAATCTTTGAATTGCCTTCTTTTACCCTTGCTAATGTTGTAAAAAAACGTACTTTATTAGATAATATAATGCTGTAGTTATTAACACTACCGAATTTAGAAGGTAATCACATGGGTAACAAGAAAAATATCAATTCTCAGAATGTCAAAACCAAGAAGAAAGCAAAGGTTCCTTTTGTAACCATCTTTAAGTCTCTTTATTCCAATCAGGCTGCGATTGAAAGCCGTAAAAGGCCTTGGTATTGGTTCTTGGTTATCACCGTTTTATCGGTGTTCCTCGTTTGGATTCCAAGGCTGACTTCTGGATACAAATCCAATGCGGCAGGTGCTCTGGCAGCTACTTCTAATTATGAAGTCACGAAAGCCTTAAAGCATGTCATCAGCGAAGAAGATTATTTCAAGTCCATCAAAGTTGCCGAAAGCAGCGATGGAAAGCTTGTCTTAGATAGGGACTCTCTTTCCGGATATGGCGCTTCTTCTCCGGAAGCAACCTGGAATACCGAATATTGTCTCCAGAATAACATCAAGCCTCTTTTCCGCGGAAATTACAATGATTCTTCCGCTCAGGACGCTAGTGCCTATATTAAGAATTTCACAAATAAGAGCTACGAATACTATTTCGATTGTATTGGTGTGAAGAACACTGGAAACAGGAACAAACCGAGCGTTTCCCAGAGTTCTGCTTCTACTACTGTCGAATACGAAACCGAACAGACTACTTTCTTAGAAGCTTACTACTTCCCGAAACTCAGCTCTTCCGAAGAAAACTATTCTGTTTATCTGAATAACTTCATCTCCTCTGTTATTCTTGACAGGGACAAAGATGGTAAACTCGGCCGTTATCCGCATTCTTTCCTGCTTCTTGGCCAGGATTTCAGGAACGTTGGATTCTTCGCACTTCAGACTACAAAATCCGTTACTAAAAGGGCTGCTACCTATCAGGGCAATGTCTCGGAAGGATTAGAAGGAATCGGCGCAAAGAAAGGTGATACTTTCTATGCCGCTATCCGCAAAGATTATTCGAATATCAACGATATCTACGATAAGGGATTTGTCAGCTTTGCCCATGCTTCCGGACGGAAAGCTACCATCAAGTCAACTTGGTTAAATATTGCCATGGCTTCTGGTATTGTCGGCGGTCTTATCCTTCTTGGCGCACTCATCCTCTTCTTAAGGCATCGTCGTAAGGTTTCTGCTTATCGTGATACGAACTTCTATCATGCATTGAAAGAGTCTGCTGCTAGGACATTCACTCCGTCTCTTATCGCAAGGATCCTCGGCTTCAGGTCTCCTCAGTATAGGTATAGGGTCCTGATTGCCGGTGTCCTAAGGCGTATTGTTTTTGCTAATAATAAAATCTGTCCTCCGAGGAACACTCAATCCGACAACAAGCCGTTATATCAGGCACGCGACTAATTCCATCTTTTATTCCTCTCTTTCGTCGCTCCCCTGAGGAAAGGAAGACGAAACACAGATATGAAACAGGCTATTTTCAGTAAGTTCAAGGAATCCTTAAGGGCTATTTTCCCTAGGATTATCCTGATTCTTGTTTTTGGTCTTTCGATTCCTGGTTTTTCCTTTGAAGGAACAAACGGAGGAAAATTCGGTCCTGTCACTTTATCTCTTCTTTTGTCTTCTGTTCCATTGATTGTTGGAACGACCTTCTTTTCCTTAGGCGTCGATAAATCCATTGCTAAGATTGGAGAAGTTGTCGGAACGACTTTGACGAAGCGGAAAAGCTTAGTCATGCTACTTGTTGTTGCTCTGTTGATGGGTTTCCTTGCCACAAGGGCAGAACCGGATCTTTCTGTTTTAGCAAGTCGAATTTCACCCAACGGACCTTCTTGGCCTTTGATTAGGATTTCGGCAGCTGGTGTTGGTGTTTTCCTTTTGATTGGAATTCTCCGTATTGTCTTTGATAAGAGCAGGAAATACTGGCTTTCCATCGGCTATGGACTTGTCTTCCTGTTAGGATGCAGGGCAAATAAGTCCTTCTTTACTCTTTGTTTTGATGCCGGTGGAAGGACAACCGGCGTTGTGACGGTTCCTTTCATTATCTCTAGGGGTGTCGGCGTTGCTACTACCCTTGGCGGAGAAAAAGCAGAGGATGATTCCTTTGGCTTTTCCGGGCTCTGCTCTTTAGGAACGGTCTTAGCCTGCAGGATTTTCTCTTTGCTTAGGCAGGACAAGGGCATTCTTTCGATTCAGGATGTCTTAGCCAAGAAGAGGAACCTTGTCAACGGAACGGATTCAATCAGGCATACGATTCCTACCTATCTCGATAGGGGAAAACTTTATCTTGCCAACTTCCTCGAATCGAGGAAGAACGTAATCATCTCAAGGCTTCCTATCAGGGCTTTCTTTGTGATCTTTAATTTCTACGCAAAGATCAAAGGAAAAGCATTAGGTTCGGTTGTCATTGGCTTTGTCTATGACTTTATCGGACTCGTTCTTTTCTTCTTAGGCGCTGAATCTGGCTTAAGGCCGGCTGCTGTCCAGCTTGGCAAGTATTTTGCTTCTGCTCCAAGCCAGATATGGCTCTTCTTGATCAGGGGTGGCCTAAGCGGATTTATTGCAAGGCTTGCGGAACCGGCTGTCCATGTTTTAGCTGAGAATGTCAGTGAAGTCAGCCGTGGTGCAATCTCCCATCGGACGATTTATCTTACTCTCTGCTCCGCAACGGCGGGTGCGATTCTGATCAATATTATCCGTGTCCACTTCTCGATTTCCTTTGTCGTTGTCATTGCGGTTCTTTATTTGATTGCACTTGGTCTATCGTTCCTCACACCGGAAATCTATGTGGGTATCTCTATTGATGCTGCTGGTGTTGCAACTGGTACGATGGCTAGCTGTTTCTTTATGCCTAGGTTTATCGGATATACTGCTTATCTCTATCAGAATGAGGCTAACTTTGGTCAACTGGTCATGGAAAACGGATTCGGTGTTGTCGGCATTATGGCAACAAGGCCGATTATCGCTGTTGAGCTTGTTGGTGTCTTTGCAACGAGGAAGCAGAAGCATCTCTATGCGAAAGCACTTAAGACCATCGGTGAAGAAGATGATGGTCAGATTGTCCATATCTCCTGGGAGAAGAAAACGGAGGCTGCAAAATGATTTTCAAGAAGAAAAAGAAAATCTTCGTAAAGAAAAAAGACAGCGGGGAAGTCCCCTTCGAGAAACAGAACGAAGTATCTCCTTTGATTCTCTTCTTCACAGTTGTTGGCCGGAATCAAGCCAATTACTTCGTGGATGCCTATAACAAGGCAGGTGCCTCTAGGAGTCTTGTTCTCTTTGCCCATTCGATGCCGCCTCAGGAAGTCAGGAATATTCTTGGTGCTGATAGTAGGAAGAAGGAAATTGTCAGGACAATCTGTCGCTATGATTTATTAGAGAAGAGGAAGAAGATTGCCTCTGACCGCTTCAAGATTTCGCAGGCTGCCAAAGGTGTTGCCTTTGCAGCACCGATTGATTCTGTCAGTTCACTTGCTGTCTATAAGTTCTTATCCGATTATAATCATGTCAGGGAGAAGGAAAATGGAAACCCAGAAAAATAAAGAGCTTGTTCTCGCTATCGTCAACAAAGGAAATACGGATTTAGTCAGGGAAGCTGCCAGAAAAGCAGGCTCCAGAGGCGGAACCATCACGGGTGCCCGTGGAACTGCGAACCCTAAGCTTGTCGAGGCTTATGGTATCTCCATTCAGCCAGAAAAAGAGATTGTTTTTATTGTCGTTGACAGTGAGATTAAGGATAAGGTCAGGAAGCAGATCTATGAGGATGCTGGTCTGTCCACAAAAGGAAGGGGAATTGTTCTCTCTCTTCCGATTATTGATTCGGTCGGGCTCTTACCATCCGAAGAAGAAAAAGAATAAAAAAAGAGGTTGCCCTACTTTTGCGGGCAACCTTTTTTGATGACATTCTTTCATTCCAGATAGGAAAAAGAAAAAACGTCCAGTTGCCTGGACGTTTCGTTTCTGGTGGATCTTAAGGGACTCGAACCCTTGGCCCACTGATTAAGAGTCAGTTGCTCTACCGACTGAGCTAAAGATCCAACTAGCTATTTCTAGCGCTTGTTAATTATATTGCTTTGCTTTTTCTAATGCAAGGAATTTTTTGCTTTCTTGTCTAGAAATAGGAAGAATCAGCTTTCTTTTACCGCTTTTACGTAAGAAGGGAGTCTTTTTATTCTTTCTGCTATCGGAAGCGGACTTGTTTTCTTTGTTTTACAAGGTGCTTGTCTTAATAAAGAAATGAATTCTTTTGGAAGCTTGGAGTCTGCAAAGGAAATATATTCTTGTGGAATGGATTGGTAATAGGCGGATGCTATGGAAAGGCTCCTGGCTCCGATGGTATCGGCATCTCCTCCGATATAGCAGACACTATGAAGACATTCTCGGAAACTATGTGTCTGGAAGAAACAGAATAAAGCCTCTGGGACGCTGTCTTCTGCTTTAGCGGTATGAATATAGGTTTCGTGCAGAACATCAAACTGGAAGGCAAGAAAACCAGGATAATAGGAAAGTGCAAAGTCTTTCCTTTGTTCTTTGCTGTATCCGTTTAATGCGAGATAAATCAAATCCGCAATGAGGCATCCTGCCTTGATTCCTTCTTTGGAATCATGAGTCAGAGAAGTAATGGAAAAGGCAAGCTGGTCACACTCTTCTAAGGAAGAGGAAAAGTAGCTGACAGGCGATATCCGCCTGCCTGCTCCGTTTCCATAGGAATGATAAGGACCCCTACTAGGATGGTCTAGCCATTCTTGGAATCTGCTTCCGAATCCACCCTTTTTGGGAGGATATTTCTTGGCAAAAGAGCGCCTTGTAGAGGCGATGTCTGTTTTCTGTTCCAGTGCGGAGAGAATCGCCCTTGTCCTTACTGTGTCATCGGTATAATCCATGTTATCGAATAAGAGAGGGGAATGAAGAGATGGTGCTTTTTCGTTTGGATGAGAGGAGAATTCATAGGCGGAACCATAGATATCGCCGATAATCGCTCCGTAAATCAGAGAAGAACTCATTTATCTTTCTTTTCGGGAACTGATTTCTTTTCTTTGAAGTTAAAGTTGAAAACGTACCTGAGAGCCTTGATCCAGGAAATCGATCCTGCAGCATAGATACCTAACCTTAGCCACCTTGTCTTGCTCCTGTAGCGGAAGTCGATTCCGATGAGAGAAACAGCCCTATTGGAATCTCCAGTTGGAATAAACGGAAGAACAAAGACGGCAAAGTTGAAGACGACAAATACAATGAAGAACCTTAACCCACGATACCAATGTTCTTTCAAAGGTACCATTGGAGAGAAGCAATTGAAAGACATGGATAGACCGACAATGGCAAGAGACACTACGTTGAATGTTGTGAAACTGAACTGGCTAGTGCTTGTCCTGATACCATTTGAGTACCATTCCAGCTCTAAGAAATTACTGGAATAGGCAAGAATGTAATTCAAACTAAGAACAACTACCATTAAGATAGCGGCTGGAATCGCACGTTGGAGTGTGCTTCGAGTGAAGTGACCGGTAATCACGCTTTCGTTCTTCTGAAGGGCAAGGAATAAGGAGGAGAGTCCGATACAGACGGATTCTAGAATCAACCTATTCTTTGTAGTGAACGGATAATCGATACCATGTCCGTTATTGACATAGGTGAATAAGACGACGATAGTGAAGATAATTGTGAACCTTGTCTTCCTCAGATATAAAGCGCTAGAGCGCTGGACGTTATTGACAGCACGGCGTCCTTCTCCGACAGCTGCCGGCCTAGAAGCAAAGTTCGAGTCAAGGAGAACCCTGTGGGCTGCATTCCGTGCTGCTGAAGATCCGTTTGCCATGGCAACAGAACAATCCGCTGTTTTCCTTGCTAAGATGTCATTGACACCATCGCCTGTCCTTCCGACAGTTTTTCCTTGCTTCTTCAATGTCTGAATAATCAAGGCCTTCTGTTCCGGAGTGACACGTCCGAAGACAGTATATTTATCGACAATCTGGGATACTTCGATATCGGATAGTCCTTCTAAGGAGACACACTTTTCCGCGTTTGGGACTTTGCATTTCTTTGCAATCTCACTCGCTGTCAGAGGGTTATCACCAGAGATGATTTTGATATCGACTCCGTTATCCGTAAACCATTTAATGGTTTCCGGAGCCTGTTCACGGATGTGATCTTCTAGAGTGAAAACAGCAATCGGAGAAATCTTTCCTTTGACGCCATCTTCCCTGATTTGGCCATCGACTTTGCAGATCCTGACGACACGATATCCTTCCTGTTGTTTCTTTTCAATATAGGAGGTCCTTGTTTTATCTCTTCCTTTGTAAAGGTATTCCGGGGCCCCGAGAATGAAGGTGCCGATATCCTTGAATTCAACGGCAGAATATTTACGGGAAGAGGAGAACGGAAGCTTATTGATACTTGTGTAAGTGTTCTTCAGCGGGAAGCGCTGGGAGAGAGCAATGGAAGTCTGGTTGTTTTCCTGGAATGCGCTGAGATAAGAGCCGACAAGATCATCCCTATTGTAGGTTCCGTCAATCATGAGCCTTTCATCGACTTTCCTTGTACCATCGGTCAAAGTTCCGGTCTTATCGAGGCAGAGTGTATTGGCACGGGCTAACCTCTCTACAGAATAGATGTCTTGGACCATCCTGTTCTTCTTGGAAAGATGGACAACGGAACTTGCTAAGGCGACAGAGACAAGCAGGTACCTTCCGGCTGGAATCCTTCCGACCATACTTCCGGCTGTTGCGGAAATTGTGTTTCCGACTAAGTTCCAGGCATCGAGGCCTTGATGGGAATTGTTTAAAAACTGAGTGACGAACGTCAAGACGCCAAGAGGAATGATAATCAAGGAAATGACCTTAATAATGGAGTTCAAGGAACGAAGAAGCTCGGATTTTGGTTTGTTCCTGATTTTTGCTTTGTTCTGAATCGAAGAAGCATAGTTGTATTCACCGACTAAAACAGCTTGTGCCTTGCAGGAGCCAGAGACAACAAAGGAGCCAGCGAATATCTTATCTCCGATCCGTTTCTTTATCGGAAGGGATTCACCTGTCAGCAAGGATTCATTGACTTCGATTTTTCCATCCCTGACAATGGAATCCGTTGGGACTTGATCTCCGTTCTTAATTTCATAAATATCGTCTAAGACAAGATCATTGACATTGATTCCGGATTCTTTTCCAGAGCGGATGACCTTAACGTTTTCACTGGAAATCAGTTTGAGTTTTGCAATTGTTTTCTTTGCTTTCAGCTCTTGGATAATACCGATCAAAGTGTTGACGATAGCGATAGCGAGAAAGGTAAGCTCCTGCCAATGTCCAACTACAATGAGTGCAATTGCAATAGCAATAAGAAGCCTATTGAAAAAAGTGAAGACGTTCTCTCGGATAATCTGCCAGACCGTCTTGGAATTGTCCTTAACACTATTCACGAGATGATGTGGATCATCCCTGCGTTTAAGGACCTGCTCATTGGTCAGACCCCTGTTTAAATCCGGATTGTAGCGTTCTACTTCCTGTGGAATTTGCTTTACGTCTAGACCTGGTTTGACTTCAGCTGGGTTCTTACTTAGTTCATCCGAAAGAGGATTGAGCCTATCGATTTCAGTCGTCTCTTCTTTTTTCTTAGGCTTTTTTACTAACATTCGAATTTATCCTCTGGTTTTCCTGGTACCTGATGATGCTTCCGGCAACGTGCTTCGTAGGATTCTTTTGCTCCAACCCTGATAACGGGATCTGTATAGTGGGCAGGAGATCCGTTTACGAGACGCTGCGTCCGTGTCGCAGCACAACCACAGACGGTACAAGCCGCAGTCAGTTTTGTTACAATTTCTGCCTGTGCCAAGAGTTTTGGCATTGGACCAAATGGCTCTCCACGGAAATCCATGTCTAATCCGGCAACGATGACACGCCTACCCCTGTTTGCAAAATGATTACAGAGATCTGCTACATCTTCACCGAAAAACTGAACTTCATCGATGGCAACGACTTGGGTGTCTTTCGTGACGGTTTTTGCAATGTCATCGACTGTTTTTACGGCATAAGCTTCCCATTTTGCACCATTGTGTGATGCGATAGCTGTTTTATCGTAGCGATTATCGATGGCGGGTTTGAATGCCATGATTTTCTGATTCGCATAGGATAAGGTTTTCACTCTTCGAATCAGTTCTTCGCTTTTTCCAGCAAACCTTGGTCCGCAGATAACTTCAATCCAGCCTTTTTGTAATTCTTGATACATGATGATGTGCCTCACACAATTACTAAAGTATAGCATAGAACTAACCTTTAATAAGTGCCAAATGAGAAAACTCTAAGGCAATCGCAAGAATATGCCGGGATTTTGTTTGCGATAGGATGGAATCCTAAAAAAGCGGACATGAAAGACCTCTTC
>URQF01000055.1 GCA_900549915.1 uncultured Mollicutes bacterium | reverse complement strand
AATGATAAGCCGAATGCTTTTGCCATCAGCATGTTCAATTCGTTCTTCTGTGCGCCAAGAACTATATCTCTGCCTTCCTGTGTCGGCAGAATTCTTCCTTTCATGCTTCTTAATTCTTCCATTACATTATCAACAGTCACAATGGATTCCTTTGCTCTTCCAAGGACCACATCTTTGTTTCCTTCTGCCGCATATAGTCTATACATCATGTATCGCAGTGTCTGTAAGGCGAGGAAGACAATAGTGAAGTGTCCTTTTATATGATTGGTTTTTGTCAAATATATTGGTCTTGCATCGATATTCGTTTTCATCGTTCTAAAACAGTATTCGATCTGCCATCTCATTCTTGATGTAACGTAGAGCTCTTGAGCCGGATCACCGAGGTTTGTTGCCTGAACATAGTATCCTGCAAAACGTTCTGCTTCATTAAACGCCTCTTCATCAACAGAAACAATCTGCACTTCGGCAACTTCTCCTTCTTTTGTGGCTTTATCAACCTTTGCTAAGCCACGCAATTCTTTTGGCAGACCATCGAGTCTGGCTTTGCTTCTGGCAAGCCGTTCTATTTTTTCTTTCTTTTGCATTAATTCAGCCATTTGGAATGACCAATATTTCAAAGAAAAGGAGACAAGGAGTCTTGAATAGATCCTGTTTTTTCTTTGCGGTTCTTCATTATCGGGACCGCCGCATTTTCTTTCGTATGTCACAACGTATTGGACATCGTCTTTGTTTTCTGTATTGTCATCTTCCGTCAGACTTGCTTCTTCCTCTACCCACTCTTTTCTCTTCTTTCCCTCTCCCTTTTTCGCTGTTCTTTTCATGACGGAGAGCTCAAACCAGGCATCCTTGAATACAGTTATCGATTTTAGCCGTTTTATCTCTGCTTCGTTTTGCGATTCTATTGCTTTTCTGTATTCTTCCTTAAGCTTTTCTATCTTCGTTTCTGCTCCATCGGCAGTCTTGAAATTCGAATCCAGAGTAACGTAATCCCTGACCATTGACGGCACTGCTTTTCCAAGCATTGGCTGAGTAGTGATATACGCTCTGCCATCTTTGGAAAGAAACATTTTGTTTTTAAAAGAACATAGTCCTGCATCAGTGCATACGATGATCGAGGACATGCTGATATGCTGCGAAATCTGCTCTATTTGTTGCTTTAGGCTAGGTTGTTCGTTGCTTTTTCCGTCAAAAACGATCATTCCGATCAGATATCCCCACTCATCGATCAACAAACCCATTTGAACGAGCGGAGCAACCATTCCTTCCTTTGCTTTCTTCGTTCCTAGAAGTTCTCCTTCGCTTCCTTGGGTATAATAGAAGCTTGTGCAGTCATAGTAGTAGACGTTTGTGTTCTTTCTATCATGCTCTTTTATTTTCTTGTAGGAATAAGCATTGATCTCTGCTGAATGCGCGGCAAGGACATCAAGAGTCCGATATATGTCATGAAGGCCGATGCCTTTATTGAAACCAAGGCCTTTTTCCGAATAGAATTCATTTCTTTTGCTTCCCGGACAAAGAATCTGTGATTCAATCAATGTTTCGACAATGGAAGCGAAATCAAACCGAAATTTTGCTTTCTTTTCGCCTTTTAAGTTTCCCAGTTTTTCAATGATGCCTAGCTCTCGCAAATATTTTGCAATGTACATCCTGCCTAGATGGACCGTAGGAAAATCAGAATCCTTTTCACTATCAAGAACAACAGTCGCAGTATTTCCGCTGTTTGCTTTTTTCCAGGCTTCATAAACTTCGGAAGCCTTTTTTTCTATTTCCTCATCAGATGAAAACGAAGACTTTCTTCCTATAGCCCCGATAAGTTTTGAGGTTGGATGTCCTTTTTCGTTTCTGACACTTATCTTGACATAGAGAGGGGAATCCTCTCTGCTGTTCGACTTGACGATGGAAAATCCGTTTTTTCTGGCAGGCATACAATACAACCTCCGTTTCCCCTCCATTATATCACACAATACTACAAAATACTACAAAATACTACAAATACTACAAATACTACGAAAATATTTTAAATTTGACATAGAAAAAAGGACCCATCCTTCTACGAAGGATAAGTCCCGAAATATAAATCGTCAAATTTGATTATTCTGTAAAACTACCGAAAAAATACAAGTTTTATCGCTTTTGCGTATAATAATTACAGGTAAATTGTGTTATGGCTAGCATCAACGACATTCATTGGTTTCCAGGGCATAGGCAAAAGGCTCTTCGAGCGAGGCGCGAGAAGCTTCAGCTTTGTGATGGAGTTATCGAAATTGGCGATGCCAGAGCCCCTTTTTCCTCCTTTCCGGACTATCTGGATCAGAGGACAGCAGACAAAGTTAAGGTCTATATTTTCTCTAAAGCCGACTTAGCAGACCCTTTGATTTTTCCTAAGCAGAGGGATCAGATGAGAAAGAATGGAATAATGCCTTTTTCATATGATCTTCGCAATCCAAGAGCCGGGAAAGAGCTTCTTGGGTATCTTTCAAAGGTTGAGACGAAAAACGATAAAAAATATAAGAAGCTTGGCTTTCCGCTTCCAAGCAAGAGATTCAGGGTTCTTGGTATTCCGAATGTCGGGAAATCCACCTTCATCAATTCTCTTGCTGGAAAAAAGAAAGCAGCGGTTGAGAACAGACCGGGCAAAACCAGAGACGAAAGCCTAATCCATGTTTCTGAAAAAGTCTATATCTTTGACTCTCCTGGTATTCTTGAACCAAATTATCAGAATAAGGAAATTGTGGCTAAGCTGGCTCTGCTTGGATCTCTTAAGCAGGACATCCTTCCTCTTGTTCCTTTAAGCGATTATCTTCTTGATTTTCTCTCTTCTCATTATCCGGATGTTCTGATGCAACGTTATGGCGTTCGCTTTGAAGCCACTCATGAGGAGACCTTTGCAAAGATTGCATTGGCACGTAAGCTCCTTCTTTTGAAAGGAGAACCGGATACTAGGAAGGCAAGAAGTCTCGTTCTCAGTGAATTCAAAGTCGGCACTCTAGGAAGAAGGTCACTCGATGACTAAAAAGAAAAATCTACCTGTTCTTGATAACAGGGAAACCCCTCTGCATGTTTTTGATAATCAGGAGAGAAGGATTCATCAGGCAGAATACATTGCTGGCTTTGATGAAGCTGGCAGAGGTCCTCTTGCTGGTCCCTTAAGCTGTGCAGGGGTGATTCTTCCTAAGGATTTTGATTGTCCTTTAATCAATGATAGCAAGAAGCTGACGGATAAACAGAGACGGGAAGCTTATAAGATTATCAAAGAGAAAGCGCTCTGCTATTGTGTGAAACTGATTCCAGTCGAGACGATCGATGAAAGGAATATTCTGGAAGCAGATCGCTATGGCAGGAGGGAGTGCCTGAAAGAAATCTCAAAGACTATCGTTCCAGATTTCCTGATTACGGACTACAGGAACCTTCCGACGGAGATTCCTTTCCTTTCGATTCCTAAGGGAGATGCGACTTCCTTGAATGTGGCAGCCGCTTCGATTCTTGCTAAGGTTACAAGAGACGATTATAGGATTGAACTGGATAAGCGGTATCCGCTCTATCAGTTCAAAAAGAATAAAGGATACGGAACCAAGCAGCATTTAAAGGCAATTGAAGACTATGGCTATATCAAAGGTGTCCATCGTCTTTCCTTTGAACCGGTCAAGGATAGGTTCTTAGGAATTGAGCAACTGAAGCTTTTCTGATTTTCTTTTGGAATTTTTTCTCTTTCCGCACCGATATAGGGTAGAGGAGAGAAAAAATGGATTTACGAGCTAGAAAAATCAGGACTGCTCTATCGAAGCATTGCAAAGGGAATTGGAGCGAGAGGTATCAGAAAAGGACAAAAAAAGAAGCAAGGCCACAGGAGGAAATCGACCAAGCTTTTTCCGATAGGAAAGCCAATAGGCTGATGATTGGAGACTGTGAGTATCCGGACTACTTTACCAATTGCCCTTATCCTCCAAGGGTGAGGTACTACTATGGAGACCTTTCTTTAAGGAAGACACGTTATCGTTTGACTTGTGTCGGGACCCGGAAACCGACGATCTATCAGCATGACACCTGTGCTCGTCTGATTGAAGAAATCGAGGATGTCAGGAAGAACAAGGTAGCGATTGTCTCTGGGAGGGCAGCAGGACTCGATGAGGCCTTCAGGCGGGCAGCGAGGAAGAAGAATGCACCTGTTATTGCTGTGCTAGGGTCTGGAATTGATTTCTGCTATCCAGATAAGAATAAGGATATTTATGAATACTGCAAAAGCGGTAAAGGGCTTGTTATCAGCGAGTATCCTGGAAACCTTGCACCGAAACAGGACAATTTCCTCTTCCGTAACCGGCTAATGGCAGCTAGGAGTGAAGTGGTTTTTATTGGCGGAGGTTCGGCGAGACGCTCTGGAACGAAATCGACGGTACGCTATGCTTTAGATAGGAATAAGGAAGTCATGGCGCTTCCTTGTAATATCACCGGAGATGATTTGACGAATACGATTATTCAGGAAGGAGCACAGGCTGTACTAACAAGCCAAGATATCCTTGACCAGCTGAAAGACTGCTATCGTAAGGAGATGGAGTAGAAAATATTCTTAGCATAGCTAAGGGAAAATCCGTGCTTGACAAACACCCTCTCTCTCATAATAATAAGGAACGCATTGAAAGCAGGGGTAGAAATCAGAATATGAAATTAATAATTGTTGAGTCACCGCATAAGAGCAAAACAATCGGACAATTCTTAGGAAAAGACTATAAAGTCGTTGCTTCTAAAGGTCATATCCGTGATTTAGCCAGCTCTGGACATAGGGGCTTAGGTGTTGACGTCGAACACGATTTTAAACCGACCTATGTGATTCCAAGCGATAAAAGGGCAACAGTCAAAGAGCTCAAGGAAGATGTTAAGAAAGCCGATGACGTTTATCTCGCAACCGACCCTGATCGTGAAGGAGAAGCCATTTCCTGGCATCTTGCCCAGGTTCTTGGCTTGGATGTGCAGACGACCAAGCGTTTGGAGTTTCATGAAATCACAAAACCTGCTATTCTCCGTGCCCTTGAGAATCCTCGTACGATTGATAGGCCGCTTGTTGAAAGTCAGGAAACCCGTCGTATCATCGATCGAATCATGGGATTCCGTTTATCTTATCTTTTACAGAAGAAAATCAAATCTCCTTCCGGAGGCCGTGTCCAATCGGTTGTCCTGAAGTTTGTTGTTGACCGTGAAAAGGAAATCAAGGACTTCGTTCCTCAGGAATACTGGACAATTTCCGGAACCTTCAAGGATAAGAACGATGCTGAAGTCGTGGCAAATCTTGCTACCTATCAGGGAAAACCGCTTTCTATCAAGAATGAAGAGGAAGTGAAGAAGATCTTAGCCGATCTGCCGAAAGACTATACAGCAACTTCTTTAAAGACCAGCAATGTAAAGAAAGAGCCTCGTCCTCCGTTCATTACTTCCACGAGGCAGCAGGAAGCCTTTACCCGTTATCATTTCTCTGCTAACCACACTCAGTCCATCGCTCAGCATCTTTATGAGGGTGTCGAGATCAAGGGACAGGCAACGGGTCTTATCACCTACATGCGTACCGATTCTATCCGTCTCGCAGACGAATTCATTCAAGCTGCTCATGATAGGATTGAGAAGAACTACGGCAAGGAATATCTTGGCCGTGTCCATGTCCAGAAGTCGAGCAAGAATGTTCAGGATGCCCATGAGGCTATCCGTCCGACCGATCTTTCTTTGACTCCAGGCCAGAGGCATGCTTATCTGACCGAGGATGAGTACAAACTCTATCTGAGGATTTATAACCGTGCTGTGGCTTCTTTAAGGGCACCAAAGGTTGATGCTCTGACTACTCTTGTCTTAGAAGGCGATGGATACGGATTCAATTGCAGCAATACGAAGACTCTCTTTGATGGCTATACTCGAATCTATAATGAAGAAACCGAAGAAGAGAAGAAGAAAGAAAGCAAGATTCCGAATTCCATTAAGGAAGGAGACCTCTTCACTTCTGTCAAGATGGATAAGGAACAGCACTTTACGAAAGCTCCGAGCCGTTACAATGAAGGTAAAATCGTCAAACTCAGGCAGGAGAACGGAATCGGACGTCCTTCCACCTATGCTAAGACGATTTCGACTTTGATCGAGCGAGAGTATGTCAAGTCGGTCAAAGGTTCTTTGATTCCGACCGAACAAGGCGATATCACAGTCGATGCCTTGGTTCATAACTTCCCGAAATACAGGGATGTCAGCTATACGGCAAACAGGGAAACATCCTTGGATAATATCGCGGATGGAAAGGCCGACCGTTTGCAGCTTCTTTCGGACTTCTGGTTTGAGTTCACGAAGTATTTCGATGCTGCTAAGCAGAACAGGGAAAAACTTCAACCGAAGGTTGTGGAAGGCAGAGTCTGTCCGAAGTGCGGATCTCCCCTTGTTTACCGGAAAGGAAAATACGGAGAGTTCATCGGCTGTTCCAACTATCCTTCCTGCACCTACATTGAGAAAGAAGAACCGAAAGTTGTGGAAGGCAGAGTCTGTCCGAAATGCGGTAAGCCGTTGATTTACCGCAAAGGACGTTATGGAAAGTTCATTGGCTGCTCTGGCTATCCGGAATGCGATTATAGGGAAGATAGCAAAGGCCGCGTTGTCGAAAAAGGAGCTAAGAAACCGGTTGAGATTCCTGCTGATGCTCCTCTTTGTCCGCGTTGCCATAAAGGCCATCTGATTGAAAAAAAGAGCCGTTGGGGTAAGACCTTTATTGGTTGCTCGAACTATCCGAAGTGCCGTTATATTGTTCCTTCCAAAGACCAGAAGGACAAGAAAGAAGAAAAGTAGATAACTTGTCCCCTTATCCGATAGGATAGGGGGATTTTTCTCTCTGCTTGTTTTCTTTCTGATAAAATTATTAGTAGACCTATGGAAACAAACGGAAACAGGATTAGCAAGGTCAAGGATAAGGAATTCAGCGGATTTCTCTCCTATCTGACTGGATTGAAAGGCTATTCGGAAAAAACAGCTCTGAGCTATGGCGAGGATGTTGCCAGCTTTCTTCTTTTTCTTTTGGATGAAGGAAAGAAAAAAGAAGAAGTGAACCGAGAGCTGATTCAGACGTATCTTCTTTCCTTACGGAGGAAGAACAGGGATTCTTCTTCTATCAAAAGAAAGCTTTCTGCCCTTCGGCACTTTTATCTCTATCTCCATGTTTATCATGGCAGGAAGGATAATCCTTTTGAAACGATATCCTCTCCGAAAAAAGCAAAGAAATTACCTGAGTTTCTCTCTGAAAAGGAAATCAATGATTTTCTGGATTCCAATAGGAAGCGGACAGATAGAAGGATGCTAAGAGATCAAGCTGTCTTAGAGCTTCTTTTCGCTTCCGGGCTTCGTGCCAGTGAACTGATTTCTAGGAGAAGGAGTGATAGGGACAAACAAAGAAGACTGATTCATGTCAAAGGAAAAGGAAAGAAAGACCGCATGGTTCCTTTTTCTTCGATTTGCTTAACCGCCATTGAAAAATACGAAAAAGAACTTCGTAGTCAGCTCCTTGGCAAGAAAGAGGATTCTGGAATCCTGTTCCTGAATCAAAGAGGAGAGCCGTTGACAGAGAGAGGACTCGAATATCTTGTTTCCAAAGCTGCTGAGAAATCCGGATTTACTTTGAAAGTCCATCCTCATAGGCTACGTCATTCCTTTGCAACAGAGCTTCTGAACAATGGTGCAGACTTAAGAGTGATACAGGAGTTTTTAGGACATGAATCGGTCCGAACGACTTCTATCTATACGCATGTCACTTACCAAGATTTGAAGAACACTTATGACAAGTGTTTTCCAGACAGGAAGGAGAAAAAATGAAAGGTGTTCTTTTTGATTTCAACGGGACGAGGTTCTTTGACTCTCCGCTTCATTGCAGAGCGTGGAAGAGGATTGCTTTGGAGTACTTTCACAAGCAACTGACCGATGAGGATTTGGATAAGAATGTTCAAGGACGTCCGAATAATCTGATTCTTTCTTACTTGTCTCCTTCGGCTCTGTCCGAGGAGAAAAGGAATGAAATTGCTCAAGAGAAAGAGGTCAGGTATCGTAAACTCGCTTCCTCGGATCCGGCTTTTCTTCATTTTGCCCCTGGGCTAACTCTGTTTCTGGAATTCTTGAAAAAGAATCATGTTCCTAGGGCGATTGCGACATCTTCCGAAAAAAGCAATAGGGCATGGTACAGGAAGGTATTCCCACTATTGGAGTATTTTCCAAAAGAGGCTATTGTCTATGATGATGGAAGCTTTCAAAGAGGAAAACCAGATCCTCAAATCTATGAAGTTGCTGCAAAGAGAATCCATTTGGATCCTTCTTCCTGCGTTATTTTCGAGGATTCGGCTTCTGGACTTTTGTCAGCTTATCGTGCAAAGGCGGGTAAGATTGTTCTAGTGAAAGACAAAAACTGTCCTCCTACCTTCTTAACACCTTCCTATGTGGATGAGACAATCGAAAACTATACTCCTAGGAAAGAGAACATTCTTCGGTTCTTAGGACTCTGATATTGAAATCTGAAATTCTCTTTCTTTATTCTTTTTTCTTGGATCATGACTTTTACAGTTAGTTTTTGAAAAGTGCGACAAAAAGCCGGCTTTTGGAAAACCGCCACAAATTTTTGTAGTAGTTTCTGCCAAGAGGCCGGCTTTTCAAGCGTTGGATTTAGTCTTTTTCTATCTTTAATCCTGAATACTTTTCAAGTGCATCTATCTTCAAAAACTGCTTTGTCAATGATAAGCCGAATGCTTTT